>CBCXVS010000143.1:0-18485 GCA_965178525.1 uncultured bacterium | reverse complement strand
AATGACCTGGCTGGGCTCCCTCCATCGTTTGGGGGAGGATAGCCTACCTCATTAACTATTGGGGAACAACCCTACTATCGTACCGGACGGCTTTGGCAAAGAAGAGATGACGACACCAACCCGTCTGACACGACAGCGCTCTTACCGCCGGGCTCAAGGTTCGAAGGCTATCGGCATTGCCTCGACTCCGGGCTCAACGAAGATATGCTGATGCGATGGCTCATGACCCGAGAGACGGAAGCCATTCAGCAAGGCAAATCGCCCAGCCTGTATCAGGCGGTGAAGCAGGCCATCGTCGAGAGTATCGACAACTGTCAAAACGTTTACTTCGACGTGCGTTACGGCGCGCTCATGATTGACCTTGTCCTGCCGGATGGAGAAAACGAGGCGCGTCCTCAACGTATGCCATTCCGCCTCCTGAGCGATGGATACCGCAACATGGTGGCGCTGGTGGCCGATATTACCTACCGGATGGCAAGACTGAATCCACACCTCGGTGAAGAGGTGGCGCAAAAGACGCCTGGCATCGTGCTCATCGATGAAATTGACCTCCATCTCCATCCGAAATGGCAACGCGGTGTGGTCGCATCCTTGAAAAAAGTCTTTCCGCGTGTACAGTTTGTCGCCACGACGCATTCACCCTTTATCATTCAATCCTTAGAACCGGGCGAATTGATTCATTTGGGCCAAGACAGGCCCTCGGATTATGCAGACCGGAGTATTGAAGATATCGTGGAAGATATTATGGGCGTCGAAATGCCATGGCGGAGTAAACGGTATCTTCAAATGAAGAATACGGCCACCGAATATTACAAGTTATTGGACGAAGGCAAAGATGCTGAAACGGATGAAGAACTCAAACGTATAAAAGCCAGGTTAGATGACTTATTGCTTCCCTACAGCAATAATCCCGCCTACCAGGCTTTTATGGAACTTCAGCGCGATGTCGCGGGATTATTCGAGGATGACGATGAGACCTGTTGATACAGGAGACCATCCGAAAGATAGTCCATTTAGAAAATACCCAGAAGCCAAGCCTTATTTGATCGAGAGAATCGGGCCTTATTGTTCCTATTGTGAGCGGAAAATCCCCTCTTCGTCGCTCGCAGTTGAACATGAGAAACCCAAAAAGCATAACCCAGCACTTGAATTGGATTGGAACAATTTTCTTCTCGCTTGTGTCAATTGTAATTCCACCAAGGGGCAAAAAAATGTCAATTTAGAAGATTATTTTTGGCCGGATAAGGATAATACCTTTAGCGCTTTCGTATATCTAGAAGATGGCCGGATTGATGTAAGTAATGAATTAGATGATGAACATCAATATTCTCGCACAAAAAACACAATTAATCTATTGGGCCTCGCTAAATACGACTTAAAAGAGGATGCACCAAGATATCTCTGGAGAGACCGCCTAGATGCTTTTGGGCAGGCTAAGTTCGTATATAGCCAACTCAAGAGGTTCAAAAACAAGAGCAGAATAAAAAAATATATTCAACATTTTGTTATACCATACGGACATTGGTCAATATTTATGAAAGTTTTTAAGAACAATCCGGAACTGAAGCGGCTTTTGATCGAGGAGACATCGGGGACGTGCCAACAGTGTTTTGATGCTGACGGCAACCCAAATCCAAGGCCTGGCGGCAACCTTTGAGAGACGCTTGATCTCGATCCCATAGGCGGGCCATTTTATCGCCCATATTCGATCAACAATAAGCTACTGAGATGCTTCGGACGGCGTCAAGAGTTGCCGAACCGACACCTCGAAACCTGGCAGGACCCCACCCCCGATCAGCATCCGGTCTTCATCCAGCTCAATCGAGTCATTTTCGTCGTGGTAAACGGTCACGGTTCTCGCTGCCGGATCGATGTACCACACCAGCCGCACGCCAGCTTGGAAATACTCACGCAGCTTCCGGCGCATTTCAGCCGGCGTGTTACTCGTGGAAAGGACCTCAACGGCCAGATCAGGCACGATATGAGGCACCGCCTCGCGAGGCAATCGTCGATCGGGCAGCCGTTCCCAAGCAAAATAAGCCACATCGGGAATGCGCACTTGATGGGGGAGAAGTTGAATCAGGCCATCCACTCCCGTCACGATTCCCAGGGGATGTTGCTGCAAGAATTGACCGAGCAGAAACAACAAATTCGCCGCGATCCAAGATTCTTCAAAGCCCATCGCTTTCTCCACCAACACACCATCGATCAGTTCGCAAAGCCGGTCGTGGTGGTCGTCCATCAACACGACATCTTGCACGGTTGCCGTACCCGGCCAGGGACGCAACCGGATGCGATGGGCCGGAATGCCATCCAGGTGATCTTGTAAATCCGCCATCGTCCATTCAATAGAAATATTGAGCAAAGAAGTACTCCTGTATTTCCGGGGCCTCTAAGACGGATCCGCGAAGGACGCGAAGGTCACGACGGATCCGGAAGCGCCCGTTCCCTTCGCGTCTCTTCGCGCCCTTTGGGGATCCCCTTTTCATGGGTTACGCTCGCCGTATCTGGACATCGGCCATATCCTCCTGCAGACGAAAGGCGATGTTATAATCCTCCTCAGCCCAGCCCTGGTTTAGCCCCTCGACGATCATCTGCTCTACCACATTCGCCACCGGCAGGGGGACGTTGTGCTCTCGGCCCAGGGCGGTCGCCAACCCAACATCTTTGCGCATCAGCGCCAGGGTGAAGCTAGGCGGTTGAAATTGCTCCCGGAACACCGTCTGCTCCAGAACCTCTTGCCGCGATCCCAACACGCCCCGGCTGCCCGACTCCAAAAGCGCGTCGAGATCCACACCTGCTTTCACGCCCAACGTCAAGCCTTCCGCCACGACTTGACTCAGGGCAAAGCTCATCATATTGTGCACGAGCTTGCAAATGCAGGCCGAGCCCAAACCGCCCGTGTACACGACCTTGTCGGCAAAGGTGTGCAGAATCGGCTGAATACGTGCGTAGACCTCTTGTTCACCGCCAGCCATCACAAGCAGGTTGCGCTCCAGGGCCCGGGTCGGACTGCTCAGCACCGGCGCATCCATGACGTAGGCGCCCTGCTGGCGGAACAGGGGTTCAAGGCGCCGGATCACGTCAGGTCCGCAGGTGGTCAAGTCCAAATACACGTTGCCTTCCCGTATACCTTCGAGTATCCCCTCCGGGCCGGTGACGACCGCCTCCACGTCCTGTGGCCGCGGCAGGGAGGTAAAAATGATATCGCTGTGGCGGGCCGCCTCGGCAGGGGACGCCGCATATCGTGCGCCGCCTTCCAACAACGGCTTGGTGGTGCCCTCGCGGATATCGTGGACAATCATCGCATACCCGCCCTTTTGGATATTGCCCGCCATGGCGGCGCCCATTCTGCCGAGTCCGATAAATCCTACGGTCTCCATATGGCCTCCTCGTATACCACTGCGGGGTGTAGACTCCGCCCGCGTCCGATTTTCCTCTGTGACGGGGACAGTATACGCGCAACGTGATCCGGAAAAAATGGGGTTCGTCTCGATGGGTCCTGGCATCACAACCGAAAAACAGCTATGCTGGGCGCCACCATATTCCCGTCATGTGGACGCACCAACCCGACACCACGCACAGGAGGGTAAAGGATGGCCAATTATCGCATTATCTCCTCGGACAACCACGTCATTGAGCCGCCGGACCTGTGGACGAGCAGAGTCGAGCCCAAGTACAAGGACCGATGCCCGCAGCTGATGACGGTTGAAGGCGGACAAGTGTGGGTCTGTGACGGTATCAGGGGCAACAATCCGGCTCAGGGAGCCCAGGTAGGGGTGAGGTTTGAGCAGCCGGAACAACTGACGCGGCTGGATTCATTTGAAAATGTCCGGCCCGGGGGATATATCCCCGAGGAACATCTCAAAGATATGGATGCCGATGGGATTGACGTCAGTCTCATCTATCCATCGGCCGGTCTGCGGTTGTTCGGCACCGTACCGAATAGCGACCTGCTGACGGCCGTCTTCAGGGCGTACAATGACTTTGTCGCGGAATTTTGCCGTGCCGACCTCAAGCGCCTGGGCGGCATTGCCATGATCAATGTCGACGACGTGCAGGAAGGTGTACAGGAGATGCAGCGCTGCCGCAATCTGGGCTTTGTCGGCGCCATGATCACCGTGTATCCGCCGGAGGGAAAGCGCTACGATACGCCGATGTACGAGCCGCTCTGGGCCGCATCTCAGGACTTGGCGATGCCGCTGAGCCTGCACGCCGCCACGAATCGATATGGATCCGGGGAAGCGTTTCAACTCGCGGACACGGCTCGGCTGGCCCACCTGTGTAACATGGACATGGGCGTGCGCATGTCCATCGCCGACATGATCTACAGCGGCGTCTTCGAGCGCTATCCGAAGGTGCAGGTGGGGGCCGTGGAGCACGAGCTCTCGTGGGTGCCGCATTTTCTCGACCGGCTGGACTACAATTACAACCAGCGGTCCGCCGGCATCGTCGGATACCGCTTCCAGGAGGACCTGCTGCCCAGTGACTATTTCCGCCGCAACGTGTTCCTGGGCTTTCAGGAAGATGCCCTGGGCATCCAGCTGCGGGATCATATTGGCGTGGATACCTTGCAATGGGGCTCGGATTATCCCCATCAGGAGTCGACCTTTCCCAGGACGCGGGAGATCCTGGAAGAGATTCTGGCCGAGTGCACGGAAGACGAAAAGGCCAAGATCGCGGGGGGAAATGCGGCCCGGGTGTATGGTTTATAAATACATGGCACGAAAAGGGAAGGCGTTGATGTGGCGCCTTTCCCCTGTCGTGCCCCGGCGCGCTCTGCGCGGATTTACGCCTTCTCCAGCCAGGTCGTTTCCCAATAGACATAGACCTGGTTCATGAAGTGATAGCCCTTCACATATTCCCGGTAGGCCTGGAAATACGGGGAATCCGTGATGTTGCACCACAGCATATCGCGCGCCAAAAGCCGTTGGACTTTATGCGCGATCTCCCGGCGTTTTGCCGGTTCGACTTCGCGCCGCCACTGCAACGTCAACGCCTCAAGCTCAGGCGAATTCATACCGCCATAATTGGATTTAAAGCCCCGGAAGAAGTGCAGGGATTCCTGGTTGAAATCCACCAGAGAGCCAAAGTCCTCGATCAGCATCGTGTAATTTTTGCTCAAGAACTTATCAATCAGGGCCGGCTTGTCCATCACCACGATCTTGACCTTGACGCCAATCTTCTCCATCTGGCTTTTCAGTAAGGTCGCCGAGTCGGCAAAGAAGGTCGCATCGGTATCGGTGACCAGTTCAAACTCGGCCGGATTGTTCTCATCATACCCCGCCTCTTTCAGCAACGCCTTCGCCTTCTCAGGGTCGTAGGGGTACATCTCGGTCAGGTCCAGGTGATCCTGCACGCCTTCCGCGATCATACTGACCAGAGGTTTGGCCCGCCCCTGAAACACGGTTTGGGCGATCTCCTGGCGGTTGAGGCCATAGCCACCGATGGCCCGGCGCGCCCGCACATCGTTGAAGGGCGGCCGGCGCTGGTTCATGTAACAGACCAGGGGCATCCGGGACGGCGCCGTCTCCACCCGCACGCCTTTGGCGCGTTCGACGACTGGCACGTGCTGCGGATTGACACGCTGCAAAATATCGACTTGCTCCGTGCGCAATGCGGCCATGGCGGCGGTCGGGTCTTTGATAATGCGGATATCGATCTGGTCCAAGTACGGAAGGGGGTTCCCGGAGACGTCTTTGCGGAAGTAGTGGGGATTCTTTTTCAGGACCACCACTTCGTCGGGCCGGTAGTCATTGACGTCATAGGTAAACGGCCCCGTGCCCACGGGATGGCGGCCCCAGTCCTCGCCATATTTTTCCGCCGACGTGGGCGACCCGATCGGCACCCCATGGAAATATCCCGCCAGCATGGGCAACAGCGCGGCCGGTTCCTTCATAATGATTTTGACCGTGTGCTTATCGATGACCGCGGCCGACTCAATCGCCGTAAAGAAGACGTAGACCCAGGAGGTCTTGCCCCGCGTCAGCATATCGTCGAAATTCCACTTCACCGCCTCGGCGTCACAATCCGTGCCGTCGTGGAATTTGACGTTTTCATGCAGGTGGAAGATATATTCTTTGCCTTTGTCGACGATCTCCCAAGACTTGGCCAGGTCCGGTACGATGTTGAACGCGGGATCCAGCGTCACCAGGGCATTGTGCGTGTTGTTCGACACCCAGTAGCTCTCATACCCTGGCGGACCGAGACGGTTCAACTGAAAGCGTCCGGCATGGATGTCGGAGGCAAAGGCCACCCGTAATGTACCCCCGGGCTTCGGCGTTCCCGATTTCCCTTGGTGCCCTGCCCGTGCCAGGCGCCAGGGCATCGCCGAGAGGCCGGCAAGCGCCGTTGTTCCTGTGATAAACGTTCTACGTTTCATGCTTTTCCCCTCGATCATGATCATTCGGGCCTATGCGTCCTGCCGACGTGGGGTCAGCGCAGGGCGCCATTCGTGAAGACGCGGCGTGAGACGGGTGCGCGGCAAATTCCAAAAGACATATACAGCTCGATGCTCCGATAGCGCCTGCAGTGGACAGCGTCTACAAATTGACCTCACAATCGAGTCCGGGCATATGCTTCAGGCTGTGACAGCTCTACCGCCAGACCATTCCACGTGGGCCGCATGGTATCTCCATTTGTATTGCTTGTCCACACTCGCTTAAGCATGTCGACGCTGATCAAGACTCCAGACCATGGGCAGACTGGCGATCCAGTTCAATGACATGGGCGCCTAAGGCCCCAGGCCGGGTTTAGAGCGAAGATACCGGAGAATGGGTCGGGGGGCAGAAGGCATAGGCGCCAGGTGAAGGCGCTTCATATGGCGGGAGCCACAACGGGACGAACCTGTAGGAGCGGCTTTAGCCGCGATACCATGGAGTCTCGTGTGCTCTAGGATCGCGACTGAAGTCGCTCCTGTGGTGGGTCCATGTGGATTAAGCCGACGGGACTTCTTGGAGAGCCGTGAGCATCTCCTCAACACGGGTGAATTTCACCCGCGGACGCCCCACGGCTTCACCGCGCTCGACTTCCAAAGCGTCGAGACGGCACCAGTCGTCGAAGGACACATACGTCGGCTGGCGTTCCCGGATGCGTTGTTCGGCCTCCATCACGGTCGCGTGACCCGGGGCCATCACGGCGCCCTTGGCCACATCCTCGACCATGCACTGCACCGTCTCCAAGGCGTCCGGTTTGTTCGTGCCAATGACACCTGTCGGACCCCGTTTGATCCAGCCGGCGGTATATTCACCAAGGATGGGATGGGGGGGGGCGGGCAAGAGCACCCGGCCCTTTTGATTCACAATGACACCCCAGCGCTCATCGAATGGCACGTCGGGCAGGGGGACACCCTGGTAGCCTACGGACCGAAACACCAAGCCTACCGGCAACTCTTCGTAAATGTCGATGGGCCGCGGGCGCAACGTCCCTGCCTCGGTCGCGTAGAGTTCGTTTTTGACCAAGCGCATGGCCGTCACCTGTGCCGCGTCGTTGCCGAGTAATTCGACGGGTGACACCAGAAAGCGGAGGATGAGCTGGCGTGGTTTCCCCGTGTTGGCGCGGCCGGCATACGCCTGTAACATATCGACCTTGCGCGTGGTGGCGCGATCCGAATTGGCCTCCAGAGCGGCGCGACTGATATCGTCCAGAGCCGCTTCTTCGGGGCGCACAACGATATCTGCTCCCGCCAACTCTCCCAGTTCTTTGAGTTCGGGATTGGTGAAGGCCGCCTGGGTGGGGCCACGCCGTCCTAACATATAGACTTCTTTGATGCGACTGTGCCGCAAGGCCTCCAAGGCGTAATCGGCGATATCGGTGGCGGCCAGTTCTTCAGAGGTGCGGCACAAGATGCGGGCAACGTCCACGGCCACATTCCCAACGCCGACCACGGCGGCCCGTTCGTGCGAAAAATCGAACTGCAGGTCGCAGAAATCCGGATGGCCGTTGTACCAAGCGACGAACGCGGTGGCGGGATAGCTGCCTTGCAGATCTTCGCCCGGGATGCCCAGCTGGCGGTCGGTTTGGGCCCCGGTGGTATAGACAATTTGATGGTAGAGGTCGCGCAGGTCGGTCAGGCTCAGGTGCACGCCAAACGCCACGTTGCCATAAAAGCGTACGCGCGGATGCATGGCGATTTTCTCATAAGTTCGGGTCACTGATTTAATCTTTTGATGATCGGGCGCCACGCCGCCCCGCACGAGTCCATACGGCGTGGGCAACCGGTCGATGATGTCAATTTCAACGACAAGATGCAGTTGCTGTAATAAATGCTCGGCGACATAAAAACCGCTAGGACCCGCCCCAATAATCGCCACACGCAAGGGGTTGGTGTCCGTACCGGGTTGCGTCATCGGATATTCCTTATCTGTCTCGGCTCTCTGTCTCGGCAATACTCAAGGCGTTGTGTACGAGCAAGGAGGTTTTTCTGATGTGTAGGGGAATTGTTACACAAATCAACCTATGCTCGCAGCCATTCATTCCCCGGATGTGGTCGCTTGCCACCGCCAGCAGCTGATGCCGGATCGGCATAGAAGGGGGATGGAGGGATGGTACCATGGACGCCTAGGAAAGTCCCCCCTGCCAGAACAGGCGTTGCCGACCACGTCTCAGGCGTCTTCGGCTAATATCTGGGTCTGCAGCGTGTACAGTTCGCCCTGGTATTGATCGCGTTGCGCCTTGACGACATCGCCAATCGACACGATACCAATGAGCCGGCCCTGGTCCACAACCGGGACGTGACGAATGCGCTTTTCCGTCATGGTATGGGCCACGACCTCCAGGTCGTCGTCGGGCATCCCAGTGACAATCTCGCGGGTCATCAGCGTACTGACGCTCAGGGAAAAGACCGATTCGTCCTGGGCCGCGGCACGGATGATATCCCGCTCGGAAATGATGCCAATGGGTTCGTTGGCGGTGTTAATGACGACAAGCGCGCCAATATTATACGACACGAGCGTGGCGAGAGCCTCGCGAATCGTTTGGTGTGGCTGAATCGTCACCACGTGGGTGCCCTTGGTGGCTAAGATACCCTGGATATTCATAAGCCTGTTCCTATCTGCTGCATGCCGAACACATCTGAGAGCAGTCTGGAATCCCCGCCGATGCCATCCATGAGGTGTCCTCCCTGTGCACGTTCCCGTCTCTCGACGCCAGCAGTCCACCCGTACGTCGCACACTCGGCTGCAAGCAGGCATGTATTCCCATGCGCAGCGCATTCGTACAAGGGCGTGTGGTTTGATCATCCGCCCGTGTCCCGCTTTGCTAGCGACAGGTGCTAGTTTTGCACGAGCAGATGGCCAGAGACCCTACGGGTTCGCCTCGACCGTGTCAAGCAATCAAACGTTCACCCAAATGATCTTTCATGCCTGAGACCGTGTCCATTACTGCGCCGCAGAAGTTGTGTATGCGACTTTGATTGATCATATGCATACCATGGCAAGGGTTCAGAGATGGCTCAAAACACGTGCAGTCTATAACAGAATCCATATTTGGGTGGACGTTTGATTGCTTGACAAGCGTTTGCGAGAATTCTACAGTCTGTCCGCTTGTATCG
This sequence comes from uncultured bacterium, assembly GCA_965178525.1. Taxonomy (GTDB): domain Bacteria; phylum Tectomicrobia; class Entotheonellia; order Entotheonellales; family Entotheonellaceae; genus CBCXVS01. Next base: position 8,935 of record CBCXVS010000143.1, on the reverse strand, counting down.
TATGTTGCACTCGCATGTTGAGGAAAAAAGGCATCGTACAGCGGGAGACACATGATGTATACGCGTATTCTGGTCGCGACAGGTGGAAGTCCGTGGTCGGAGGCGGCGCTGGCCCATGCCGTGGCGTTGGCCGCACACACGGGTGGTACGTTGCGGATTCTAACCGTCCTTACCGTGCCCGCTGCGGCGACGATGCCGGATATGGTGGGTGGCTCGGACGTGCTGATGGACGCGATCGAACTGCAGGGACGCGAGTTTCTCGCCGAGGCCGCCGTCCAGGTAGCCAGTGCCGGTGTGCCATGTGAAACGGTCTACGCCTGGGGCAATATCCCGGAGACGATCCTGCGCACCGCGGCGCAGAGCCAGAGTGACCTGATCGTGATGGGGTCACGGGGCGCCTCCGGGTGGAAACGGCTGATGCTGGGGAGCAACGTCAATGCCGTCACCGCAAAAGCGTCCCAGCCGGTTCTCGTGGTCAAACGGCCCCGGGTTCCCATCCTTGGGAAGTCCTGTTGGCGTCGTGTCCTGGTCGCCACGGGAGGTTCGCCTTGGTCGCATGCGGCGGTGGATCACGCCCTGCAGTTGGCACAGGCGCAGCAGCTCGAGCTGTGCGTGTTGCATGTCGAGCGCGACCGGCCGCTCCGTGGCCATGATCCTGCGCCTTCTGAGGGCAAGGATCTCCTGACGCAGGTCGAGGCGCGGGCGGCGATGGCCGGGATTGTCTACGAAGGGGTGCTGGCTTCCGGCGATGTGACGAGGGCGATTCTGCAGACTGCTGCGGACAAAGCGTGCGATGCCATGATTCTCGGCGCCCGGGGCATGACCGGATGGAAACGCCTGAAGGTCGGCAATATTGCCAATACCGTCGCGGCCAAAGCGCCCGTGCCCGTATTACTCGTGAAGCGCTTTTTCCACGCTTAGCGTAAGAGACGACCGCTACGGTACGCCGTAGGTGTGCTGGGGCGCCCGGGAAGCGAGCCAAAAAAGATCGATGCTATCGCACCTTGACGAAGGTGTATGAGATTGGGTAGGGTGCAATATCGGTTCGGCTTCCAACACACGGGCAGACCAGGAGGTGCGTCCCATGAGTGATTCGGCGTCCCAGGTACAGCTGAGGCTTGATCTGACAGAAATTCGGCGTGACTTTCCGATTTTGGCACGCCGTGTCCATGACCATCCGCTCGTCTATCTCGATAGTGCTGCATCATCCCAAAAGCCCCAGGCGGTGCTGGATGCGGAACGACAGTACTACCAACATTCTCATGCCAATATTCATCGTGGTATCTATGTCCTGAGCGAAGAAGCCACCGCCGCCTATGAGCAGGCCCACGAACAAGTTGCCCACTTTATTCATGCCGACTTTGAAGAAATCATATTCACCAAGAATACCACGGAGGCGTTGAATCTCGTTGCCTATGCCTGGGGCCTCGCCCATTTACGCACCGGCGACGACGTGGTCCTGACGCAACTGGAACACCACAGCAATATCGTGCCCTGGCAACAGATCGCCCGGCGCACGGGGGCCACGGTGCGCTACATCCACGTGGGCCCCCAAGGGCATCTGGATATGGACGAAGCGGCGGCGCTCATCGGGCCGCGCACGAAACTGGTTTCGGCGGCGCACGTCTCCAATGTGCTGGGAACGGTGAATCCCGTGCAGGAATTGGCGGCCATGGCGCACGCGCACGGGGCGCTGATGTGCGTCGATGGGGCCCAAAGCATCCCGCATATGCCAGTCGATATGCGGGCGCTCGATTGCGATTTTTTCGCCTTTTCCGGCCATAAAATGCTGGGTCCGACGGGCATCGGTGGGTTGTATGGAAAACGCCACCTGCTGGAGCGCATGGAGCCTTTCCTCTGTGGCGGCGATATGATCCGCGAGGTGACGCTCGAAGGGGCGAGCTGGAATGATCTTCCCTGGAAATTCGAGGCCGGGACGCCGCCGATTGCCCAGGGTATTGGCCTGGCGGCGGCGATGACGTATTTGCAAACCTTGGGCATGGAGGCGGTGCAGACTCATGAGCACGACTTGGTGCGCGCCGCGCTCGAACGGCTTGGGGAGGTGCAAGACATTGAGATCTATGGGCCGGAAGCCGATGCCCGCGGCGGTGTCGTGGCCTTTAATCTACCTGGCATGCATCCTCACGATATTGCTTCGATTCTCGACCAACAGGGCGTTGCCATTCGTGCTGGCCATCACTGCGCCATGCCACTGATGCGTGCCCTCGGCGTCAATGGGGCGTGCCGAGCCAGTTTCTACGTCTATAATACGGTCGATGAGATACATGTGCTGATCGAAGCCCTTGGGGAAGCGAGAAGGATACTGCGCCGATGAGTTTTAACATGTACCAGGAGAATATTCTGGAGCATTACGAGAATCCCTACCATTGTGGCGCCCTGGAACATCCGACGTTGGAGTATCGGGCTCTGAACCCGCTCTGCGGCGATGAAGTACGCATTCAGGCCCGTCTGGACGGCGAGGGGAATTTGGCTGAAGCGTATTTTGACGGAGAAGGCTGTGTGATTAGCCTGGCCGCCGCATCCATGCTCATGGAAGTCGTCGAGGGCAAAACATTGGCAGAGATTAAGGCAATGGATCGGCAGGATATGCTGGATCTCCTGGGCATCCCGCTCACCACCATGCGCGTCAAATGCGCCATGCTACCCTTGCGCACCTTGGAAAAAGCGATTCATCTCTACGAAGCGCACGAGCAACCTTAAGGCACCGGATCACGCCGCCGCGTCTCACGATGCCGGCATCCTGTTGGTGATCTCGCGCATACGCCAACCATCTTGCCAGCCTTGAGATGCCGTCTCTGAATGTGCTGAACATCCTTGATTTTTATGCCTTTCAGGGTGTTGTCGTTGACATCGGCAAAGCCCCTGGGCATCATTTCATAGAGGAGGAGCTGCACCGCCGTGAGGGGCATCCTCTGACATCATCTATCGCCAGCCGCTATCGTCCTCATGCCTAGCCTCTTGCCTGGATTCTCTCCGATCACTGTGCTGCAGCTCTCGAACTTGGCACGCTTCGGAGGAGCAAAAGCCATGCATCGCATTCTCTCACCGCAAGGCACTGTCACGGACTCGCAGGCGCTCGACGCGTTGCATCTGGACGCCGAGACGATTCTGCGACTCTATGAGTGTATGGTACACACCCGGCGTTTTGCGGAAAAAGCCACGGTAGAGGGCTACCTTAAACGCATGCCGATCTATATTTCCCCAAAAGGTCAGGAAGCCGCAGAAGTCGCCAGCGCCTATGCCCTCGGTCCGGACGATTGGACCTTTTGGTATGCCCGCTCGCAGGGGGCGGCGTTTGCCCGTGGCGTATCGTACGAGGCGATGTTTCAGCTCTTCTACGGCATCCCCGATCCGGACGTCATCGCACATTTCCTGACACGTAAAGTGATCCTGCCGTATATCTTGGTGGGGGCCCACCTTCCGCATGCGGTTGGCTTCAGTTTAGGCACGAAAATGGAGGGCTTGCCAAGTGTCGCGGCCGCCTACCTAGGCGATGGGGCCACGTCCCGGGGATATTTTCACACGGCACTGAACTGGGCCGGCATTTTCCGCACACCCGTCATCTTCCTGTGTGAGAACAATCAAGTCGCAATCTCAACGCCGATATGCCGGCAAACGGCGACGGGTACCTTTGCTGAGAAAGCCCACGCCTATGGCATGGCCGGCGAACAAATCGATGGCAACGATCCGTTCGCCGTCTATGGCGCCACGCAGCGCGCTTTGCACCGTGCCCGCACCCACAGCGAACCGACACTGCTCGAACTGGTGACGTACCGTATGGATACGCATACCACGGCCATCGGCGTCGAAGCGCCGCGTACCGAGGCCGAGGAAGCCTACCTTGCCACGCACGACCCGCTCGTACGCATGAAGCGTTTTCTGCTCTCGGAGACCGCACAGGATATCTATGATCTGTCATGGTCGGAAGAGGCTGATGCCAGCCTGCAGGCCAAGGCCGTGCAGGAAATGCGCGATGCCGCGAGCATCTATGATCGGCTGCGTACGCACGATGGTCACGCGATGATTGCCAAGAGTGTGGCATTCCATCGTACGCCACGTCTGAACTCAAGGTATGAGCCTGCCGCCATCAAGGCGCGGCGGCTGTCGCCGGAGGTCATCCCGGAGGTCACATGCTGTGATGCCCTCAACATTGCCTTGTACGACATTTGCCAATACGATGAGCGCGTCGTGTTGCTTGGCGAGGACGTCGGGCGCATCGGCGGTGTCTTTCGCACCGTCGCCATGCCGGAGAAATGGCTCCCGGTCTTTGGGCTGGACGGCTACAAAGAGAAGGTGCTGCAAAACTATCTGCCCCTGATCGAGGTCTTGGGCGGCCGCTGCATCGACACGCCTCTGGACGAAGAAGGCATCGCTGGCGTCAGCGTTGGCCTAGCGCTTGCTGGCAAGCGGCCGATTCTCGAAGTGCAGTTTTCGGGCTTTGTCTATGCCATGATGGACCAGATCATGTGCCAGATGGGCCGTATGCCCCATCGTCACGGCGGGCAAGTGACGATGCCGCTTGTCGTCCGTTTACCCTATGGCGGTGGTTTCCTCATCGAACATCATCGCGAGGAAGAGGCATCGGCTTTTCTGAATAATCCCGGACTCACGATCGTCTGTCCATCGACGGCGCAAGACTTCTATTCCATGCTCTGGGCCGCCGTGGCCTCGGAGAAGCCCGTCCTCTTTTTTGAACCCAAAATTCTGTACCGCGATCTGCGTCTCAAAGGCGAATTGCAGCGGACCGTCCCGACGTCTCCCCTCGAAGCCTATGGCATCCGCGTGGCCGGTCCCGGCACGGATGTGACCGTCGCCACCTTTGGCAGCATGGTCCACACGGCGCTTGATGCGGCCCGATTAGCGGAGGCCAAAGATATTTCGGTTGAAGTTTTGGATATACGCGTCCTGGCGCCTCTCGATACCGAGAGCCTCATGACGTCGGTCGCCAAAACCGGGCGCTTGGTCACGGTCCATGAGTCACCCGTTTTTGGCGGCTTGGGCAGTGACCTGGTCGCCGCGGTCACGGCATCTGACACCCTCGCTAGTTTGCTCGCACCTCCCATCCGCGTTGGGGCGCCGGCAACGCATCATCCGTCCCCGCCTTTCTGGAAGGATTTCACGCCGCAAGCGGACGATATTCTGGCCGCGATTGAGCAATCGCTGACAGATGCGTTTTAATAAGAGCCTGGACAGCCGTACATCGTGCTAGGTACGGGCAGACGATTGTAGTACACTGCGCACAAGAAGTGAGGAATCAGTGGAAGGGAAGGACATCGTGTCCTGCTCTGTGACACCATCGGTCCGGCAACAGAGGGGAGGATCGGGCGATGATACAGATCAAGATGGTTCACCACATCAACGTGCAGATTACCGACCGGCAGCAGACGCGCGAATGGTACGAGAAGGTTTTGGGGGCCACGTTCCATGACCGGGGTGCCGCGCTCAACAAGCGGATGCTGCAACTCAACATTGGCAACGCGGAAATGCATTTTTCCGAGACCGGCCAACCCGGGATTCCCTCTCGAGCCCATTTTGCCCTGGAAGTCGCGGATTGGGAGGGAACCCTGGCCCATCTGGACACTTTAGGCATTCCGTACTCGCGTACCGGACAAGGTGCCTTTGACCGCGTTGGCACGGGGGATGCCGAACGTTGGGGGAATCGTGAGGATAATGGTGAGTATTATACCTATATTCACGATCCCGACGGCAATCTGATCGAGTTGGTGCATCATCCGCTCGGTCTGGTGGATGCCGCTGGCGCCGCAGTCGAGTTCCCGGCGCATCATGGCGTCTTACGCTGGCGTCAGCTACCTGAGGTCGAGTCGGCCCTGGGAAAATCTACCGCTGCGTCCTAGATGTCTGTTCTCGAAAGAAGTGGCGATCCTGCGTTTGCCACTTGCAGTTCGCCTGCCGAATGTATAGACTTGTCAGCTTTGTGCCGCTGTTCAGCACCGAGTCGTTCGCGTCCTGCTCGGCGGCACGAGGAGGCAAGCCGATGCCGTATATCCGGGTGGAGAACCTCACGAAAACCTTTCGCGTCGCAGAGCGCAAGACGGGCCTTGCGGGCGCCTTCACCGGTTTGGTGAAGCGCACGTATCGTGACGTACAGGCGTTGGAGGGCGTGGATTTCCACATTGAGGCCGGCGAACTCGTCGGCTACATCGGACCGAACGGGGCGGGCAAATCCACCACCATCAAAATTTTATCCGGTATTCTCGTGCCCACGTCCGGCCGCTGCGAAGTCAACGGACTCGTGCCCTGGCGGGATCGCATCGAGCATGTTAGTAAGATCGGTGTGGTCTTCGGGCAACGCACGCAGTTATGGTGGGATCTGCCCGTCATCGACTCATTTGAGCTGTTGCGCGACATTTACCGGGTATCCCAGAAGGAATTCGCGCGGACTCGGGATCGATTGATCGAGCTGCTGCGTTTGCAGGACCTCTTGGATGTGCCGGTGCGCCAACTCAGCTTGGGTCAGCGCATGCGCAGCGACCTCGCTGCCGCCCTGTTGCATCAGCCGCGCATTTTATTCCTCGACGAACCGACCATTGGCCTCGATGCCGTCTCCAAACTCGCGGTGCGGGATTTTGTCACCGAACTCAAGCGTGAGCGCGGCGTCACTATCCTCCTGACCACCCATGACATGGACGATATCGAAGCCCTGTGCGACCGCATTATCGTCATTGGCCAAGGCCGCATTTTGAGTGATGGCAGTTTGGCCAGCCTGCGCGCCAAGGTCAACAATGAACGCCGCTTGATCGTTGATCTGCGCGATGCGGACATCCGCCTGGACGAGGCGGATGTCCGCGTCGTCGAGCGGGATGGCGCCCGGGTGGTACTGGCCTTCGATCCGGCGATGGTGCCGCCAGCCGCATTGATTACGCGTATCGCCCAGCACTACGATGTGCGGGATTTGGTGGTCGAGAATCCGCCCATCGAGCGCATCATTGCGGAACTGTACGCGCAGTATGATGAGGTGGAGAGATGATGCCTCGGCTGGCGCCGTACCTGGCCGTCGTGAGCGCGCGATATCGCATGCTGCTGCAATATCGCGCCGCCGCCCTGGCCGGCTTGGCCACGCAACTGTTTTGGGGCGCCATGCGCTTGATGATCCTGGCGGCCTTTTATGCGGCCTCGACGCAGACGCAACCGATGGCGCTGCCGGACATTGTGGCCTATGTGTGGTTAGGGCAGGCATTCTTCTGGCTGCTGCCCTGGAACACCGATGCGGAATTCGCGCAGAAAGTTCGCCATGGCTCGATTGCCTACGACCTGCTGCGGCCTTTGGACCTGTACAGTTTTTGGTTTGCCGGGACGCTGGCCTTTCGCCTCGCCCCGACCACCCTACGCTGTATCCCACTGGGCTGCTTCGCCATCCTGGTCTTGCCTCTCGTTGGCTTGCAGGACTGGGCCTTGCCCATGCCCCCCACGGCACTCTCTGGCTGCCTGTTTTTGCTGTCTTTAGGGTTGGCGGCGCTTTTGGGAACGGCGATAACGATGCTGATGCACATCGCGTTGCTCTGGATGCTTTCCGCGCAGGGGACGGACCGGGTTATGCCGGCGTGCGTCATCCTGTTTTCAGGGATGGTGATTCCGTTACCGCTCTTTCCCGATTGGCTGCAGCCGGTCTTACATGCGCAACCGTTCCGTGGGCTCGTCGATGTGCCTTTCCGCATCTATAGCGGCAACATTGCGCCGCCTACCGCAGTGCTCGAAGTCTGTGGGCAAGGGCTCTGGATCATCCTCATCATTCAACTTGGCCGCTGGCTCCTGGCCCGCGGCACGACCAAACTCGTGGTGCAGGGCGGATGAATCCGATACGGCTTTATGGGCAGTACCTCCTGATCTCGGTCCGGTCCCAACTGCAATATCGCGTCGCGTTTATGATGGCGGCGATGGGGCAGTTCTCCATGACGGGTATCGAGTTTCTCGGTGTCTGGGCGCTATTCGACCGCTTCGGCCGTTTGCAGAACTGGCAGTTCGCCGAAGTGGCGCTCTTCTACGGCGTGGTGAATTGCACCTTCGCCCTAGCAGATGCCCTGGCCTCAGGTTTCGATCAGTTTGGCACAACGCATGTCAAAACCGGTGATTTCGATCGGGTGTTGCTGCGGCCTTGCAGTACGGTGTTGCAACTGGCCGGGCACGAGCTGGCGCTACGGCGTATCGGCCGCTTTGGGCAGGGCGCGCTGGTATTTCTGTGGGCAGCTTGGTCACTGGAGGTGCCGTGGCATGTCGCGCAGGTGGCGCTGTTAGGATTTGCCATGGTCAGTGGCGTGTGCTTTTTCTTTGGCCTCATCGTCATCCAGGCGACCCTGGCGTTTTGGACGACGGAAACGTTGGAGATGATGAACGTCCTAACTTACGGTGGCGTTGAAACGTCGCAGTATCCCCTGTCGATTTATCACAGGGCATTCCGCCGCTTCTTCACCTTGGTCATTCCATTGGCGTGCGTAAGTTACTTTCCCATCGTTGGCGTGCTCGGGGTGGAGGACCCGCTGGGTTCCGCCGTCTGGTTTCAGTATAGCTCGCCCGTTTTTGGCCTGCTGTTTTTTATCGTCGCATTGCAAATCTGGAAGATAGGGGTGCGCCATTATACGTCGACCGGGAGTTGAGTTCCCTCAGTACCTGGACATCGAGACGATCCTGTTCGGTTACAAAGCGCGACGCCACTTCCCCCTGCTGAGGGCTTGTACGTTCATCGGCGCAGGGGCCTCCGTCCCTTGCAATCTGTTGCGTTGTGCATACGCCTTGACCTGATGCGCATAAAATCGTCACAAAATCTCCACACAATCCCCACATACTTTCCACACTTTCCTTATGTTTCTCATCGGCAAACACGCTAGACCGAAGTTCCTCCCGTGATTCGGCGACAACTTGTTGAAATAAAAACTCAAAAGCCTGAAACGAATTGACC
>CBCXVS010000142.1:1634-18686 GCA_965178525.1 uncultured bacterium | reverse complement strand
CTTTGAGGATGATTCGGTGGGCATCTGGGCTGGGCTAGGGAACCTGATCTTATGCTATTGAGGAACAACTCTAATGTATTAAAGGCATGCAACAAAGCGGTGTCGATCCGCTCACGGGAGAGACGGCTCCGCTGTTTCATCCCGTGCGTCAACGTTGGCGTGACCATTTTACATGGGACGAAAGTCAAACCCAAATCGTCGGCCTGACAGCCTGTGGCCGGGTGACGGTTATCGCCTTGCACATGAACAATCCAACTGTGGTACGTGCCCGTCATCGTTGGGTCAGTGCGGGTTGGCATCCACCTGACGTGTAATCAAAGACCTTTGATCTTCTGGCGGGAAAAAGGGGAGATAGATTGGCATGACGAGATTTTTCAAATACCACGCCTTGGGAAATGACTACCTGGTACTCCGCAGTGAGGATGGCGGCAATCGATTGTGTGCCGAGCAGGTGATTCGCATCTGCCACCGGCATTTCGGTCTCGGCTCTGACGGCATTTTGCTTCATTTTCCAAAGAATACCGCCGGCGAATTTCCCCTGAAAATATACAATCCCGACGGCAGCGTCGCAGAAAAGAGCGGTAATGGCCTGCGCATTTTTTCGCGCTTTCTCTGGGATCAGGGGGAGGTTGGCGAGGCGCCCTTCCGGGTGCGTACCGAGGGCGGCTTGGTTGAATCTCAGGTCCAAGAAGATGGGCACGAGGTCACCGTAGATATGGGACAGGTGAGCTTTGACAGTCAGGTGATACCGGTTGCCGGCGGAGCGCGCGAGGTGCTTAAAGAGCCGATTACCGTCGACGGAGTGGAGATGGCGTACTCCGCTGCAACCATTGGCAATCCCCACTGCGTGATTGTGCGCGAGCGCGTCACGGCAGAGGATGCCCGTCGCTTTGGTCCGCATCTTGAGGTAGACGCGCGTTTTCCCAACCGTACCAACGTGCAGTTCATGGAGATTTTCGATCGCAACCATATCAAGATTGAAATTTGGGAGCGCGGCGCCGGTTACACCCTGGCGTCGGGCAGCAGCAGCAATGCTTCGGCGGCAGTTGCCTACCGCCTGGGGCTCTGCGATGCCAATATCACGGTGCATATGCCGGGCGGGCAAATCGCCATTGAGGTACGAGAGGACTTCCGGATCCGGATGAGCGGCGGCGTCACCCGTGTGGCCGAGGGCGAATTCTTTGAGGAGATGTTGAGCTGGCAGTCGTAAGGATTCTGCATATGAAGTCCGTCTGCATCTGCGGCAGCTTCAGATTCTACGAGGAGATGCTTCAGCTCCGAAACGCCCTGCAAGCCCGGGGCATCCGCTGTGAGTGGCCGCTGCCAGGCCCACGTCGTGATCCACATGCCATGACTGCCCCTCCGGCTTGACGTCCGGTCGCCCATGGACTCATACTCATGATGTTAGTACAGGTTATGGGCGTACTGTTGCTTACGTGGAATCAGGTAAAAACGAATCACTAGCAACCTGAATGGAAAGTTCGTGCCCCGTAGACCTATACTACATCCTTCCTTTTTGGATGGCATGGAACATTTTGGCATACGGGGTGGTGAGAGGGTCTGGCGCTCCCCCGACCATCAACGCTATTACACTTGGGATGCCTTGCATAGAGAAATCGAGGTGTTTTCAAAGCGCGGGAAGCATTTAGGTGCGCTTGACGCCTTGACTGGCGCATTGATCAAGCCACCTGTCAAAGGCAGGAGCATAACGATATGAAAACCTTTGTAGAATGTGTGCTGGCAGGAGAAGCGCAGCGCGATGATATTGATGACTTTATTGATCGCTGGCACCTGGGTAACGCATCCTGCTCCTTGGCGCAGTTTCTTGGGATGTCGGACGATGAATACGCTCTGTGGGTCGAAAACCCCTCGGCCCTTGATCGGATTATTCAGGCGCATGCAGGGAGAACTGCGACCATGGCGTCTTCAGAGTCACGCCTGCATGTCTTCGTGAGCTATAGTCACAAAGACGCGGCGTATCTTGAGCGATTGGTAGTCCACTTACGTCCGTTTGAGAGAGCTGGTCTGCTCGATCCGTGGTCTGATACCCGGATACAAGCCGGCGCCGATTGGCAACAGGCGATCGATGCGGCCTTGCAGCGGGCCACTGCAGCGATCCTGTTAATTTCGGCGGACTTTCTCGCCTCGGATTTCATTCATAACAACGAACTTCCCCCGCTGTTGTCCAGAGCGCGGACAGAAGGCGTCAACATTATTCCTGTGATTTTGAAGCCATGCGCATTTACAGAACATCGCGATCTGGCCAAATTTCAGAGTATTAATGATATCAAGCAACCGGTTGTATCTATGAATGAGCGTGATAGTGAAAACTTATGGTATGACGTAGCTAAGACCGTGACCGCTCCTCTGCAAGAGCGAGGGGTTGATCTTACGTTTAGACAGCCTCATAACCCGACAGATCCCCCAGAACCTGAAGAGACCTAAAACCCAGTCACCCAGCACGTCCGACAGGAAGCCGGCAATCTGCTTAAGCGGCAGACGCTTTTGCCCCTGCGTACCGCTTTGTTGGAGCGCGTCGCACAGACAGATGAGCACGCCTTTCCCGAAGACGTGCTTTTTCCACAGGACAAGTCCTTCGCGATTGAAGCCTCGTTCGATGCCCTGCACCGCGCCACCGATACGTGCCTCCAGCACCTTCGGGAGCAGGGTTCCCGAACCACGGCAGAGATTGCCAACGGTGCAACCGATGTGTTGGGCTGGCTAGCGGTATTGGCGGTTAGTGAACCTGAGTGCAGGAACAGAGCCGGGGGACGGCGTATCGTGCGGGTCGTCCGGCTTCTGAGCGGGACGGGAGCCATGAGCGCGGTCCGCATTTCCAGCAGTTACTGGGGGTTGATTCGATCGCGCTGCCGCTCGAAACCGGCGTCGGTACGGAGGTGGTTGAAGCCCGTTTACGCCGTCATCATGCGGCCTTCACTCTGGATCGTAATCAAGTCAACGTGGTGAGTCCGAAGCACGTGCGGATAGGTGATCTCGAACTGGATCTGGATCACCGTGATGCGCTGACCGAAATCAAAAAGCTGATCTGGAATACGGTGCATGAGACCACCAACGCCCCGGCCGTGTTTGGTGCACTCGAAGACGAGGACCTGAAATCCACTCTGGAAATCCGTTACCAGCGGAACGAGAGTTATTACGTCGTCATTCCCGCCAGTCTTGCGGGTTCATTTGCGGGCGGTACCGCGCTTTTGCATTTGCTCAGACGGGATTTCCCCTATCTTGGCGCCTTCCTCATCGGTGTCGATACAGGCGAGCAGGTGTTGGTCATGAGCGAAGCACGGCTGCAGGTGTGGATCCGTGAATTTTTTCGCATGCTCCGGAGCCATGTATGAGCCTCCATCGCTATCCCCGCGACAAACCGCTCGACCTGCCCAAGCTCGGCTCCTGGCCGCAAGCGGTGCACGAGTTTGACGAACCCAGCGTCTACGCCCTGGCCGCGGCGGAAGCCGCCGGCCGGCCGCTATTGGTCCGCGGCGAGCCAGGCGTCGGCAAAAGCCAGTTGGCGCGGGCCGCAGCCGTCGCGACGCAGCGGCTGTTCATGTCGGTGGTGGTCCATGTCCGCACGGAATGTCAGGATCTGCAATGGCAATTCGATGCCGTCGGCCGTCTCGGCGAGGCGCAGACCCTGGCGCATGTCCATGAGGTGGATATTCACATGCGCCTGCACCCGGGCCGCTTTCTCAGCCCCGGACCGCTATGGTGGGTATGTGACTGGAACACCGCGCAGTCGCAGTGGAATGCCTGCGACCGGCCGCTCGAACCCGTACCGCCGCATCCCGAGGGCTGGCAACCGGCACACGGCAGTGTCTTGCTGATCGACGAGATCGACAAAGCCGATGCCGACCTGCCCAACGGCTTGCTGGAAACCCTGGGCAACGGCGATTTCGCCGTACCCTATCTGCGCCAATCCGTGCGCCAGGCGGCAGACAGTCCGCCGCCGCTGGTAGTCATCACCACCAACGAAGAGCGTGAGCTGCCCGCCGCCTTCCTGCGCCGTTGCCTGGTGTTGCAACTCAGCCTGCCGGAAGACGATGAGACATTGCTAGACTGGCTGTGCCGGCGCGGCGCCGTGCATTTCCCGGAACCATGCAGCACGGCGGTGCGCCGCCAGGCTGGCGAGCTGTTGCTGCAAGACCGCCGAGCCGCCATGGAGCAAGGCGTGCCTCCCCCAGGGCAGGCCGAGTATCTGGATCTGCTGCGCGCCGTCTGCGCCATGGCGGCAGAGGAAGAGGCGCAACTGGCGTTGCTCAATGACATTCGTACGTTTGTGTTGAAAAATCACCCGCGCTCCTGTCATCATCATGAACCACCGCACCCAGCTCAGCCGCGCCGCGTTCCTCGACTGCCTGCGGGCATACGGTGCAGCAGAGATCGACACGTTTGCCGAGGTCCTGGGTTTTGTCCGTCGTGAAGCGCCACCGCCGCCACCACCGCCCCCTCGCCACGAGCCAGGGGTCGCGCCCCCCGTGCCACCTCGGACTCCGGCCGCCACACCCAAGGCCCGTTTCTACCGGGTCGTGGCGCAACGGCAGCGAGAGCCTGAGGAAGTGCAACGCGATGAACCGGCCTGGTATCGGGACGCTGTGCCGTTTCACGACGATGACCCTGCGCTGCGCGCCAACCCGCAAGCGGGGCCGCCAGCCGCCCCGCCCTTGATGTCCTGGCCGCGATTGTGGCCGTTTCTACACACCGCACTCGGCGCGCAGCAGCCGACACAGAAGCCGGATATTCCCCGTATTGTGGCACGCCTTGCCCGCGGGCAGATGTTGTCGTCTTTGCCGCGCCAACGGCGCCGGGGGTGGGCCACGGCGTGTCAGATCGTGGTCGATTACGCGGAACCGCTGTTGCCGTTTTGGAGCGATTGCAATGATCTGCTAGCGCGTCTGCGACAACTCCGCGGCGCGCAGGGGGTGGAGCTGCTGGCTCTGCCGGATGGCGACCCTGGCGGACGTTGTTGGACGCACACGGCTCATGGCTGGCGCGAGGTCGGCCGGTGCCGGACACGCCGGTGCTGGTGCTCAGCGATTTGGGCTGTCTCGACAGTAGCGATGTGCGCTGCCGGCAGTGGCGGCGGCTGGGCGTGCGCCTACGCCGCGCCGGTCGCCGGCCGGTCGCGCTCATGCCATGTCCGCCGCGTTGCTGGGACCGCGAGCTGACCCGCCTCTTTTTCCCGGTGTGTTGGGATCGCGCTGCCCGCCCGCCGCGTCGCATCGCACCCCACCGGGCGTTGCCAGGGCCAACGATGCCGACTGCGACCGCACGGGATGCCGCCGCCGAATGGCTCCTGACCTTGCTCGCTCCGGCCATCCGGGTCGAACCGGCCTTGCTGCGCGCCGTGCGTTACCTGCTGCCCGCACACATGGCCGACGTCGGCAGCGAGGCCGCCGCCTGGAATCATCCGCACGTCCACGCCACGCCGTTGGCTTTTTATTACGATCACGGTGCCGCGGACGACTATCGAGATCGATTCAAGCAGCTCACGGACACCGCTCTGCGCCAGCAAGTTGCCGCGCTCATTCGTGCTCATCACGCGCATCTGTCACCCATTATCGGCCATGAAGAGCGCGCCCGGTTGGTGGATTTGACGGATGCGTCTGAACCGGATGAGGAGAGTCAGCGTTATCTGGCGCGCCTGGTCAAAACCCTGTGTACCCGAGAGGGCGCCCTGATGCTGTCGGCGCAAGCCTGGACGCAGCGCATGGAACGGCGGCAACACGCTAGCATGTGGCAAAACGAGGTGCTGGCTGCGGTCTGGATGGCGGCACAGCAGAGCCAAGATGAACGTCTTGGGTTTCCGCTAGGTTTGGAACTGAGGCAGGTAAGCTGGCTGCTACCGCGTGATCCCGAACCCAAATCCTACACGCTGCGCCAGCGTGGCTAGGCGCTCTATCTGGAGACAGACACGCCTAGTCAACACGGTGCAGGATTGGAAACCCTTGGTAGTCCCCTGGCGCAAGTCTGCGCCGCTGCGCAGGTTGTGCAATGGTGGCAAAGCGGGGTGGAGCATGCGGCTGACACGCTGCCAGGACAACCGCTCGGCCATGCTATTCCGCTGCCTGCAAGCGGGCGCCTGCATCTATCTACCGATTACCAGGAACTGACCATCGACAGCATCGAACGGCCCGCCTGGGCGGACGCCATCGGCCGCGATGCGTACGGGCTTTACGTGGATTTCAGCGTTGGCGGCGTGCAGACCCGTATGCGCTGGATCGTGCCGGGTGAGTTTGTCATGGGATCGCCGGAACACGAGGCGGAACGGTTCGATAACGAAACGCAGCATCGGGTGATTCTGAGCCGTGGATTTTGGCTGGCGGACACGGCTTGCACGCAGGCGCTGTGGCAGGCGGTGATGGGCGACAATCCGAGTGGTTTTCAGGGCGAGGACAGGCCAGTGGAAACGGTGAGCTGGGACGACGTGCAAGGCTTTATCGAGCGGCTGAATGCGCTGCTGTCAGACCCAGGGTTTCGGCTGCCCACGGAAGCGGAATGGGAGTACGCCTGCCGAGCGGGAACCACGACCCCATTTGGGTTCGGCGAGCAGATCACGTCGGAGCAGGTCAATTATGACGGCAACCGTCCCTATGCCGGGGGACAAAGGGGGTTGGATCGGGGGGAAACCGTGCCGGTGAAAGCGCTGCCGTGCAATAGCTGGGGCCTGTATCAGATGCATGGCAATGTGTGGGAGTGGTGTCAGGATTGGTACGGCAGGTATCCGGCGGGAGCCATGACGGACCCTCCTGGTCCTGAGGAGGGCGCCCTCCGTGTGCTGCGTGGCGGTAGCTGGATCTTCGTCGGCAGGCACGCCCGTTCGGCTCAGCGCTACGCGGTCAAGCTTGGCGACCGCGTCGACTTCCTTGGCTTCCGCCTGGCCCGAGGTCAAGCCGCCAGCGAGTAAGCGCCGCAGGCCAAGGAGAGGAGCAGCAAGCATGAAATATCGTTTTTTCAGTATTCCGGCGACCGCGCCGGAAGAGGCGCAAGAAGCGGTGAACCGGTTTTGTACCGAGCACCGTGTGGTGAGCGTGGACAGACAGTTGGTGCATGATGCGGAGCGTAGCTACTGGGCCTTGTGCGTGTGTTATCTTGATCGTATAGGAAAGTGCATTTTCCCGATCCCAGAAGTCCCCATTTCTCAAGGATGAACGAGCCAAGTGAGGGTTCCCGGGTGAGGACTGATGAGGGGTGGACGAAGCGGCTCCATCGTGGTAAAACCGCTTCACCATAACAATCTGATCCTCCTCACTCGGTGCGACCCCATGATGGCGCCATCCGTCGGACACTGGAGTGTCTTCAAACAGATCTGTGCCGATCACTGGGATGAGTTTAAATACGCCAATCCCCGCTACCCAACATCCTACTATGACAGCCTCGTGGCCAAGATGCTCGTCTGTGGTAACCCCGAAAAGATCGGCTATATGGAATACCGCTGCCTCCAATGTGGTCAAGGTAAGCCTTTGGTCTCCATGAGTTGTAAATCGTCTCTGTGCTTGCGATGCGCCAAAGTCTACGTCGACAACTGGGTCAGCCAGGTGAGCCAGGTTCTCCACGAGGGGGTAATCTATCGACATATCATCCTGACCGTCCCGGCCATGTTCCGTACGCCTTTCTACCAAAACGCTGAGGTCTTGTTGAGTGAGTTGATGCGGTGCGGGGCGCAGTGCCTGGATGATTTCTATAGCGAGGTCAGGGGGAAGACGCTCAGAGGTGGCTATATTGAGGTGATCTACACGCATGGGCGCAATGGTCAATATCATCCCCATCTGCCTGTGATCGCCACGAGTGGGGGCTACGATGATCAGGCCGGGAGCTGGGAACATCTGAATTTTTTGCCTTACGATCTGCTGCGTCACAAATGGCAGTAGCATCTGATGAACATGTTGAGACGTACCTTGGCAAACGATGCGATCAAGGACCTGGTGGATTGGTGTTTCAAGAAGTATCCCGACGGCTTGGTGAGCCGCGTGCAGAAGGGAGAAGTGCCGTCTCAGTATCAGAGTTTGGCGAGCTATGTGGCCAAGTATGTGGTGAGTCCGCCGATCTCGGTAAGACGGATTGACCGCTATGATGGTGAGCGGGTGACGTACCACTACCGGTCTCACAGACCGGACCGGACCGAACATGAAACCATTGATGTCATGACGTTTATTGGCCGGATGATCCCGCACACGATGCCCAAAGGGTTCAAGCGCATTCGGTATTACGGGGTGCAGGCCACCAAGACGTTTGCCAAGGTGAAGGAGGTGATTCAAGCGGCCCTGAGCAAGGTGAAGGAGGTGCTCAGGGGTGCGGTGAAGATCATCCCTCGGATGACTTACAAGCAACGTTATGAGAAGAGTACGGGTCGCAACCCCTTGATCTGTGAGCATTGTCGGAGTGAGATGGGGCTGTGGCGCATCTGGAATCCGACCTACGGGGTAATCTATGACGAGGGCGAGGAAATCAAACGAGGCAGATATGAGTCAACCGCACAACGAGCCGGACCTTGATAACGGGCCTGGTATTGAAAAGCCCACCCGAAGGGCGCTATGTCCATAAGCAAACGGGGCCAGCGTCGACGCGAAAAAGCCGTATCGATTACCGCGAGGTGTTGAACGACAAGGACTTTGCTCTGTTCGCCAAGCTCCGCGATTTGCGCAAAACATTGGCCGAGCAGGAAAGCGTGCCCGCCTATGCAGTGTTTAACAACGGTCAGCTTGCCGCCATGGTGCAAAAGCGGGTGACGTCGAAGGCGGCCTTGGCGGCGATCGAAGGCGTTAGCGCCGCACGGATTGAAAAATACGGCGAGGCGTTTCTCAAGCTGTCGCTGGAGAAGATACCGGATGTGGCAGAGAACGGCGAGGCGGCGCGATCATGAAGCGTGTCGCGATTTTGCTGGACGCCATTGCCGCCGTCGACAATCTCGCGCTCGCTACCTACCGTGCTGCCCGTGGCAAGCAGACACGGCATGATGTCCGGCGCTTTTTTCAACGCTTCGATGCCCACATCAACCAGCTCGCAGCCGATATCCGCGCTGGCCGCACGCCGTATGGCCGCTTCCGCCGATTGACGATTCGCGATCCCAAACCGCGTATCATCCACGCCGCCTGTTTCGAGGACCGCATCTTTCACCATGCCGTCACGCGTTTCGCTGGCCCGGTGCTGGAGCGGGCCTTGACGCCCACGACCTTTGCCTGCCGCCAAGGCATGGGCAATCACGCCGCCGTGCGGCAGGTGCAGCGCCATCTACGCCGGTTTCCCTGGTACGTCAAAATCGACATGCAGCATTATTTCGATACGATTGATCACGCCTGCCTGTTGCGGCTGTTGCAGCGGCGTTTCAAGGGCCAGGCATTTCTGGCTTTGCTGCAACGCATACTCGCGTGTTACGAGGTGACGCCGGGCAAGGGGCTGCCCATCGGCGCCTTGGCCTCACAGCATTTCGCCAATTATTATCTGGACGGGCTGGACCGCTATATTCTCGAAGACCTGCCGGCCTACGCCCAGGTGCGCTACATGGACGATACGATCTGGTGGTGCGATAGCCGCGCCAGGGCGCGGGAAACACTGGCGCAGGTGTGCGCGTATGCTGCCAACCGGCGTCTGCTGACGGTCAGAGCCAATGTGCAGATCAACCGCAGCGTCCATGGCGCAAGCTTTTGCGGCTATCGCATCACGCCGGGACAACTGCGGCTGTCGCGCCGTCGCCAGCGGCGTTATCAGCAGTTGCGCCGGGATTGGGAACGGGCTTACGCTTTGGGCCGTATCGATGCGCTGGCGCTACAGCAGGCTTACGCCGCGGTGCACGCGATCACCATGCCCGCCGACAGCGCCGCCTAGCGCCGGCAGGACCTGAGCCGCTATCCGGCGCTGGACGTCTAACGGCCGCTTCCATTACACTATGTCCGGGTGGCTGTCGGCAAAAGGGCGCCAACCGTGTGCTGCGTGTCAGTAGCTGGATCAACGACGGCAGGAACGCCCGTTCAGCTCAGCGCAACGCGAACGAGCCTAGCAACCGCGACGACAACCTTGGCTTCCGCCTAGCCCGAGCTCAAGACATGGCCGGATGGCATGGCTTGACCAGACGGCCATCCGGTCCCCGGTCACGGGGCAAAAATCAAGTGGCCCGCGGTATGTGAGCAGGGGATGCAGCAGCATGCCGAAAGCTTACCGCGTGCGCCTTGTATCCGGCTTGTATTGAACCCGTAAACATGGATGCTGTCACCGCCCAACCCGACTATGCATACAGCCATATTTTTCCCGCCGAGTTCCCAGCCCCCTGGGCCTGCGATTGGGGGGAAGATGAGCATGGCCTGTACATGGCCTTTCGCTATCGCGGCGTCCGGCAGCAGTTGCGCTGGATCGTGCCGGGTGAGTTTATGATGGGGTCGCCGGAGAGTGAAGCGGAGCGATGGGAAGATGAAACGCCGCATCGGGTGATTCTGAGCCGTGGATTCTGGCTGGCCGATACCACCTGCACGCAAGCACTTTGGCAGGCGGTGATGGATGACAATCCGAGCCATTTCAAAGGCGAGGAGCGGCCAGTCGAGCAAGTGAGCTGGGACGATGTGCAAAATTTTATCGCACGGCTCAACGTCATGACGCCGGGCGAAGGGTTTCGGCTGCCAACGGAAGCGGAGTGGGAATACGCCTGTCGGGCGGGAACGACGACTCCGTTTGGGTTCGGTAAGCAGATCACGCCGGAGCAGGTCAATTACAATGGCAACTATCCCTACGCCGGTGGCCAGGAAGGGCTGTATCGGGAAGAGACGGTGCTTGTGAAAACGCTACCGTGCAATAGCTGGGGTTTGTATCAGATGCATGGCAATGTGTGGGAGTGGTGTCGGGATTGGGATGGCAAATATTCGACCGAAACGGTGACCGGTCCGACTGGGCCTACTGAGGGCGTCTTCCGTGTGCTACGTGGCGGTTGCTGGTTCGACGACGGCAGGTTCGCCCGTTCGGCTCAGCGCTTCGCGACGGTGCCTAGCCACCGCGTCGACTTCCTTGGCTTCCGCCTGGCCCGAGGTCAAGCTGCCTGCGCTGGGGAAAAAATGAGATCGGGAAAAACTAGGCTCGGAGTGGCGTTGCTCTGATGTGATCAAGAAGTCTTTTAACGGCCTACGTGAAGAGCAATTTGCCAAGGATGCCGAGATTGACTACGACCAGCGTACCCATCATCCATTTCATGCTTTTCATCTCACCGCGAAGCGCTTCCACATCGGCCTTCGTCGCGAGATACTCGGTTGACGCCACACTCAAGGCTTCGACTAACGCATCCGCCTGCTCCTGCTCAAAACCACCTTCGAGCAATTTATTGCGAAATTTTAAGGTATCGATTAACATCGCTCAGTCCTCCGTGAGGGCATTATAGCACGGCCAGAGTTCGTCATGTAACCCGCAGTCGCAGCGGCAATAGCCGTGCAGTCCTGGCAATGAAGGCCGGAGGAGGTACGACTACGATTCAGAATGATACCGAATTCCAGGCCACGCAGTGCTGGCTCGCCCAGCTCGAAAAGGTCGTCAGGGGTCTGCGTCATGAACTTTCTCCCCAGGCGTTTGCCGATTATGGGCCAGGCTATATGCTTGAGATCCAACGCCTACGAGAGGAGATTGACGCCTACCTCAACAGAAGGACACCCTCGTGATCCTAGTCTATGTCACGCTCAACACCATGGCAGAAGGCCAAGGTCTCGCCAGGCGGTTAATCGAGCGCAAGCTCACGAACTGTGTCAACTTTCACCCGATCACCTGCACCTATGTCTGGGAGGGAGAGATCACCACGGAACCTGAGATCGTCGCCCTCATCAAAACGGAAGCGGAGCATTTCGATGCGGTCGCACGTGCCGTCAAAGACGAGATATCCTATACGAACTTTGTCGGGCAAATCGATGTGCCGCGTGTGAATGGCGAATTCGAAACCTGGCTCCACGGTGTGGTACGAGCCTGAGGTCGCTGCGGCTGGGGGACGTTTAAACATGGCTTTGCACATTCAACCCACGGTATGGCATGACTTCAACGTCGACGTGTTCGTCCGCGCCGGGGCGCCCCTAGCCGATGCTCGGCTCGCCGCGGCGGTGCGCCTGGAAAGTACCCTGCGCCAGGGGGCGGGACTCGATGCGTTTTCCATCATGCGCTTGCGCAATACCGTGCGCCGCTTGCAGGCCGGGGGGATTAACCCGGCGCCACAGCTCACGGTGGTGCGGGAACAGGCACACGTGGCGCTGCTGGACGGAGACAACGGCCTGGGCGCGGTGGTGGGCACACGGGCCATGGAACGCTGCTTGCAGAAGGTCCGCGAGCAGGGCTTGGCGTTCGTCGGCGTGCGGAATTCCACCACGCTCGGGATGATGGCCTTTTACGCCATGCTGGCGCTGCAGCACGACGTCATCGGGTTTGTCGCCACCAACACCGAACT
Source organism: uncultured bacterium (assembly GCA_965178525.1). GTDB lineage: Bacteria > Tectomicrobia > Entotheonellia > Entotheonellales > Entotheonellaceae > CBCXVS01. The sequence goes on along the minus strand of CBCXVS010000142.1, from coordinate 6,274 downwards.
CAAGATTGGCTTGCCGCCCTGGGGCGGCGTGACGCCAGCCTTGGGCAACAATCCCTTTGCCATGGCGATTCCTGTCGGGCAGGGGCCTGCCGTGGTGTTGGATATGTCGGTGATCGCCACGAGCCCGCAAGGCGAGGTGAATCCGGCCATGACGTCGTCGCGGGCGCCGCTGGGCAGTGAATTTATGGCGCGACCCATCATCGGCGATCACAAGGGCTATGGCTTGGCGCTCGTGCTCGAGGTGTTGACCGGCGTTCTGACCGGTGCCGGTTTCGGGCAAGCGCATGCCCCGGAATTGTTGGATCAACCCACGGCGCAGTACAATCTTGGGCATCTCTTTGTCGCGCTCGATCCGGCCATGTTTATGCCGCTCGACCATTTTATGGCGCGTATGCAACAATTGCGCCGTGAGATCACGCAAACGCCACGGGTGCCGGGTGTCGAGCGCATTTACTTGCCGGGGGAAATGGAGCACGAACGCCGGGAGGAACGCTTGCAGCATGGTATTCCGGTGCATGATGATGCGCCGGCTGCATTGCAGGAATTCTGCACGGCATTCGGCCTGGACTCGCCGTTGGAAACGTAACCAATGTAGAATAAGGAATGCGTATATGTGCAGCCGCTTTACTCTCGCAACCGATGTGGCGCGTTTGCAAGAGCGCTTTGCGTTTGATAATACTGACGTAGTGGTGACGCCTTCCTACAATATTGCGTCCAGCCAGGACATTCTGGCGGTTGTCAACGAGGGGGAGGCTAACCGGGCGGGGTTGCTGCGCTGGGGGCTGGTGCCGTCTTGGGCCAAAGATCCGAAGATCGGCCATCGCATGATCAATGCCCGAGCCGAGACGGTGGCGGAAAAGCCGAGTTTTCGCCGCGCCTTACGGCAGCGGCGCTGTCTGCTGCTGGCCGACGGGTTTTACGAATGGCATCGCACGGAAACCGGCAAAACCCCGATGCACATCCGGCTGCGCAGTCGTGACCCGTTTGCCTTTGCCGGGCTGTGGGAGCGCTGGCAGGCACCGGATGGGTCCATGCTGTCGACCTGCACCATCCTGACCACGGCGGCGAATCCCCTCATGCAGCCCATTCATCAGCGCATGCCGGTCATCCTCGATGCTGCAGCGGAAGCGCTGTGGTTGGATCGTGAGATCACAGACCCCGAGATCCTGCTGCCGGTGTTGGCGCCAGCGCCGGCGGAGACGATGGAAGCTTATGCTGTCTCCGACGCGGTCAACTCGCCACGGAACAATTCCCCCGCGTGTATCACAGCCATTTGAATGCGGAATGCGGAATGCGGAATGCGGAATGGAGGATGAAGAGAATTAAGCATCCAGCTACAGCGTTTGGCACCTGAACTCAGTCCTCAGTCCTCAGTCCTTAGAAGGATCGTGACAGTTATGGCGGAAGATGCGATTGTACAGGCTCTGCGTGAGGCGCTCGATCCTGCTGTGGTCCGTACGGACCATGATACGCTCGTTGTCTTGGCTCGGGATGCGTTGCATCCGGCGCGTTTTCCGGCGGGAACCCACGTGGCGCGGCCGTTATGTGTCGTGCAGCCGCAATCGGCGGCGCATGTGGCGGCGGTGTTCCAGGTGGCGCAGGCGGCGGCGTGCCCAGTGATTCCCATGGGGGGCGGCAGTGGGCTGATGGGGGGGGCGGCTTCGATTGTGCCGGGGATTGTGCTCGACTTGCGCGGCTTGGATGCGATCACCATCCGCCCGGCAGACCGCATGGCCGATGCCGGGGCGGGCGTGACGATCAAGGCGCTGAACCGGGCGGCTGCCGAGCATGGCTTGATATGCGGGCACGATCCGTGGACGGTTGCGGTCGCGACGGTCGGCGGGACGATTTCCACCAACAGTTTAGGCTATCTCGGGGGCAAATACGGGGCTATGGGCGATCAGGTGCTCGGCATCGAAGCGGTGCTGCCGACGGGGGAGGTCGTGCGCACGCGGGCAGTGGAAAAGTCGTCCACGGGACCAGCCTTGCACCCGCTCTTTATTGGGGCTGAAGGCTGCTTTGGCGTCATCATACACGCGACGTTGCGCCTCCTGCCGCTACCGCCGGCGCGCATCTTACAGGCTTGGGAATTTCGCGATTTTGCCACCGGTGTTGGCGCCATCAATGCTCTGCTCGATGCCGGGATGCGGCCGGGCTTGCTCGATTATGGCGATGAGGAGCCGACGCTGGAAGAGGAGAGCGCGGCGACGCTCCTGGTCAGCTATGAGGGGCCGAAGCGGGTCGCACAGGCCGAGGCCAAGGAGGCGGCGGCCATCTGCGTGCAGCATCACGGAAAGTGGCTACCGACGCGACAGGTCCAGGCGTTCTGGAACGAACGGCATGCGTCGGGCGATGCCTATGCCGAGACGCGGGCGGCGGGAAAGCCCTGGAGACGGTTGCGTCCGCAGGTGGATTATCTGCATGTGGCGTTGCCGCCCTCAGCCGTCCTGCCGTATCGCCGCCAGAGTCTCGAATTGCTCGCCAGCCGCGGCTTACGGGCGCATCAAACCGGGTTGTGGGACCATGCTGGCTTGTTTTCGCTCGTCTATTCGGGCGGCGATACGGCGGCGTTGGCCGAGGCCCACCACGCCTTGCTGGTGCTGTGTCAGGATCTCCACGGCTCCATGGAATATTGTCACGGCGTCGGCACACGCCTGGCGGCCCTGATGGACCGTGAGCATGGGATCGGGCTTGAGGTACTGCGCCGCCTGAAGCGGGGCTTCGATCCACAGGGCATCCTCAACCCCGGGAAGTTGGCGCTCTCAGATGGGGCGTTCCGGTAAGGGTTACAGACCTGCAGGACCATCGAGTTTTCCACTTGTATATGATTCCCCCCTTTGACAAAGGGGGGCATTCAGGACAGATATTCATTTAATTTTGTTTCGGTACTTCTGGTTTCGGCTTGCTCTTTGCCGGTGCTTCCGGCTTTGTCTCGTCAACGATGCGGACGGTCATCTCGATGCGTTCGAGCGGGTTGTTGTTACGCGGGTTGCGTTCTTGCGAGACGATTTTGTCCGCCACCACCATCCCTTTGACGACCTCTCCGAAGACCGTATACTTGCGGTCGAGAGAAGTGGAGTCCTTGACCACAATGAAGAACTGTGACCCGGCGCTATCGGGGTCCTGCGAGCGGGCCATCGAGACGGCGTTGCGTTTGTGCGGCCTGTCGTTGAATTCCGCCTTGATGTTATAGCCGGGCCCCCCCATGCCGTACATGGCGGTTTTCCCCTTATCTTTCGTGTTCGGATCACCGCCTTGAATCATGAAGCCCGGGATAACGCGGTGAAAAATCGTGCCATCGTAAAAACCCGATTTGGCCAGCTTGACGAAATTTTCGACGTGCTTCGGGGCTTGCTCAGGAAAAAAGCGAATTTCCATGCTGCCGAATTTGGTATCGATAATGGCTTGCGGGGTGGGTTCCGCCGCCGTGGCCAGGGGCGCGGTGTACACACACCAAAACGCCGCGCTGAGCAGTAACACCCTGTGCACGATCAATCCGGACCGTATCACCATAAGGGTTCCTCCAAAATGTGGTGAGCGCCTGATAGGGTACGTTATAGTCAAGAGATATCCCCAGTCGTTTCGCCACATGATACCGAGTTCTGCCAGATCCGACAAGCCGGGAGCACCGGCTGTCTTGCTTCAACCTCCCAGACGCAGTATGCTAACGCCTCACTGACTCTGGAAAAGATGAGACGGCGGCAGCAGAAAGGACACGCATGAATCGGTTAGGTGTGGCCTTGGTGCCACAACGTGACATCCATATGGCTGCGTACGTTGAGATGGCCCAACTGGCTGAGCGGCAGGGGTATGAGACGCTTTGGGCCGCGGAGTCCAATGGCTATGAGGTGTTTTCCTTGCTCGGGGTCATGCTGAGTCAGACGGCACGGATCAAGGTCGCACCGGGTATTGCGTCGATCTTCACGCGCACCCCGGCGTTGATGACCATGCAGGCCGCGACGTTGCATGCCATTGCCCCGCATCGAACGGTCCTTGGGCTGGGCGTGAGTACCCGCATTATCGTGGGCCATTGGCATGGTTTGACCTGGGACCACCCCTTACCGCGTACGGCCGAGTACATCGATATGTTGCGGCAGGGGTTGCGAGGCGAACGGCTCATGCGGCAAGGGACATTTTACCAGTCACAGCACTTTCGCTTGGGTGTCGAGTCGCCTGGAGATGTGCCTGTGTATCTGGCGGCGGTGAATACGAAGATGTTGCGGCTCGCTGGCGCGATGGCCGATGGCGTGTTGCTGACCTGGGTGCCGTTGTCCGCCGTGCCGGATGTCATCGCGGAGATCAAGGCCGGGGCTGTCGAAGCTGGCCGCGACCCGCAGGAGGTCGATATCGCGCTGTATTTGCGGACCTGTGTGACGGAGGATCGTGCCGCGGCCCTGGAGTGGTTACGGCGTGATATTACGGGCTACACCGTCGCCGATGTGTACCGCCGGGTTTTCCGGCGTTTCGGCTTTGCCGCGGAAGTGGATGCCATGTACGAGGCCTGGCAGCGCGGCGACCGGGAGCAGGCCAAACAGCAGATTGCGGATCACATGGTCGAGGCCTTGGGCGTGATCGGAACGCCTGAGGCATGCCGAAACCACGTGGCGCAATTCGTGGCTGCAGGTATCGATGTGCCGATT
>CBCXVS010000142.1:0-1624 GCA_965178525.1 uncultured bacterium | reverse complement strand
TACGCCTGACGCGGATCCAGCGCCTGCGTATATGTATACCATCGGAGCGTTTCAAGCCTGAATGGCTCTATATGACCTGGGTACACCAATGTGTGCCCACGACCGTGTATGTTCACATGTTCGAAGCGGCCGGCGTGCCAGTCTCATGTGGTCTGATGGCAGGCAGTGAGGGACCTGTCTGTTTGCGTGTGACGCGTCAGTTATGGCGGCTGACGGCCACGTTAGGCAAGCCCTGGCCGGATGATGTATAATGGCTCAAGAAAGTTCATTGATCTCGGAGGAGCTATGCGAGAAGAAATTCGCTTGGGTAATGAGGCCCTGGAGCGGAATGATCTCGAAACGGCGAAACAATATTTTCAACAGCTTTTAGTTGAAGGCGGCACGGCGCTCCAATGTCGTATTGCCGAGAACCGCTTGCGCGAAATTCAGGAACGAACCGAGGCGCAGCAGCGTCCTGCGCCTGCCAAATCACGTCCACGCCAGAAAACCACAGGGGGGAGCAAACGCAAGAGTGAGGAGCCGCCATCGAAGGTGATCCGTCCTCCCGATAATCCGCTCGTCGTTATCAGGAAACATTAACGAAATGTGAGATTCACTCATGGCAAAACTGGTGCTTACCCAAAAGCCTCGTCTCCGTAACCCATATCTCGTGGTGGGTTTTGCGGGCTGGCCTGATGGTGGTAACGTGTCCACCGGAGTGGTGGACTTCCTCACCTCCTACCTGGCGGCGGAGCGCATCGGCGAAATTCCAGCGAGCGACTCGTACATCTATAGCTCCCCGGCTTTAGCGAGCCGGCCTGTGGTGAAGACGCAGCACGGACTCATCGAGTCGTTGCACTTTCCGGTCAATGAGGTGTTTGCCTGGCAAAGCCAGGGGGAGGCGCCGGATTTGGTACTCTTGCGGGGGATTGAGCCCGATCTGAACTGGCAAAGCTATGTGGAGGCCGTGCTGGAATGCATCCGGGTTTTAGAGGTGCAGCGGGTCTATACGATCGGGGGCTATCTGGATTACGCGCCGCATACGCGTGTGCCCCGGATCTCTGCCATGGTGACCCATGAGGCGTTGCTTGAGGAGCTGGAGGTCTATGATGTGGGGCCGTCGGAGTACGAGGGCCCGACGAGCATTCAGGGGTACTTGCTGTCGCACTGCCAGGCGTTGGACATCGAAGGGGCCGGTTTATGGGGTGGCACCCCGAGTTATATCCAGGGCACCTATCCAAAAGTGGCCCATGTCATGCTAGAGGTACTGAGTCGCATCTGGAATCTGTCCCTGGAATTCAGTATGTTCGAAGAACAAACCGCCGAGCTCGAATCGTCGTTGCACGAGCAGATTGATAGCAGCCCGGAATTGGCCGAGTATATCAAGCGGCTCGAACAGGCATACGACATGGACGAGCTCGAACCGCCCAGCTTTGAGCCGGACACGATTGTCGACGAAATTCAACAATTTCTACGGCGCCGCCGGGATGAGCCCGTGGACGATGATGACTGAGTCTCGTGCCCGCCTCCCCATACCCACTGGCCAACCGGAGAGAACGGTTCGCCCCGAATGGCCTTAAGTGAAGCTCTAACTGCTGGTCGTGTCAACGGTTGACCCAACACATGAGGGGGTTTTGTCATGAGG
>CBCXVS010000141.1:0-18802 GCA_965178525.1 uncultured bacterium | reverse complement strand
TCGAACCCCGCGTCCAAAAGCGACGACCCCAGACCGCTCCCCTCATGACAAAACCCCCTCATGTGTTGGGTCAACCGCTGACACGACATACAGTTAGAGCTTCACTTAAGGCCATTCGAGGCCACCGGTGCATTAAGCCGTCCCCGCACCGTGTTGACATGAATACAGGTATCAGTCAGCCTCTTATGCGTATCCGATCCTCCTCGACGATCCACAGATGCTGCGTAAGCAGCTCACTCGAAAGTGCTGGAATCACACGAGCCAAAATCTCTAATACGTGCGGCTTATTTTGCTGCCGAAGACGTAGGACGATCAGGCCGAAATACTGTGCAGGCGGATAGGACCGGATGTCGGCAAAGTCCGTATCTAACGTTATCAGTACACGTTCCTCTTGCCGACACCTTGATGCTATATCAGCATCGTCTCGACCACCAAGATCTTGTTGCAACACAGTTGCCGCATCGTGCCCTACCTGTTGGAGTAATTCAACGACCTCCATAGGTAAGTGTTCATCAATTTTGAATTTCACCGAGATTATCCTGGCATTGTAATCACACGCTCTCGTGCAAGTTCCGCAGCGTAAGCAACGGCGGCCTGGATCCTCTCTTGATTGAGAGATGGATAACTCTGTACGATCTCATCAGACGTGAGCCCAGCAGCCAAGTTATCGAGTACGACAGATACCATAATGCGCGTACCCGTGATGCATGCTCTGCCATGACAGATGGTAGGATCGACTGAGATATATGTTCGCCAGTCCATAATGTCTCCATTTTCTTCCAAAAGTAGCGATATCAAACTTCTTGTACAATCCTATAAGGAAGAACGAACAGACGAGGCGTCTTACCAGGACTTTCGGGTACTGAGATACATACAGATAGCGCCGCACATCGCAACGTTGAGCGATTCCGCATGGGTATCATCGACAGGAATGGCAAACCGCACCTGTGAGAGTTGCAGCAAGGCAGGCGAGAGACCGGAGGCTTCGTTGCCCAATGCCAAAGTAAGTTTCTCATGGCCGAACAGCATCGACGGGTCAGTAGCCCCCGACAAATCGGCAGCCACGAGCGTGTAACCGCTCTGCTTCAGGGACTCCGCCAAGGCCAGATATTGCGGCGTGCGGCGCAGCCAGACCGATAAAATCGAGCCGGCCGTAGCTTGCACACATTTTGGGGCAAAGGGATCGGCACACTTCTCGGTCAGCAGCACGCCGGAAAAAGACAAGGCTGCGGCCGTGCGAATGAGGGTTCCCACATTTCCCGGGTCTTGGATATCTTCGAGGAGAAGAATGTTGGCTCCGGACTGCGGCGGGAGCTCATCCGTATAGGTCTTCAAAGGCAGGCTGACCACCGCCAGCAGACCCGGAGGGGTTTGGGTATGGCAGATGGCGCGGCATTGACTTGCCGTCAACAACCGGCATGGATACGGCCGATAGGCAGATGCAGACGCTTCTGTTGTGAGAATTTCCAGAATCGCGTCCGGCTGCCGACGCATGATCTGCCCGACCGCTCGCTCCCCTTCAACCAAAAAAGCCCCAGCCACAACGCGGCCTTTTTTGCCGGCGAGCTTTTTATACCACGCCAGCGGCTTCAGGGGTGGCACCGTTAGTCATCTCCAGCGGGGGAGGACGTGCGGTCATAGCTGGCGGGAACGGGTAAGCCTTCCATCTGCATAATCGTCAGCGCATTGGTCGTCGGACAGGGACCCTGACGCAAAAGATAGTCAAAGACCATGCGTCCATCGACGATCTCCTCGCGAAAATGGCAATTGCGGGCCACGGGGACTTCGTCCACCAGCCTGATCAGATCGAGGTCATGCGTCGAGATGACGCCGACGCCATGATTCCCGGTCAACTCCTGAATGTAGGCTCGGCTGCCAAGCAGACGCTCGCGGTTATTGGTGCCGCGAAAAATTTCATCGATCATGAAAAACAGGGGCGCCTCATGTGGCGTATGTAGCGCCTGGAGCAAGGCTTTGAGACGACGGACTTCGGCATAGAAATAGGAAATACCGTCGGTCACTGAATCGGTCACATTGATACAAGCAAACACCCGAAACGCGATGGTCTGTAACCTGGAAGCATTCACCGGCGCGCCGGCGTAGGCCAGGCACAGATTGACGCCGAGCGTGCGCAGAAACGTACTCTTACCCGACATGTTGGAGCCCGTGATCATCAGCATGTCGCCCAAGCTGTTGATCGTCACATCATTGCCGACCCGGATCTCATCCCGCAACAGCGGATGGCCAATGGCCTCGGCATGCAGCACCGGCTCAGACGTCGCAGCCGACGCCGCGAGCACGTCGGGAAACACGTAGTCCGGGTGCAGATGGCCAAAATTGGCGAGCGCATTCAGCGCCTCCAGCTCGTACCAAGTCTCGATCCATACCGGCAACCGGGGCTTGACCTCCTCCTTGCACTGATGAAAACGGTAGGCAAAGTACAGATCCCATGGCACGAGCACGTTCAGAAGGACGCCGAAGATATTCGCCTTTTGGGCACTGGCAGCGCCGGCAACGCGGACGAGGCGTTTCAAGACGGCGGAGGGCCGTGGCGTGGCGCGCCAAAACGGGGCACAGAGGTTGGCGAGATGCGGCGTGCGGTCATAGCGATAGGTTTCCAGATAGAGCAGGACGGCACGAAATTGCTTCAAGGTCGTTTCGAGCCGAAAGGCATCCGCAAAGAGGGCGCGCACCTCCCGGGATTTCATCATGTACAACCCCAGATAGAGCAGCAAGGAAAACGGCCACCATAGCGGCACAAGCGCCGCGGCATGCAGCGCATACAGGGTCACGTTCGTTACCGCCAAAGCCCCGAGCAGGATCACCCAGGGCAGCAAGGACGCAGCCCCGGATTCGCGTTCCAGCCAGGCCAAGAGTTCCTCGCCTTCCCAGCACTGGCCGACCCGTCGGGTGACGCTGGAGCCATGTAGGGCCAGGCGGTCGCGAAACATCGCCAAGGGAATCAGCTCACGCACGATGTCTTGGCGAGCCCGGATGTGGTCTGGCTCCACGTTGGGATACAGCAGCCATGAGCGCAGCCGCTCGCTGCCACCGCGTGACATGGTGGTATCGAGGAGTTGCAGCACGGAATAAGGGCCGGTCAGGTTGAGATCCGTGGCATACGGATGCTCGTTCTGCGAGGGCTCCTCAGGTGGCCGCGGAATGTGCCGCCACTTCCGGATCATGCGCGCCACGTGAATAATTTTGATCCGAGACCAGAGCAGGTAGCGCAGCATGCTCGCCTTCACTCGGTTGTGGTATGACGCCACCACCACGAACGCGATGACACTCACGGCCACCACCACCCATCCGAATCCGGCGCCCAAGAAACGCGCGCTGAGCCACGCCGCCAGAATCCCGCCAAACACCACCGCCCAGCGGCTGCGGGTGTAGCGTTGGCTTATCACCTCCAAGTGCTCGATACGCCGCTCCAGTCGGTCCAGATGCCGCTGCAACGCGTAGAGTTTGACCGTTGAGATATGGGATCGCATCGTTTGCCGCTATCGTAAGGTATCTGCCAAGTGCGCCTCAGGCGTCCTGGTCGATTTGTTGAATTCTTCGAGCATGCCGCCCTCCCTCAAAGAGGGTTTCCAACCAGATACGGACGATTTCCAAGGCCGTCTCAAGAGATGTCAAGCGCTGCCCAATCGAGATCACGTTCGCATCGTTATGCTGCCGAGCCAGTTGTGCGGTCTCAGCGCTCCAACACAAGGCGCAGCGGATGCCTTTGACGCGATTGGCCACCATGGCTTCACCATTGCCGGAACCGCCCAAGACAATGCCACGCTCGCACTCTCCCCGCGCAACGGCAAGGGCAACTTGACGCATTATACCAGGATAATCCACGGATTCCTCGGAATCCGTGCCAAAATCTCGCACCTCCTCGCCGCGATCCGCCAGAAAAGTTTTGATCGCCTCTTTGTACCGAAAACCGGCATGATCTGCCCCAATTGCGATTTTCATAGCCTTGTCATCCATACTTGCTACAATGGCGGTCTGTCCCTATTTTACGGCGTGACGCCCATCTGCCGCACGATTGTGCGGCCGAGGTCGCGGTCTCCCGCGATCAAAACCCGGCCTGACTCCAGCACTTTTTGCGGCTCCCAACGGCCAAAGGTGAGGCAGGCAAAGGTTTCACTGTCCATGCTGAGACGCACGGTTGGCATGTCTGGCTCCGGATTGCACACGTGGGCGCGGTCGCCCTCAACACGCCAGGCCAGCGTCTGGCGATACGGTCCCGTCAAGACCATGGCCACCGTGCTCTCGGCCGGGGCTCCGGCCCGGCGGCCAACGACGGGACCCATAGCGGCCAGCATGCGCTCCATCACATGCATCACAACAGGTCCTTCCGCATGTCCGGGGCGTGACACCGCGCGGCGAATATCCTGCTCATGCGCCCAGCAATCGACGACCCGGCGCTGCAAATGCTCGCCGAGCGGCTCGCCACGCGGCGAGATGGGTGAGGGCGCCGCCAACTCTTCTACGCTTAGCGTCGGCAAGACGCGCAAGCGTTGGGCCACCACCTCGCGAAACGCCTCGAGCACCTGCGCCCCCATCCAGGACCGGCACCAGTCCACCCAGATCTCGTTGCGTTTACCCAAGTCGTTCTTCATATGCGGCCGCTCCGGCGGGACATGCTCGGGAACAGGCCGCCGCAACATACGGGATTCGTAGTCCACCATATGCGCCACATGATCCTGCACGCTCCAGCCCGCACAGTCCGTCGGCATTTTCCATTCGCGCTCGGTAAACGACTCGCAAAGCTTGTCGATAGACTGCCACACCTGTTGGAGTTTCTCAATCGTGTTGTGCTCGGCCATCGGCTTGTCCTCTCACTTTAGGCGCCGCGGGTATCCGCGTCTATCGCTCTTGCCGGACCTTGTTGGGTCTGGGCCACGGCGGTAGCCAAATCGGATAGATAACGCTCAATCATCGGCGCATAAGCTGGCGTCAGCATCAAATGCAGCCCTTGACTCTGCTCTGTCTGGGCGACGAACCACCCGGCTTCGCGCATGCTCTGCACCACCGCGTGCATATCCAACGCGTCGGCGCCATAAGCCAAAATGCCGAGGTCCGGCTCCGCGACGATATGGAGCCCCTCAATAGCTTTAATACCCGCTTTCAACATGTCATGTCGCGCGCCTGCATAATGGTCTGCGCCATGGCACGATATCCCTCCACGCTGAGATAGTGCATAATGGCCCAGGCCGCGGCAACGGCGCCACCGGACTGCGCCTCACGAAATAGCGGAGGAACCAGCGCGCCATTGGCGGCAGTATCATCTGTCAACGGCTGCCGCCGCCGCAGGGCTTCGTCGCGATAGAGCAGAGTCGACGTGCCTTTGGCGGCAAACCCGTATTGGTGCAGGTCCGCAGATATCGACGAGACGCCAGGCAGGGTAAAATCGAATGCCGGAATGGCATAACCGATGTCGCGCACAAAGGGCGCCACAAATCCGCCGACAGAGGCGTCAACATGCAGCCATAGATGGTGCGCTTGCGCCAGGTCGCTGAGCTCGGCAACCGGGTCGATCACACCGTAGGGAAAACAGGGCGCCGAGCCCACGAGCAGGATCGTCTGCGGGGTTATCGCCGCCGCCATAGCGACGGTATCGGCACGCAAATCGGCACGCAGCGGCACCCGTGTGATGCGTAGATCGAGCTCCTGCGCGGCCTGATCAAAGGCCGGGTGGGCAGAATCCGGCACGACGATCCCAGGCTGCGTCATGTCTACACGCTGCGCCCTGGCCCAAGCTCGCGCGGCCTGCAGGGCCAAAAAAATACTTTCCGCCCCACCCGAGGTGAGATGACCTACCGCGTCGCCGCCGCCACGCAACAGCTCCAGGGTCATGGTGACGATAAATTTTTCCATCTGCTGCAGATCGGGCATGGTAGGCATGCTTTCCGACGTAAAGTTGGTATAGGCTGCTTCGGCAACCTGCAGGACATCGTTCCCAGTCGAGAAAACGTAGACGGCAGCCCAACCTAGCTGTCGGTCGATAGGCTCGCCCACAGCCGGCAACGCGTTGCGGGTGTTACGCATCACTTACGCCCCTATCTCTACGGCTCAGGGTAAATCGAGCTTCACGACCGCCGCGGCGTTGGCAATCACCGTTTTGCCCGTGCCGTCCTCAGAGGGAACTTCGAGTCCACCCTGCACGACCTTGACCTCCCCCGTGCCATGCGGCAACACCTCGAGCACTTTCGCCTTGTCTACTGCGTCCGGCTGCGGCACGCCGATAAGGACCTCGACGAACATCGAGTCAACATCCATGCCCAGCGCGCGTGTGACGCCGAGCGAATTGCGCCAGAGCGCATCCCGCAACGCCCGAATCGCTGCAGTCGTGTAATCTTGATTCCGCAACGATGTGCCCATGCCCATTTCGACTACGACTCGTTTCCAAGCCATGGCTCTCGCCTCCTCTTGACGTTGACGTCTATTCAGCCTTGCGTGATGATATCGCCGATCGACACCGTGACGGGGGGCGCACTCCGGAGCGTCTGATACACGACGCAATAGCGCTCGGTCAGCCTGAGCACATTCGCCAGTTGTTCCGGCGTGGCATCCGTGTCCAGATCAAAGTTCAGGCGGATATCCGCGAATCCCACCGGCGCTTCTCGGTCCACTCCCAACGTGCCGCGGAAATCGAGATCGCCTTCGGCCGACACCGTGCCGCCGCGCACGTCCACCCCGAGGGCCGCAGCAACCGCTCGCAGGGTGACGCCGGCGCATGCGACGAGGGCCTGCAACAACATGTCGCCCGAGCACGCCGCCAAGCCGTCCCCGCCAGTCGCGGGATGGAGGCCGGCTTGCACGATGGCCTTACCGGTTTCAACCGAACAGATAATCCCTTCGTCGAGATTCCCGCTCGCAGAGAGGGTAATCATGGCCGTTTCAGGCTCGTCACGGTAGCGTTGTTTCAACGGTGCTTGTAGCTCGCGCAGTTCTTCCGCCTGCATGGTCTCTCCTTCGTAGCGTGCGCCCTGTCCCTCGATGGTCACGTTTCTCCTGTTGTAGGCGAAAGACCGGTCGCGAGTCAAGCGAAATGCAGTGCGGCGGCGATACGCAAAACGTCTGAGGCGGAATGAAACTCAGTTTTTTCACAATCGCGCGTGAGTGCTACTTGTGCTGTCATGTGAGAGACGTCACACTCGCCTTGTGATCTTCCTTACTGTGGTTTGAGTCGCCTCAAGTGTATATTTTTTCCCCTTCTGTCTTCACCATCGTATATATGCTAAACTCATCCGGTAGAAAAATCAGAGGGCAGGCATAGGTCCTTCCACACTGCACACCATGAAAATATTGATCATAAAGGACTTATCGATACGTATTAGATAGGCTAAGGTCATGGAGTACACCTTGCGCGCAGAAAGTCAGTGCGAAACCTCTGCCAACGGATACTCGGGAGCGAAGAGGATATAAGATGAGTGAACCGGTTGCAGCAGTTGGCGGCAGAATCGTCGACCTAGCTATCAGGCAGGGGTGGATTGATCGGCTCCTCGAAGCGCTACACAAGAAACACAAGGTGCTTCTTTTAGGCTCTACGGGTGTCGGCAAAACTAATCTTTCGATTCTTTAACTGAGATTGCCCCAAGTGCCATAGATGCTATAAACCGCACGCAGTTTGTACAGAGACGCCATATCAGAATTGATGATCAACCATTTATCTTTGTTGATGCTCCTGGCCAAATTCTTCATGCTCCCAGAAGGATTGAAGCCATCAGAGAGGCTATGAGGGGAGATTATGTGGGAGTGATTAATGTCGTATCATACGGATACCATGAATACGAAGACGCCGCTAGGGCAGGTCAGCCTATTGTTAGACCAGATCGGACAGTAGAGAAGGCTTATCTTGAGAGACATCAACAGACAGAGATAGAGGTTCTCCATGAATGGATCCCACTTCTTGGTTACCCCGATACGATTAAGTGGCTTATGACGGTAGTGACAAAGGCTGATCTCTGGTGGGACATGAGGGATACGGTGACAGCGTACTATTTGTCTGGCCCCTACTATGAGGCACTGGGTCCCGCGCAGGCGTTAGCTCCTACGGTTCTAGAGTATTGCTCTGTCTTCCGCATGTTTTATGGACGAGGTAAACTGGTGGGTCTCTTAGACGACGAAGGGCGAGGGCGATTGCGTTCCAACTTGCTGGGTACGCTTTTGGAAGCGATTGGGAAAGGACGTAGTAATGGATGAGATCATGCCAACGAGTCACGAGAAAGATAGCGAAGCGTCTTTCTTATCCGAGGCGCTAGCTGATCTAGAAAATATCACGGTGCTACTCGCTAGACGAGCCCACTTTGCCTTTCTCTTTACGACTCTGAATATCGTATTTACATTAGGGGCTCAGCTACTTTTTCTTTATTCTCAACAGTCTACTGCATCACTTGTTGTTGCATTCACATCGATCATTATTACATCTCCATTGTGTATATTTTTAATTTGGCAATATGAAAATTGGAGAAACAGAGGAGACCTGTTATTTGAGGAAATAAGTGATCAGTTGCAGTGGCATGTTGTATCTCAGCGAACGAATCCGGACATTATGACCGATATTAGAAGACCGGATTTCCGTGCTAGGACTGTGCTACGCTCTTTCGCTCGCATAACGCATCTTCCGTTTGTCCCCGGGAGATTCGGACCGGCATCTTACCTAGTACTAAATTTAATCCTGATCCTTATATCTATAGCCGCTGTAGGTGCTCTCGCCTACCATCTCAACTAGATGCATGCGACATATATGGAAGCAGGCATATCAAAAACTCACCGGATCTTCATCCGATCCTAACGCGCTACAGGTAGGTTCATACTCAGCCCAATCCTATACGGTAGCATATCGAGGTACGCTTCCAGTTGCCACCATACCGGACCGAACGGGGAATGGACGATGTACCACCGTATCCTCGTCATCCTCGACAGCAGTGGCCGCAGTGAAGAGATTCTGACCTGCCGCCTCCTCCTGGGGCAGGACTTTGCTTGCGCCGTGCATGTGCTTGTCATGTCGCCGGCCACGCCGCCGGGAACAGACCCATCAGCTCGGGAGACGAGGTCGGAACATAGCCCGCCTGCCTGAGACCTTGACCGCCAGCCCGCCTGCCCCGACGATAGCCCCGCCTTCCGACACCACGTCCAGCCAAGCGTTCTAAGTACAGAGATAACCGCACATGTTTGTCTTTCTTCTGGAAACAGGTATGCAAAAGGATGCGTGATGAAGCAACAACGTATGAGGGATAACACAGCTGTTCAGGCAGCGAGATCCGCCCAACACGCAACCCCACTACCGCCGTTCAGACAAGCCATGGCGGGCGAACCCCTTAGCACCTATCTGCTCGTCCTATTTGGCACCGGGTCCGTGGCGGCAGCCGTCCTCACCGGGGCGCAACAAGGTCTTTGGCAAGTTGCGGTGGTGTGGGGCTTCGGCGTCACGCTTGCCATTTATGCTTCGGCGGCGCTTTCCGGCGCGCATTTAAATCCAGCCGTCTCGCTCGCATTGGCGCTCTGGCGGCCCCGGGATTTCCCCTGGCGGCGTCTGGCGCCGTACATCGCCGCGCAGCTCGGTGGCGCGATGGCGGCAGGCGCCACGGTGGCCGGGCTCTTTGGGCCTTTGATCGCACGCTTCGAGGCGCTCAAGGGGCTGACGCGGGGCGCTCCCGGCAGTGAGCTATCGGCCATGATCTTTGGGGAATACTTTCCCAATCCGGCCATGTTCGGGACGGATGCGGCCGCACATGCGCTCATCTCGCCTGCTCATGCCGCCCTCGTCGAAGGCTTTGGCACGGCGGTGCTCGTCTTCGTTATCTTTGCCCTGACCACGCCCCACAATACCGCCAGCCCCAAGGCCAATCTGGCGCCGTTTTTTATTGGCTTCACCGTTGCCGTGCTCATCAGTCTCTTTGCGCCGCTGACACAGGCAGGGTGGAATCCGGCCCGCGATTTCGGCCCACGGCTCGTGGCCTATGTGCTCGGGTGGGACACGATTGCCATTCCCGGGCCTGGGGGGGGATTTTGGGTGTACATCGTCGGGCCGATGATTGGGGGACCGCTGGGGGGATGGGTCTGGCAACGGGTGGGGGACAGTGGGAGGCTATCGTAGTGGTTAGGGATCTCGGGTCACACCGTAACCTCCAGTGGATACCCCCACATACCATTTAGAGAATGCGTGCATCCTTCGTACATCCTTTTGTGTCTTGTGGCGTCCAAACAGAGGTAGGTTGCCCTGGGCGCCTCGCTTGCATTATCCTACGATATTCTATGATGCGTCAGGGACACAAAAGCAAAGGATCAAACTGAGATAGTGGCAGCCGTTGTGGCCAGGGCGCCTAGCCGCAGCCGCAGCGCTTGACGGGAAAGAGAGAGGAGGACCTCATGTCATCAAAAACCGATACCGCAGCCGCGAAGGAATTGAAGCGCTTTATCGCGGGCCTCAAACGGCGGAATCCTGGCGAGGGCGAATTCCACCAGGCCGTGTACGAGGTCGCCGAGACGCTCATGCCGTTTATCCTGCAGCATCCCGAGTACAAGGACGCCCAGATCCTTGAACGTCTGACCGAGCCCGACCGGGTCATCATTTTCCGTGTGACCTGGGAAGATGATCAAGGCAACATCCGCGTCAACCGGGCCTGGCGGGTGCAGTTCAATAATGCCATCGGCCCCTATAAAGGCGGTATGCGGTTTCATCCGACGGTCACGTTGAGTGTACTGAAATTCCTCGGCTTCGAGCAGATCTTCAAGAACAGTTTGACGACCTTGCCCATGGGCGGCGGGAAAGGCGGCGCGAATTTCAACCCGAAGGGCAAGAGTGATCGCGAAGTGATGCGCTTCTGTCACTCGCTGATGATCGAGCTGCATCGTCACATCGGGGAAGATACGGACGTCCCAGCCGGTGATATCGGTGTGGGGGGGCGTGAAATCAGTTATATGTTTGGGCAGTACAAACGCCTGGCGAATCGCTTTACCGGTATTCTGACCGGCAAGGGGCTCTCCTTTGGCGGCAGCCTCGTGCGTACCGAAGCGACGGGGTATGGTTGCGTCTACTTTATGCAAAACATGCTGGAAGCCAAAGGAGACAGTGTGGCGGGCAAGACCGCGGTCGTCTCCGGCTCGGGCAACGTGGCGTTGTATACCATCGAAAAGCTCAGCGAACTCGGCGCTAAAGTCATCACCGCTTCGGACTCCGATGGCTTTATTCACGATCCGGACGGGATCCGTGAGGACAAGCTGGCCTGGCTGAAAGACCTGAAGGAAGTGCGTCGTGGTCGCGTCTCCGAATATGCGGAGAAGTTTGGCTGTGACTATCATGCCGGCAAAAAACCATGGGGGGTCCCTTGCGAGCTGGCTTTCCCCAGTGCGACGCAGAACGAAATTGACGGCCACGACGCCCAAACCCTCGTGGACAACGGGGTCATGGCCGTGGCCGAAGGGGCCAACATGCCGACGAACCTGGATGGTATTCGAACGTTTTTACAAGCACAGCTTCTCTATGGGCCGGCCAAGGCTGCCAATGCCGGCGGTGTCGCCGTCTCCGGACTGGAACAGAGTCAGAATGCCCTCCGTATCTCATGGTCGCGTGAGGAAGTGGATCAGCGTCTGCAAGGCATCATGCGCAACATCCATGAGCAGTGTGTGACGTATGGTACGACGAGCAATGGCGTGGTGAACTATGTGCAGGGCGCCAACCTGGGGGGCTTCGTCAAGGTTGCGGACGCCATGTTGGCATACGGGGTGGTCTAAGTGCTGCGCACCGCAAGTGAGAGAACCCTATCGGAGTTCGTTTCATAGACGGTTGACAAATGACGCTCTGTCTAACGTGGAGCGGCACGAAGCAAAAACACGGGCGGCAGCGTTGCGCACGAGTGGGTCATGGTATATGATCCATCAGGGTCTGGGCGGCCCGGTAGACGTAGAGGGTCGCTCTACGAATCTTCTTCGGTGATCGTGTATGCATGAATCACCGATACGGAGAGATGGTCACGATAGGTGTTCCGAAACGAAAGGGAATCACCATGACCTCAGCACCTCGCATTGTCCCTCTGGTTGCGGACAGGCGGTATGGCTGCCGCGGGGGAGAAGTTGCCGGCAATTTACAAAAAAGGAGAATCGCATGTCACTGAATGTGTACGTCCACGACACGCAGGCGTGTCTGTCAGGTAGCACGCTGCGTCACGACATCGAGCGGGGCCGTCCCGCGCCACATGTTCCTCTCTTCGCCGTACCCGCCCATCCGATTCTCACGTTCGATTCCGTTCGCACCCGACATAACCGACACGGACATCGTAGATTTCCGCTGCTCTTCCGATCGTTGCGCCAATTCGTGCCACCACATCGCAGGCTCAAGGACGCTTAAATACCTGGGTATAGCGTCCCCAAGATTCGATCCAACGATTCGGCCCAACGACTCGAAAGGAGCCTATCCATGGCCATTATGACCTACACACTCACGGATTTTGTGCGGGATCTGCGTACCGTCACAGCCGCAACGGACGATCCCCAAGACATCATCCGACGCGTCAGCCCGCTCGCCGAGCGTCTAGCCTTAGCGAAGGACTGGCTGCGGCCGGAGCATTACACCTGCGATACTGAACAAGGATTTGGCGTGCATTTGCTGCACGAAGAACCGGATCACACCCTGGCGGTTTTCGCCATCGCCTGGCTTCCCGGCCGTGGCGCTCCGCCGCATAATCACGGCACGTGGGCTGTCGTGTCGGGTGTCGATAGCCTCGAAAAGAATATCTTCTGGAAACGGCGAGATGATGGCTCACGCCCAGGCTACGCCGACGTGGTTTGGAATGGCGAGAAAGTCTTCGGTCTCGGTGAGATTCTAGCGTTTTTGCCGCATGAAATCCATAGCGTCAGAAATGAAACCGAGCAGGTGACGGTGTCGCTGCACATCTACGGTAAGCATCTCAACCATACGGGACGCTCTCAATTCGACATCGAGAAGCAAGCCGAAACATCGTTTATCATTAAACAACAATAAGTCTCTGGGCGACAGCCGTTGCAGCGCCGAGTTCGATCGAGCTTGGCGTTGCCACGCGTTCCGTGCGCCACGTTCGCGTATCTCCAGGAGCGAGATCACCTCGGCCCCTTGGTATTCTTCACGCAACGCTCTCTCACCCGCCGTCCAGCTCACGGCATACAGCCGAGACCCATCTTCACATGCGTCGCAAGATGCCATACGGCATGACAAGGTGTGTTATGATGGACGCAAATCCCCATACGTTCGCAGCAACCAGATCCACAGCAGAGAGGAGCGAGACCATGCGGGCCGTCATCTGTCGAGCCTGGGGCGATGTGGAGCAGCTCACCGTCGAGGACGTGGCGCCCCCGATACCCGGCCCCGACGAAATTCTCATTAACGTGAAAGCCACGGCGGTAAACTATGCCGATGCCATCATGGTAGCGGGACGCTACCAGACCCGCCCCCCCTTTCCCTTCAGTCCGGGTCTGGAAACGGCCGGCGTCGTGGCGCAATGTGGGGACGGCATCACACAATTCGCACCCGGTGACCGGGTGATGGCGCTGCTCGCCTATGGCGGCTTCGCCGAGCAAGCCATCGCGAAAGAGGTCGAGACCTTTGCCATGCCGGACGCGATGAGCTTCGAGGAGGCAGGGGCCTTTCCCGTTGCCTATATCTCCAGTCATGTGGCCATCCGCTGGCAGGGCCGTCTCGCGGCTGGCGAAACCATGCTCGTGCTCGGGGCCGCCGGTGGTGTCGGCCTCACGGCCGTCGAAATTGGCAAGGCGATGGGCGCGCGCGTGATCGCGGGCGCCAGCACCGCGGAGAAGCTGGCGACGGCCAAGGCCCATGGCGCCGATGACTTGATCAATTACACGACGGAAAAGCTCACCGATCGCGTCATGGAACTCACCGATACGCGGGGTGTCGATGTCTGTTTCGATCCCGTCGGCGGTGAGCGGTTTGACGCGGCTCTGTCCGCCCTCGGCTGGGGCGGCCGTATCCTGCTCATCGGCTTTGTCGGGGGGATTCAGCACATTCCGGCGAATCGGCTGTTGGTCAAGAACCGCTCGGCCCTGGGGTGTTCGCTACGTTATTTCCGCTGGTACGCGCCGGAGAAGCTACGCCAATCGGTCGAAGAGTTGCGGCAATGGTACGAGGCGGGCCATCTCAAACCCGATGTGACGCATTGTTTACCCTTGGCGCGCAGCACGGAGGCGATCCGGCTGTTAACCGAGCGTCAAGCCTATGGCAAGGTCGTGGTGCGACCGGGCCAACGGGCGGACTAATTCCGAAGGAGAATTGGCAGATGGAAATCCGGGTGCGCGAACACGGCGAGCACATCGTCATCATCACCATTGATAATCAGCCCCGCCGCAACGCCATGCCGCGGCACATGATGGCGGAATTGGCAGCTCTGTGGGAACAATTCGAGCAGTCGAGCCATCGTTGCCTCATTGTGACCGGGGCGGGCGAGCGCGCCTTTAGCTCGGGAGCGGACGTGAGCGGCGACCTCTCGGCCGATCCGGACATGGCCACCGTGGTCAACCGCGCCCTCTTAAAAAACCAGGCCTACACCAAGCCGATCATTGCTGCCGTGAACGGTGACTGCGTCGCCGGTGGCCTCGAATTGCTCCTCGCCACCGATGTCCGCGCGGCCGTGCCGCACGCTCGATTCGGGCTTCCCGAAGTGCGCTGGTCCATCTATCCGTTCGGCGGCGCCACGGTGAAACTCATCCAGCAAATCGGCTATGTTCACGCCATGGAGCTACTGCTCACCGCCCGATTGATCGACGCCGAGGCGGCCGTGCAGCTCGGTCTCGTCAATCGAGTCGTGCCGGCGGACGATCTCATGCCGTGGGCGCTCGACATGGCCGAAACGATCGCCGCCAATAGTCCGACTGCAGTGCAGGCGGTGAAACAACAGATCAGTACGACGATCGCCGAACATGCGAGATCCCGGGAGACGTTGGACCAGACCCTTGGCGACCGCGTCCGAGCCAGTGATCATTTCAAAGAAGGCGTGGCCGCGTTTCTCGAAAAGCGCAGCCCAAACTACAGGTAACGCTGGGGCGCGCTTTACCCTTCTCGGTCTTGATACCACTGCCGAAGCCGTTCGAGGGCTTTATCCGTCCAGGCGAGTTCAGTCCGAAAGCTCTCCAGTTTGCAGTCTACGATAAGGAAGGGGAACAAGAGTTCCTCTTCAGGCTCAGGCCCTTGTATTCTGTGCTCAAGGCTCTCGGCATGCTCTTCCAGTGAGAGAATACTCATCGCGAGCCAACGCCGCTGTTCGCCGATGAGAGAGATGAGGCGCTCGGGCGACAGTAAATGCCCTAAAAACAGCCGGAGTTGGAAGGCGCTTTTGTACACATCCGGCTCGACCTTGCCATATTCGAACCATTGCTGCACCACGTCCATCCCTGTCGGCGTGATGCTGTAGACCCGCTTGTCGGGGCGTGACGCCTGGATGACTTTGTGCATCGTCACTAAGCCATGGGCCTCCAGCCTCCGAAGCTCAGAGTAGATCTGACTCTGGGCCGGACTCCAGTAAAAATGACGGATACTCTTGTCCAACACAGCCTTCAGTTCGTAGCCCGACATCTCCCGAAAGGTCAGCATGCCGAGAATGATGTACGAGCTCGTCGGGAACTGGAGGGTGTCGATATTGTCGGAATGTTCGTTGTTTGTTTGAGCCATATCACGATTATCACGAGTAGTATATATCGCTATAGGACAAGTGTTTACCTACCGTACTGGGAGGAACACAATTTGTCAAGTCCTTAATATACCACAATTATGGTTTATAGTGTATCACTCCGGCGAAACTGCACCCCGGCTGCTCCTACTGCGATGAGACTCCATACCCCTAATACGACAAGAGAGGAGAGATGGTGACCCAGAGGCTGTCCCTGGTAGCCGACAGCGCGGAGCGTTTGTAGAAAGTGGGAAAGTGGCAAGAAATGACCAGCCCACTGAAAGTGTGGCGGTAAGACCGCGAGTGGAAACCATACGCCGCCAAGCAACATAAAAAACATAAATACCGCATTACCGACGATCTGTGCCGTACGGACATCGGATATCGAAGCGGCGAGGGCATAGCCGATGGTGAGAAAAGCGAGCGTCCCTACCCCGAAGACCACACACCATTCGAGCAGGCGGTGTGGGAGGGGGACATGGAAGGCGATGATACCCACGGCGAGCAGCAGGAGCGTAGAGAACAGTACAATCAGTCCTGACGCGAGGAGCTGGCCGCTAACGAAGGTCCAGGCGGATTGGGGCGTTACCTTCAAGCGCCGCAGGATGCCTTGATCCCGGGCTTGAACAAGGACGACGCCGACGCCAAAGATGCCTGTTGAAACTGCATTTAGCCCGATAATCCCCACCATGAGAAAGCTGGCGTAGGTCTCATCAGGACCCCGCTCATGTACCGTAGCGATCCGGGCAGCGTCGTCGAGCACACGCATTCGGGCGCCACCAAAGAGGAGGAACAAGAGAGTTGGAAACAGAAATATCCAGCCCAGGGTGATCGGCGTCCGGAGATAGCGCTTCAACTGATGGACGGTATACGCAGCGAGGACGGTCATGGTAGCTTCTCTCCGTTCGTGAGTAGTCAAAGACATCTTCCAGGGAGAGCGGACCCCAGGAGACATGCGGCAGGGCATCTCGCGCCAGGAGCTCGCGCATGGCCTGAGGCGCGTCGTGACAATAGAGCGTCGCGGTCTGTCCGGTGTGGAGCACACACGTCACACCGGGAAGTTGCCCGATCGTATCAACGATGGTCTGGGCGCTGTGAACCTCGATCTTGTCGCGGACCTCAAGCCGTTGCAGGAGCGCTGCCGGCGTGTCGAGGGCGAGCTGGCGTCCCGCCTGTAGCACCAGAATGCGATCACTGTGTTGTTGGGCTTCGTGCAGAAGATGTGTGCTGCAGAGCACGGCGGCGCCACGGTCTCGCGCCTGGCGGATTTCGTCCCATATGACGCGTCGGCTCTCGGGATCAAGGCCGGCCATGGGTTCGTCCAATAGAATCACGTCAAACGTTTTGAGAAATGCCAACGCCACCGATACGCGTTGCTTCTGCCCTTCGGAGAGCTGGCGGATTTGGTGTGTTTGGCACGTAGTCAGGCAAAAACGCTCCAGAAGATCATGGACCGGCCGATCCCCATGATAGCATTGGGAAAAAAAAGTCAGCGTTTCCCGTACGGTCATCCGCGTCGAGAGGCCATAGCGTTGCAGGGCGACGCCAAGACGGGCTCGCCCTCGTGCGCCCAACTGCGCCAGTTCCTCACCGCCAAGGCGCACCGAGCCGGTATCCGGCCGGACTAAACCGGCCAGGATGGTGATGAGGGTACTTTTGCCCGCTCCGTTCGGACCGAGTATGGTCACGATTTCACCCGGGCGTACGCCCAAGTTGATATCTTCAAGCACGCAGTGTCTGCCGCGCCATTTGGCAATGTCGACGGCCTGTATCGCGTCTACCATCGGTTGACCTCCGGGTCATCCCCTACGGTAGGACGCGACTCGATGGCGGGTGTCTCGCCAATGGCGAACAGGTACAGGGCAGACTCATCGATCCCGTTCAGGCCGAGGAGGGTATTCACGCCATCTTCGACAAACCCCGCCACGGGGCAGAGGCCGAGCCCAAGGGCTTCGGCCGTCAGACAGAGGTTTTGGCCGACATGGCCGGCTTCCAAGAGAATCAGCCGATAGCTCAGCTCGTCGTACTTGAAACGCGGGCGCTCAAAGACACCGCTCAGAATGATCGCCACAGCCGATCCTTCGGCCAGTTCGTCGTACAGGAGGGTACGGGCCAAGTCCTCACGCAGGTTCTGGGCCGTCAACTGTTCCAGGGCATGGGTATACGCGTCATAATGGTAGGCGCCCGATTCGAGGCTCTCGACGTGCAGCGCCAGGACATAGACCTCGAGAGGATAGATGCCACCGCCTGACGGGACGGGACGGCGAGGATGACGTTGGTCCTCGGGAGCGGCATAACGCGTGACACCGTAGGCAAAATACAGCAGGGTAGCCAGCGGCAAGAGCGGCATGGCTTGGCCACTGTAATGACGCTGTGATTGCCGCTGTCTGATAACCTCTCCGAGATCCCGCTGCAATCCCTGCGACACCGTCGGCAGAGCGAGATGCGGCGCCTGCGGATAGCGCTTGGCGCCAAATTGAATGAGGTCATAGTACGCCTCAAGACTGAGGTGCGCATTGTGGGCGTAGGCACGCCGGATCGGGTCGTGTTTGGCATGCTGCATAGCGGTCCGGTCGGCACGCGTCACTTTGGAATTTTCATGGTAGATTTCCGAAGGCCGGTCGAGCTTCCAAAACAACTCGTCGTCTGATTGCTGCGGAAAAATGTGTCCGTAATGGCGTGTCATCAGCCAGCTCCTCGATTAGGGAAACGGATGCGGATACGGATTCCACCGGCGCGGGCCATAGCGTACTCGGCCTTGTATCAACGCGGACGCCGTACGCAGGCGTCTCCCGCCCAAACAGGGACGCCCCGGCGTGAGCGGTTGCATACCCGGGACAATCGCGCGGCACACGCGGAAACCCGCCGCAGCCACCTCCGGTTGGGTCACATCGACCGTGAGCACTTCCAAGCCACAGTCGGCCAAGCGATGGACAAGGCCATCGAATGGCTGACGTGGTGCCGCCGCGTTCGACCTTGGCTCCGCGACCTCATCGCGCCAAGAACCACAACGCCAGATATCGAGACCGCGCCCGCCCCTCTCACCGCCATAAAACAGGACGTGATCTTTAAACCGAAGTTCCTCCCGTGATTCGGCGACAACTTGTCGAAATAAAAACTCAAAAGCCTGAAACGAATTGACCTTTGTT
>CBCXVS010000140.1:0-19004 GCA_965178525.1 uncultured bacterium | reverse complement strand
GGTCAATTCGTTTCAGGCTTTTGAGTTTTTATTTCAACAAGTTGTCGCCGAATCACGGGAGGAACTTCGGGCTAGAGGGGCCTGCCCGAACAGGCGATCATAACTTATAACGAACTTACGAAACGGACTACTAGCCATGTTTTGAAAGCCCCCGCCGACGCTGGCTGCAAAACTACTGGCCACGTTCTGCCAGCCGCCGCTGACGCTCGCTCGCTGTCCACTAATGGTGTTTTGGAAACCTGCCACCAATCCACCAAAGCTCAGAAAATTGTGTGAGCTCCCAATAATAAAATTGTGTGAGCCATCCCGATCCCCGGGACTCAAGCCGTCCTGCGGCTCCTCG
This sequence comes from uncultured bacterium, assembly GCA_965178525.1. Lineage (GTDB taxonomy): Bacteria > Tectomicrobia > Entotheonellia > Entotheonellales > Entotheonellaceae > CBCXVS01. The sequence goes on along the minus strand of CBCXVS010000140.1, from coordinate 18,661 downwards.
TTGTACCCTACTACCAAGTTGCCCAGGCCAGTAAGAGTTACCTCTTCCGTCGCTCCTGAGCCCTTGCGGAGATGGATGTTCGTCCCTTCGATGATGAGGCGTGGGCCTTGCAGCCCGTTGAGTTCGCCTTGGACGATCATGACGTGAGCCAGCTTCGCTTCCAGCGCGGCGACGCGGGCTTCGAGATCCCCCTGGCTGATAGCGAGCTGCGGTTGCATCATCTGGGCCACTACGAGCTCACTCACGAATGCCCCCAGCGCAAGCCCCCACATCGATGGACGATACCTGTTCGCCATGGCATGAACCCCCTGTTTTCCGGTTGGGTATCCCTCGATCAACTTGCGGATACTAGCATGGTTTGCCCATGAGAAGCTCAGGGACAACCAGGAGGTAGTATGGGGAGTTCGAAGGGGAGCAGCTGCCGGGGGACCTTGCCGCAGCACGCCTCGGGAAGCCGGGTCGCGGCGCAGGGCGTGCTCGGGCAACGACGCTCGGACACGTCGTCATACATGGCCGCTGCACGCCCCGGGCGCGCGGCACTGGCTCGGTGTGGAGAAGCGGTGCGTGATCGGGAAGTGGTCTGTAGGCCGACACGTATAGCATGTATGGCATGCTAATAGCATGCTAGAGAAATAGACCTTTATCCCTGTCAGCGGCCAAGATCGATAAGAATGTCATAAAACTCTCACGAAAATGTCAAGAAATCTCCACGTATGGCTCATGTAGCGCATGCGGGGCGTTTTGGTTCTAAGAGACTGATTCTCAATCAGTTACAAAATCCTATTGTGGTTTTGGTAGCTTTGTTTAATTCGACCGAATGTGGCATGATTCCATACTCTACATAGGCTGCTCTACCCCACGCATGTGAGTCGATCGCGCAACCTGCTTAGCCGCTGCTTCCAGACCGCGTGCTCGAAGTGACGTTGCCGAGGACATATAGGGATATGCAATGCGATATCCTATACGGTCTGAGTACTAACGGTTGGCGGCGCATATCCACCCTGTCGAGAGGAGGTGAAGATCCATAGATATCATGTTGCGGGTCGAGATATGGCATGAGGAAGGCGAGAGCAGGCAGCGCTTACGGTCGCGGTTGCCGTGACTCCCCGAGCTGGCAATGCAGCTGTGACGGGCCTCCATTGCCAGCTCTTTTGACCACAAGGAGGTGTCCCTATGATCGACAATATCTTAGTGCAAATCCGTGCCGGGTTCCAACCCCAATGGCGTGCCGCAGCCGCAGCCGCGGGCTCTACCCAGCGGACCATGCGCGTCTATCGCATCATCTGTCTCAGCTTGGTGATGTTGGCCATCCCGCTCGTAGTGTACGCTGCCGAGCCAACGATGCAGGCGTTTCAAGCGTTCGAACAGCGTATGGGAGCCTTGGAAACGGCGCTGGCGGAGGCCCAAGGCACTATCACTGCCCAGCAGAAGCGGATCGAGGCACTCGAAACGCAGGCCACGGCACTGCAAGCGGGACTCGACGCGGCGCAGGTCCTGGGTGGCTTCGCCATCCGAGTCGAGCCAGGCGAGATCAATGGCCTGCAAGGCCCGCATGTCATCTTCGAAGGGGTGAACGTCCATATCCGTAATGGCCCAGAACCCGGGGCGACGGATGACGTCAATGGCTTAGGCAATCTCGTGATCGGGTTTAACGAGGAGCCATCCGATCTGGAGCCTGAGGATCGGGGCGGCTCGCACAATCTCATCATCGGGCGCGAGCACCGGTTCCTCAGTTTTGAGGGCTTCGTGGCAGGTCTTCGTAATACCATCAGTAACACTGGGGCCAGCGTCAGTGGCGGTGTAGGTAACACCGCCAGCGGCCTCTGGTCCAGTGTCAGCGGTGGCGTGCAAAACGTAGCCAGCGGCAACTTTGCCAGCGTCAGTGGCGGCATCAGCAACGAGGCTAGCCGCTCCAGCTCCAGTGTCAGTGGGGGAAATGATAACGAAGCCAGCGGTGTCGCCTCAAGCGTCAGCGGCGGTGAGGGCAATAGCGCTAGCAACGACTCCGCCAGTGTCAGTGGCGGCTTTGAGAATGAAGCCAGCGGCAACTTTGCCAGCGTCAGTGGCGGTGCCGACAACGAGGCTAGCGGCCCCAGGTCTAGTGTCAGCGGCGGCCGCCGTAACGAGGCCCGTGGCGGTGCGTCCAGCGTCAGCGGCGGCCTGGAGAACGAGGCCAGGGGCCGCCGGGCTAGCATCAGCGGGGGTGAGGAGAATATGACGAGCAGCGATCAGGCCAGCATTAGCGGGGGTGCAAACAACGTAGCCGGTGCTAATACGGAGGTTGCCGCTTGCGTGGGTCTTATAGGGCAGGCGGCCAGCGTCGTCGGGGGGCGTGGGAACACGGCCTGTGGCGACTTTGCCATTGTCAGTGGTGGTATGAATGGCACGGCGAGCGGGTTAGAGGCCCACGTCAGCGGCGGGCGGGCCAACACAGCGAGTGGCCGAGCGGCCCACGTCAGTAGTGGGGCGCGTAACCAGGCGCTGGGCAACACGTCCGCAGTCCACGGCGGTATCGACAATGTGGCCAGTGGCGAATTGTCGAGCATTACGGGGGGGACAAGCAACAGAGCCTCAGGAACGCATGCCAGTGTCAGCGGAGGTAGCGGGAACGTTGCTAGCGGCGAGCGCTCCAGCGTCTCAGGCGGGGCGTTCAACGCGGCTCGAGAACTCTTTTCCAGTGTCAGTGGTGGACAGGAGAATATCGCCAGTGGACAGCGGTCTAGTGTCAGTGGCGGGCGGTTCAACGAGGCGCAAGGGCTCTTCTCCAGTGTCAGCGGTGGCCGGAATCGAGTGGCACCGGAGGAATTCAACTGGGCCGCAGGAAGCCTGCTGGAACCGAACTAACAGCGCTTCGTATATACACGCGATGGTCCGCCTATGGCTGTTTTGCGAGAGACGGTAGCGAGTTGGGCTGACTAGGCGCGCCTCTGATGCCGCCCGTATGCCAGACGTCGCCCGATGACGCGGTCCGTCGCGGCGTGCCACTTGCCTGTGCGCAGGTGCTCGGACAGATGCCGGCAGGACGCAGCCGTTGCAAGCGGCGTGAGCGCGGCAGGGGTTCCGCACGTGGCCGAGTCCGCGAGGAGAAACAGTGAGCGATGGTGAAGCGCCCCGTCAGCCGGCCCGTGGCGGCGGTCCGTGACGGCGCGCGGCGTGCCTGGGGCGACCGGCTGGGGCCGTGGCCGGCGAGACACCGCCGATGCACGCGGCGTGCGCGCGGTGCCGATGCCGCACGGTCACGGGAGGGCTCGGTATACCCAGAAGAGGATGAACCATGGCTGAAGGATGAGCAGGGCATGAAACCATGGGGTCAGACTCGAATGGCATTAAGTTAGGAATAAAGTGTTAATTCCCAAGAGGTTATTCGCCATGACGCCACGCTGAAAATCGGGATGCCTGTTAGGCGTCTTGAGCTGCCATAGCGTCGTCGCGATTTTGATTTCCTTCTTTCACGATCTCTTGTATGACGAGGTAACTGACTCCTCCAACATACAGGAGTTCCCCGATACCAGCGACCCTCACCCGGGTGGTGAAACAGTTCCAGCAGGAGTGGACCACGCAACTTGAGCCCGACGCGATCTTGAGGGCCGGTCATGACGTCGGCTATGAGTGGCGAGGCCGATGTCTCGATCCCGTCACCACGACCCAGTTGTTTTTTGTCCAAGTTGTGAACGGCAATACCTCCTGCACCCACCTGCGGCACCTCACCAAGCTCGACGTCACGGCGTCGGCCTCTGGTCAGGCCCGCCGTCGGCTCCCCCTGGCGGTTTTCAATCGGCTGCTCCGGTCGGTCGGTAACGCCTTGCAACATGAGCCCCTCGATGAAGGGCGATGGTTGGGCCATCGCTCCTTTTGGGCTGACGGCTCGAGTTTCTCCATGTCGGATACGCCTGAGCTGCAAGAGCACTTTGGCCAACCCGGCGGCCAGAGACCCGGTTGTGGCTTTCCGGTGGCCCACCTGATGGCGCTGTTTCACGCCGGCACGGGCATGGTCCTGAGGATACTGAGCGCGCCCCTGCGCACCCATGATCTCTCCGAGGTGCTCCAGCTCCATCCAGAGCGGAGAGCGGGCGACGTGTTGGTGGCTGACCGGGGCTTTTGTTCCTATGCCCATCTGGCATGGCTCGCTCAGAGAGGCGTTCATGCCGTGTTTCGCATGCATCAGAAACAAATCGTGGACTTCACCCCAGGGCGCCCCCATGTGGAGCCGGGCAAACGAAGTCCAAAGGGTCAAACCGGCCTCCCCCGTTCCCGTTGGGTAAAATCGCTTGGCCAACAAGATCACGTGGTCGAGTGGCTCAACCCCCTCACCTCTCCAGAGTGGATGAGCCCGCAGCCGTATGCCCAGCTGCCCGAGCGCCTTGAAGTGCGAGAACTGCGCTACCGAGTGCAGCCAAAAGGCTTTCGCGTCAAGATGATCACCCTGGTCACGGCCCTCGTCGACTCGACCCGTTACAGCCTCGCGGACTTAGCGGACCTCTTCTTCGCCAGATGGGGCATGGAAACCAATTTCGGTCATTTGAAAACGACCATGGGTCTCGATGTGCTCAAGTGCCAAACCGTCCAGGGGGTGCTCACAGCACTCCTGGTGGTTGCGTTGATTGATAATTTAGTTCGCTTGGTGATGGGAGAAGCCGCTCGGCGTCAACAGGTCGGCATCGAGCGCATCAGCTTTATCGATGCGCTGCGCTGGCTACCGTCAGCTCAAGACGACGAGCCACTACCGGCACTGGTGGTCAATCCTCACCGTCCCGATCGTTACGAACCACGTGTGCGCAAACGACGTCCGAAGCCGTATCCCCTGATGACAAAACCAAGGACAAGCACTTCGTAAGTCACTGGTTAATAAAACAGATACGGACTAACTTAATGCCATTCGGGTCAGACTCCATTGATCACTCAATGGTGACAACCTACCTGATCTCGTGGCGCTCAACGAATTCTCCGATGATATCGCCATTTTGCTGTACCCGTAGCGGAAGGGAGACAGAGCGTGTGGCCTACGCAGCGTTTCCGTACCTAGAGATACCTGATGATAGGCCTGAACGGCTTGGCTCCTTCCACCTGATTGTGGCACAATGATCTTTAGCCTATGCGCTGCATCCCTTGCGAAAGACACCGGGATATGATAGAAATCCGCTTGTCAAATACACTCGCCTCGGCCTTGCCAGCCCACCGTCTCTGCCCCATATTGATGGCAGAAGATGTACGGAAGACGCGGCCGATGGTGGCTTGGCACCTGGATCGCCCGCATCCTCTTCATGCCGTCAGAAGGAACGGATGCCGCATGCAAGTCTCAGACATCAAAAAGGTCTATGGCCGCTACTCAGGAATCTATGATACGATCTTTAGCCGCTGGTTCTATCCCCGCCAACGTCATGTCATCGGCGACTTAAACCTGGGGCCAGGTCAGCGGGTCTTAGACGTTGGAGTTGGCACCGGCATCTCTCTGCCCATCTATCCCCGGCATGTCCAGGTCACGGGCGTCGACCTGTCGCGAGCCATGCTACAAGAAGCCCGGAAAAAAGTGCGGGAACAGCAGCTCGACCATGTTGACTTACTCGAGATGGATGCCGGGTATCTGGCGTTTCCGGACGATGCGTTCGATGTGGTGATCACGGCGTTTGTCATCAGCGTGGTGCCTGCTCCGATCCGATTTTTGAATGAGATCAGGCGGGTCAGCAAAGCCGAGGCGCGGATCGTCTTGATCAATCACTTCCAGAGTGCAAACAAGCTCATGGCTCGCTTAGAAACATGGGCCTCACCGCTGTGTGCGAAAATCGGCTGGCATTCCGATCTGGCCTTGGACGACCTCGTGCAGCAGGCTCATTTACAAGTCGAGCGCCTGTATTCGCTCAGCAAAATCGATCTGTGGAAAGTCGTATACGCCTCCAATAACAAGTAAGGCGCCGCGGCGTCCCGGACTACGCGCCACAACACCGTTTGTATTTTTTGCCGCTGCCGCAAGGGCAGGGGGCATTGCGGCCGATTTTCTCTCCCTGGCGCCGTACCGTTTTCACCGCCATATTGCCGTTCTCCGCCGGTTCCGCCCCGGGGAGGCTGCCACGGTGCGCCACGGCGCGCGACGACCGTGCGGGCTGCCGGCTCCGGGTATCTTCCGTCGCGGTGGTAAATTGGGCTTTGAACAGATATCCGACGACATCGGTTTTGATGCGGTCCGTCATGTTGACGAACATTTCATACCCCTCACGCTTGTATTCATTGAGCGGGTTTTTCTGTCCATAGCCGCGCAGCCCAATGCCCTCCTTCAAATGGTCCATGGCCAAGAGATGATCTTTCCAATGCTTATCGATGACTTGCAAGGTGACCCAACGCTCGAAATCCTGGAATTGCTCGGTCTCCAGGGCCTCCTGCTTCTCCCTGTACGGGGTGTCCAAAGCCGCTATGATATGATCGAACAAACCATCGCGATCCCGCTCTTCCACGTGCTCCGGCGTCAGGACGATGGTAATGCCATACTGTTGCCAAATGGCCTCCCGGAGTGCATTGAGATCCCAGTCGTCTTTGTAGGCATCCTGCGGAATATGCACATCGAAGAGCTCTTCAAGCACGTCGGTGTGCATCTCTTTGACCAGATCGTCGATGGTCTCAGTTTCCAAAGCTTCGCGGCGTTGGCTATAGAGCACCTCGCGCTGTTTCGTCATGACATCGTCATATTCCAAGAGATGCTTCCGGATATCAAAGTTATGGGCTTCGACTTTGCGCTGGGCATTTTCAATGGTTTTGGTAATCATGGAATGTTCGATCGGCTGGCCTTCTTCCATGCCCAGTTTTTCCATGATGCCGGCAACGCGTTCGGAGCCAAAGATGCGCAGCAGATCATCCTCTAGGGCGAGGTAAAAGCGTGAGGAGCCCGGATCGCCCTGCCGGCCGGAGCGGCCGCGGAGCTGATTGTCAATGCGGCGGGCTTCATGGCGTTCTGTCCCCAGGATATGCAAACCGCCGACCGCGACGACCTCGTCATGTTCGATCGCACATTGTTGCCGGGCTTTCTCGATCTGCTCCGGGTATTTGGGATCGTCCACGCCCAGCTTGCAGGCCTTGCGGGCCAGGAACTCCGGATTGCCGCCAAGCAAAATGTCCGTGCCACGTCCGGCCATATTGGTGGAAATGGTCACCGCGCCTTTGCGCCCGGCTTGGGCCACGATTTCCGCTTCGCGCTCATGATTCTTGGCATTGAGCACGTTATGGGGAATGCCCCGGCGTTTGAGGTAGGAACTGAGCAGCTCCGATTTTTCGATGGAGATGGTCCCGACCAGCACCGGGCGTCCGATATCGTGGAGTTCCTTGATTTCGTCGACCACCGCCTGAAATTTCTCGCGCTCCGTGCGATATATCACATCTGCATACTCCGTCCGGATGAGATGCCGATTGGTCGGCATCACGGACACGTCGAGCTTGTAAATCTGGTGAAATTCGGAAGCTTCCGTATCGGCGGTACCCGTCATGCCGGCCAATTTTTCGTACATACGGAAATAGTTCTGGAAGGTGACCGACGCCAAGGTTTGGTTTTCATTGGCCACTTTGAGATGTTCCTTCGCTTCCAGCGCCTGGTGCAAGCCATCGCTATAGCGCCGGCCGGGCATCAAGCGCCCGGTGAATTCATCTACAATAATGACTTCGCCATTCTTGACGACATAATCCACATCTTTTTTGAAGATCACATGCGCCTTCAGCGCCTGGTTGAGATGATGCAGCGTTTCGATATTGGCCGGGTCGTACAGGTTCTCCACGTTCAACAGCTGTTCGGCCTTGGCCACGCCTTCTTCCGTCATGGCGAGCGAGCGGGTTTTTTCCTCTACTGTGTAATCCATTTCCGCCTGCATGCGGGGTGCGACGCGGTCGAGCCGATAGTACTTGTCGGTCGATTCCTCCGACGGGCCGGAGATGATCAGGGGCGTCCGCGCTTCATCGATCAGGATGCTGTCGACCTCATCGACAATGGCATAATACAAGGGCCGCTGCACGAGTTCCTCGCCGCGGAACTTCATGTTATCGCGCAAGTAATCGAACCCGAATTCGTTATTGGTCCCATAGGTGACATCGGCACGGTAGGCCGCGTGCCGGTCGGCATCGTCCATATCATGCTGCACGGTGCCGACCGTGAGTCCCAGGGCCTGGTAGATCGGCCCCATCCATTCGGCGTCGCGTCTGGCGAGATAATCGTTGACCGTTACCACGTGCACGCCCCGGCCTAGCAAGCTGTTCAGGTAGACCGGCAGGGTCGCCACGAGGGTTTTGCCCTCCCCGGTTTTCATCTCGGCGATGTTGCCGTGGTGCAGGACCATGCCGCCGAGTAATTGCACGTCGAAATGGCGCATGCTGAGCAAACGTTTCGCCGCCTCGCGCACGGTTGCAAACGCTACCGGTAGAAGATCATCGAGCAAAGCACCCTGATCGAGACGCTGGCGAAACGCGCCGGTTTTTGCCCGCAACTCGTCGAGCGACAGCGGGCTCAGCGACGGTTCGAGCTGGTTGATTTGGTCAACCAGAGGTTGCATGCGTTTCAATTCCCGATCGTTTTTGCTTCCGAAGACCTTCTGAAGTAAGGTATCTAGCATCGTGAGATATCCTTCCCGATGAGTGTATCTACGGATGCCTAACGCTAGCGTTGCCGGATGCTGTAGACTCCGTAAACCGCCGTGCCGTGCAAAGAGTGCATATGCGCCAGAGGTTGGGGCATCATGGACGTGTGTTTGGTAACGATTGCGCCAAATATGCCAAATAATGGTAACAAAGGGGTCTAGGAACAGCCAGCGCAAAATCGCCTGGCTACACTGGGGGTTTGCTCGTGCCGGTCGCCTTTTGTATACTCGATGCCGATGCGCTGGCGGCAAGACGCTGCCACGGTGTGGCGATCGGTTAGGCTCCGCGCCCTGGAGAAGGGGGGAGGATGGTGCCAGGATGGTGATGGGTGAGCCGCATAAGCTACCGCCTCCGAGCGGCGAAGGACGCTACGATTGGGCCGGACACCATGTTGGCGCGGTGGATTTGCGCGGCTGGCATTTTGCCGGGGCGCAACTGCAGCAGGCGAATTTTCGCGGAGCGGATCTGCGCGGTGTGGGTTTTCGGGACGCGGATGTGCGTGGCGCTATCTTTGATGAGGCAGACCTGCGCGGGGCTGATTTTACGGGCGCTTTCGCACAAAATGCACGCTTCAGACGGTCGCGTTTAGACGGGACATCTTTCCGGCAAGCTTTGCTGTTGAGCGCACATATGGAACATGCCCGTGTGCCCCGGGCGACATTTGCCGCAGCCAATCTTGAGTGGGCCTGGGTGGAAGGGGTGGATTTTCGTCAGGCGGTGGTCGCGTGCGCCGTGTTTCTCAATGTGCGTGGCCTATCTGAGGAGGCGCGGAACACGATTGAGCAGGGGGGCGGTTTTACGGGCGCCCGGTTGATGATTCTGGGACGCGAACTCTACGAGCAGCCCGCAGCGGATGACGCGCCTGAGTCAGGCGCAGGTGGGGGAGGGTGAGGCGGTTTGCATGGACATGCAGGGCGCGGCGATTGTGGGGATTGGGGAAAGTCGTGTGGGACGCTTGCGTGGCATGAGCGCGCTGCGCCTCACGCTGGAGGCGGCAAAGGCGGCCATCCTGGATGCCGGACTGAGCGCCCAGATGATTGATGGTGTGCTGACGCGCAACCTCGACATGGATGTGACCTTCATGCATAGTCAGTGGGTGGCGAAGCATCTCGGGATCGTGCCCCGTTTTACGACGGATATCAATCTGGGTGGCGCGGCCGCTGTTGCCATGCTCGAACAAGCCGCTCTCTTGGTGGCCACGCAGGTCTGCCGCTTTGTGCTGTGTGCGTATGGCGAAAACCGCCGGACCAGTTGGGCGGCCGCGCGTCATGGGCGGATCAAAATGGGCAATGAGGACTTTGAAGAGTGTTTTGGCCTGACCTGGGGTATGGGACCGCATGCCTTGGCGGCACGGCGCCATATGCACGAATTCGGCACCACGAGCCGACAATTGGGGACGATTGCCGTGGCCCAACGCCGCTATGCCATGCAGCATCCGCATGCCGACTTGCGCCAACCGCTCAGCCTGACGGATTATGAGCAAGCGCCGTTGCTCATCGCACCATTGCGCAAATTCGACTTGGCCTATCTCTTCGACGGCGGCGCCGCCTTTGTTGTCGCGCCGTTGCCGTGGGCCCGGGATCATACCGCGGCGCCCGTCGTGCTGCGCGGGTTCGGACAGGCGCATGCTGGCGCGCATATTGCCTACTGCGCCGAGATGGTGACCCACACCACGACGGTAGCCCGCCAAGCTGGGCAGCAGGCGTATGATGCCGCCGGTGTCGGACCCCGTGATGTGGATGTGGCCTTGCTCTACGATGATACGACTTACGGTGTCCTCGTGCAGCTTGAGGATTATGGGTTTTGTCCCAAAGGCGAGAGCGGTCCATTTGTCGAAGCCGGCCAGTTGGGGCATGCGGGCGGCTTGCCAGTGAATACACACGGCGGGAATTTATCTCAAGCCCATTTAGATGGTATGCTTCATGTGGTCGAAGGCGTGCGTCAGCTGCGCGGCACGGCGGGAACGCGCCAGGTCGCGGCGGCGACGACCGCGCTCATCAGCGGTCTTGGCGGTGCGTTTGCCACGAGCGCCGCGGCCATTTTAAGTGCCTGGACCTGAATTCCGGTTTTACTCAGTCCTCAGTCCTTTGTTCATAGGAGAGGCCGGGCGGAAGTGAGTCGTCGATATGGACATGTGGAAGTGTCATACGGAACGCAAACAGCTTCCGACCCCGGACGAGGATTCGCTCGTCTTTTGGGAAGGATGTCATCGTGGCCGTTTGCTGCTGCAGCAATGCGACGCGTGCCGGACCTTTCGCTTTCCCCCGAGCCCACTATGCTCAGCGTGTTTGTCCGCCGGCACCACCTGGACGGAGGACGCGGGACAGGGGGAGGTCCTGACGTTTTGTGTCTACCACGCGGAGCTGGCCGGTCCGGCGTGGCAGGCGGACCTACCGTATGTCGTGGCCGTCGTACAGTTGTGGCAGAGCGGTATCAAAATGCTCAGCCAACTCCGCTGTCACGACGTCGAGAAGGTGCACATTGGCCTGGCGGTGCAGGTCGTATTCGAACCGGCGAGCGAACGGATCACGTTACCGAAATTTGTGCCGTTGACGGACGTAGCCAAAACCCGGTAGGCTGATGTCGAGAGCTGCAGCAATACACACAGTCGCTTGACAAAGGTTTAGCGGCTCATTATATTAACTGTAAATTCCGGCAAGGCCCGAAGTTATATGATGTTAGAAAGACACAAGGGCATGGCGAATAGGGGGTAATGCGCCTGGGCACGAGACTCGGAGACGGCCCAGCGCACAAGAGGTCAGCAGTCTTTCGCACAGCATGTGAGGGACCTTTCCTCGATAGGGGAGAAAACGTATGCTGGAGATGAAGGTTCGCGGGCTGACACTAGATCCGCTGACCAATATGGCGCTGGTGATTCTTCGGGATCTCGAAGGGAATAAAGTGCTACCGATCTGGGTCGGTATACCGGAGGCGAATGCGATTGCTCTAGAACTCGAACAGTTCTCCGTGCCGCGTCCTATGACGCACGATCTGATTAAGAATATTCTTCAGGGGGTCAATGCCACGGTGACGCGTATTGTGGTCAATGACCTGAAAGAGAGTACGTTTTACGCCACGATCTTCCTCTCCCGCCAAGGCCAAGAAATCCACATTGACTCGCGCCCAAGCGACGCGATTGCGGTTGCCCTGCGGGTGCAGGCGCCGATTTTTGTGACGTTAGACGTGATCGAACAAGCTGGCAAAGTCGACACCAGCGGTCAGAATGCCACGGAGGACCCGGACCAAGTGAAGGAGTGGCTGGAAAACATCAAGCCCGAAGATTTCGGCAACATGTAAGATTGGCGCGAGGGGGAGGCATCGCCTCGGGGCAAGCTGGGGGGATGGCATGAAGGGGCATAAGTACCTGGACAGAATTACCTTTATACATTTCTCCAAAGGAAAGATATACATTTAATTTTGTTTCGGTACTTAGCAGGCAGTCGTGCCCAGGGGTGCGCTGCCTGAGAAAGGGCCTTGACACCTTGGATGTAATCTGATATTCTCTAGCCCCGTCTTACAGGCTCCTCTCACATCCTTCTGCACTACAAATACCCAACGATTGACGGCTAAGCGCGCCATGCGACACGAGCGCGAGGGGAGTTTGCCTGATGGCAAGAGGTTCGGATACCGCAGTTGAAGAGGGAAGTGTCACGCGGCGACGCTTCATGAATTTTGTGGGTTGGGGAAGTTTTGTGGCGTTTTGGGGCGGGGCGACAATTGCGTCGCTGCGCTTTCTCTTTCCCAAAATTCTCTATGAACCGGCGTTGGAATTTATTGCGGGCAAGCCGGACGATTATCAAGTCGGCGAGGTCAGCACCCGCATGAAAAAAGAACAACGGGTGTGGATGATTCGCAACGACAGGGGTATCTACGCGCTCATTTCGATCTGTACGCACCTGGGCTGTACGCCGATCTGGCACGTCTCTGAGCAGCGCATCAAATGCCCGTGCCACGGCAGCAACTTTTTAAGGGACGGGCAAAATGTCGCGGGTCCGGCTCCGGCACCGCTATTTCGTGCCGCGATTTCCCTCGATTTAGCGGGCAACATTGTCGTGGACAAAAGCCAGCAAAACAACGAGCCTGACGTACGCGATAAGCCGCCGTTTTTCCTTGACTTACCCAAAGTATAAGGAGGGGAGGCGGCGTGCTGGGTAGGGTGGACGTGTGCGTGGTGATCGAAGGGCCAGGTCGATCGAACCCTATGAGATGAGCGGATGGGGCGCCTAGAGGCGGGTGAGGACGGTAACGATGGCGAATATTTTTAAAACAGCGCAGGACGCAGTGGTCGACAGCCAGATATGGAAGTCTATCTTCCGCCATGGGTATACCATGAACCGGCGCAATCGGCTGCTCGCGGTGACCAATAATGTGTTCTATCACATTTTGCCGACCAAAATTAGCCGCTACGGCATGCGCATGCGGTTTCATTGGGGTGCGGGGATTATTACCTTCTACCTGTTCCTGGTGCTAACCTTCACCGGGGTGCTCCTGATGTTTTATTACACCCCAACTGTTCCGCGCGGTTTTTATGACATGAAAGACTTGCAGCATGTGGTGCCCTTCGGCAACATTCTGCGCAATATGCATCGCTACGGGGCGCATGCCATGGTGTTTATGGTCATGGTGCATATGGCCCGGACGTTTTACACCAGCGCGTATAAAGCGCCGCGCGAGTTCAATTGGAGCGTGGGCGTGATTTTGTTGACCCTGACATTTCTGCTGAGCTTTAGTGGCTACCTATTGCCGTGGGATCAGTTGGCGATCTGGGCGGTGACGGTAGGCACCAATATGGCTCGTGCCACGCCCTTGCTAGGCCATGAAGGACCGTTTTCCAATCTCATCGGCATGAAGATCAACAACGACGTGCGTTTTGCTCTTCTCGGGGGTACCACGGTGGGATCGGCAACGTTGCTGCGCTTTTACGTGCTGCATTGTATTGCGTTTCCGATTATCCTGACGGCCTTTATCGCGGTGCATTTCTGGCGTGTCCGGCGGGATGGCTATTCCGGCGATGTGCCCATACGAGACTGAGGCGTCTGAGACACGAACCCATAGGAATGCGCATAGGATTTGGTCAGGTGAGGGGGGAGTCGAGGGTATGGCGACAACGGATAGAGACCGAGAAGCACGGCAGACGCGCCGGGCCGCACGGGTGGTTCCATCGGCCAGTTCGGAGAATTTCGAACTGACCTGGCCCTATTTTATGTACACCATTGTTTTATGTTTTGTGCTCACCACGATTGTGTTGTGGGTGTGGTCGATGGCCATTCCGGCGCCGCTCGAACCGATAGCGGACCCCAATAAAACGCCGAACCCGTCCAAGGCGCCGTGGTATTTCGTCGGTTTGCAGGAACTCCTGGTCTATTTTGATCCCTGGATCGCGGGGGTGGTGCTGCCGACCCTCATCATTATCGGGCTCATGGCGGTTCCGTATCTCGATAAGAATATGGTCGGTATTGGAGAATACAACTACAAAGATCGCAAGTTCGCCTTCTGGGTCTTCACCTTGGGTACGGCCTTCTGGTTTATTCTCATTATCATTGGCTATTTCTTCCGAGGGCCGAGCTGGCAGTGGTACTGGCCCTGGGAAAGCTGGGAGATTCATAAGGAGTCGCACGTCGAAACCCACAGTTGGAGCCTCCCTGTCGGTATCCTCTTTCTGCTCATCTACGGCGGCGTTGGACTGCTCCTGCCCGTGGCCATTCCATATGTGCTGGGGTCCAAGGTGCGAGAAGGGTCGAAGCTGAAAAGGCTGTGTGACGGGCTGCAAGAGTTTTACGAGAAGCGTGGACCGCTGAATTATGCCATCCAAATCAGCTTGTTGCTGATGATGATCGGGATTCCGATCAAAATGATCTTACGCCTGTTCTTCAACGTCAAATACATCCTCGCGATTCCGGCAATCAACTTGAATATCTAGTGCTGAGGGTCCTCCCAGGCGCGGCAGACCTGGGGGGAGTCATGTGTGCGATGCCTCGGAAAGGCCTGAGCGATGGCAGAAAAGCGGGTCAAACTGTTCAGTAATTCCTTTATGGCGGGCGCTTTTGCGCTGACGAACTTCGTGCTGGTGATATTGCTCATGTGGACGGTGCAAACCGAATACGCGCCGGAGTGGAAAAAGTATCAGCGCGAATATTACGAATTGTTCGCGGCACGCGAGGAAGACCCCGAACTGAAACAGCGGATTCTGAGCACACCCCTGGAGATCGAGCAGACTTGGGACCCGAAGTTAGATATCATCGATCGGTGTATGACCTGCCACAAGGGCGTGGCCAATCCTGCGATGGCCGATGTGCCCCAGCCTCACACGGTCCATCCGGCTTTTAAGGGAATATTCAAAATAACGAACAGGTCTTTGGAGGCGTTGCGAAAAGAAGGGGTTCCTGACGACGTTTTGGAAAATTTAAAGGGCATGAAAAATCAACCTGCTATGGAAGAGAAAGCGTTCTTAGATACGCTTGGGACCGCGGTTGGAGAGGAACCCACGGCACCGCACAAGTCATTGATTTTGGAACATGCCGCTTTTGACGCTTTTCAGCAGCACAATGTTGCCACGATGGGCTGCGTGGTGTGTCACGAAGGGCAAGGCTTCGCGACCACCACGCATGCCGCCCATGTCATGCACGATTTGGACGAGCGCTTTGGGCCGTACGATGCACAGCACGCGGGCTGGGAACGTCCCTTGCTGCCCTTGGATTACGTGCAGGCGTCATGTCACAAATGCCATAATGTCATGGCCGCGCCGATCCCTGGCGCCGCCCACCTCAACGCCGGCTGGCAGCTAGTGCAGGAAAAAGGTTGCAAAACGTGTCATTACATCGTCGATAGCGGGGCCAAGCAGGCGCCTGAGCTGAGCTACGTCGGTACGAAGTTCTTCAACGAGCAGGGGCATTCCGATGCCTTTCACGACCTCCGGTTCGGCTATTTGAAAGAATCGTTGCGCTGTCCGCAGGCCAATGTCCCCGATTCCGGTGCAAAGGCGTGCGAGGCCGAGTATGTCCCTCCTGCACCGGCGGCTGCGAGTGCGAACCTGTCGGGTGAAGAACTCGTCCAGCGGTATCAGTGTATCACCTGTCATCGTCTGCAGACCTCGGAGAAAATGGTTGGACCCAGCCTGTACGATATTGGCAAGCGGCAGGAGACGGCCTACATCCGTAAATCGATCCTCGAGCCCGACAAAGTGGTGGTGGAAGGGTTTCCCAAAGGGGTGATGAAGGGGACGCTAGCCGGCTTTGGCTTTTATAACGATGTGGAAGCTAATCCGGGTATTGTGGAGAGTCTGGTGACTTATCTTGCTAGTCTTCAAGGCGGAGAGGCCGGCGCAGAAGGTGCGCCGGCAGAGGGTGCCCAGCAGGAACAGGCGGCAACTGCGGCCGTGGTCATGCCTAATTTTAACTTTAACGACGACGAACTCCGCAATGTCGTGACATTTCTTCTGGCCTTGCAGGAGCCGACGGTGCTGTGGCCGCAGAAGCTCTTTACGAAGGAGAGCGAAGCCAACGGCCAGCCGGCCAGCGGCGGTGTCGCCTATGCCGGGAAAAGTGGTCAGGAAGTGTTTCAACTGGGCGGATGTATCGCCTGCCACAAACTCGATGGGCCGGAACGTCTGGTCGGGCCGAGCTTGTGGGATATCGGTGCGAGACAGGATACAGATTACATCCGTGAGTCGATTCTCAAGCCGGATAAAGTCATGGTGGCAGGAAATCCCGAATATCCCAAAGGGTTAATGAAAGCGACCTTGATGGGGAACGGCTTTTATCAGCAGGTCTCGATTGAGACATTAGAAAAGCTTGTCGAGTATCTCGCGAGTCTTAAAGGCAAATCCTAGTACGGCGTCAGGCCGTGGGGTTTTGTCGAGACGTGAGTCCGTTGCGATCGAGGCTTTTGCTTGACAAAGAGAAAAGGCGTAGGGATAATACGCCTGCATCGTGGAGTGACGAACTCCCTCTACTCTTTGCAAAGGAGGTGGTGAATATGGCTGAAGTGGCGAGTGTGGCGAATCTTGCACATCTAGCGGCAGGGTTCGGTGCTGGACTGGTGACGATCGGCGGTGCCTATGGCATTGGGCGGATTGCCGGCGAGGCGATGCAAGGAAGCGCCCGCAACCCGGGGGCATCAGGTGAAGTGCGGACGTCCATGATTATCTCGTGCGCCTTGATTGAAGGTGTGTCGTTGTTTGGCTTGGTCGTCTGTATTCTACTCGCAGTGAAGTAAGTACATGTTATGTTAAACATAGAACCCGGACTCCTGATCTGGACCATCATTACCTTCATCGCCCTCTTGTTCGTCTTGAGGAAAGTGGCTTGGAAGCCCTTATTAACGGCGTTGGAGCAGCGTGAGAGTTCCATTCGAGAGTCGCTTGAGGAATCGCAACGGGCACGCCAGGAGGCGCAGGCGCTTCTGGAAGAGAATCAGCGGGTGTTGTCTGAAGCGAATCGGGAATCCGCACGCATTCTCGAGCAGGGGCGCGAAGAGGCGGACCGCCTACGAGCCTCCATGACCGAGCAGGCACGGCAAGAAGCCCAACGTCTGATTGAAGATGCGCGCCGGGGCATTGCGCAAGAGCGGCAAGCTGCGATCCAGGAATTGAAAGGCACGGCTGCCGACTTGGCCCTGCAAGCGACAGGGCGACTCTTGGGTACGACGGTGACCCATGAGGATCATCGTCGCCTGGTGACCGAATTTCTGGATCGGTTCCCCGAGAACGTTGAAGGATAGGTCTCAGCGTTCCTCCCGACCTTTGGCACAGGGGCGAGGGTTTCGCCCCAACGTGCTGTGAGGCATCTTGTCTTTCTTTGCCTACATGCGGGTTTGCAAGTCACAGAACTTCTGCGATACATGATTTCTCGGTGGAGGAGACGCATGTGAATCGGCAAGCGATGTTACGCGGGCTATACGTGATCACCGACCAACATCTTATGCCGCGGGACCGTTTCGTGGACATGGTGCAGGCCGCAGTCCGAAGCGGTGCGACCATGGTACAATTGCGGGAAAAATGCGCCCCGCCCGAGGACATTGCCCGGCTGGGAACCGCCTTACTTGCGGTGACACGGCAGCACGGAGCGCTACTCATTGTCAATGATCATCCGACGATCGCACGCGACATCGGCGCCGACGGGGTGCATGTTGGCCGTGAGGATCCAACGGTGTCCGAAGCCCGTGCCATACTCGGCCCTGAGGCCATCATCGGAGCGTCGTGCTACGGAGATGTGACCCGGGCTATCGCCGCCGAACAAGCGGGGGCCGATTATGTGGCCTTTGGAACCCCTTTCCCATCCCCCACAAAACCCTCTCCAACTGCTTCACGCACGAATAGAACCCTGGCCATTTTTCAAGAGGCCAGGCAGCAGGTCACGGTGCCGGTATTTGCCATTGGGGGCATCACGATCCACAATGCCCAGCCGGTGATCGACGCTGGCGCCCATGGCATTTCCGTGGTGTCTGCAGTGTTTGGCGCCCCGGATGTCGCCACGGCTGCCCGCGCTCTCGCCCAGCTCTTCCATTGAGAGACCTCAGCCATTCCGTCTTTCCCCCTTCGCCAACGTGAAATCATCGGCCTCAGGGCGCGAGATCACAATCGCCTTGGCTGTTTGCCAGTTGCTGAGGGACAATACACAGAGACCGGACGTCTCGTAGCTAAGTACTGAGGCAAAATCAAATTTATATCTTTCCTCCGGAGAAATACATAAAGTTAGTGATGCCCAGGCACTAAAACCTGGTAAAGCACACGAATACCCTGAAACGACTCCGATATCCGAGCGCTAGAAGCAAAGCGCGCCAGCTTGGCGCGCGGCATCAACCTGCAAGTGCATATGCAGATCGATTCTCGCTCGTATGCCGGCGTGAAGATTTGAGATATGCGGACGCGTTTAGCTTGGCACAATCTCACCCATACCAAAACCCGTACTGTAGCGGCCACCGCAGGCATCACGTTTGTCATCCTGCTGATCTTCGTGCAGATCGGTCTCCATGCCGCTCTAGTCCGAAGTTCCTCCCGTGATTCGGCGACAACTTGTCGAAATAAAAACTCAAAAGCCTGAAACGAATTGACCTT
>CBCXVS010000139.1:17186-19035 GCA_965178525.1 uncultured bacterium | reverse complement strand
TAAATGGACTTTTGAATTGGGCTGACCTGTTGATCTACTTAACCCTCCGCCTATTCTGCCAGGGGAACTTCGGTCTATACTGCGGCAATTCAATTATAAACACAGCACCACGCTGAACCTGCGCATCGGTGTCCATTCCGGCTCCGCCATCGCTGGGCTCATGGGTATCGATACGCAAAGCCCCACGTATGATGTCTGGGGGGAATCGGTGAATGTCGTAAGTTACCTGAATGAGGCGGCTCGCCCTAACACCATTGTGGTTTCGCAAGACGTCTATGATCGTCTGAACGACCTCTACACGTTTAGTCAAAGCACGCCAATTGAGTTAGGCGATACCACGCGTGTGGAGACGTGGATTCTCGAAGAGAAGGTCAGGGCCAGCTGATGCAGCCAGCACGACGACCGCTACCTCGACCTCGCGCCGCGTGGGCCATCGTGCTTCTGCATGTGTTCATCGGCGCCCTGCCGCTCGCCTTCCCGCCCCTCGCGATGGCGGAACAGACGCCGTACCGAGCCAAGCGATCGGTGGTTGCACAGCAAGTCACCGAGACCCCGGCGGACACGTCCGCGCGCACCATTGTGTTACCGGAGGTCGACCCTTTGGAAGTAGACGGCAACCTCACGATCGCCGGAAGTTCCACGGTCTATCCGCTGACCAAAGTGTTCTACGACCGCTTTGTCGAGGAAGGCTACTCCGGTATCATACAGCTCCGCAATATCGGTTCGGGAGCCGGCTTCAAACGCTTCTGCACGACCGGACAACCGGATATCGTGCTGGCCAGCCGCCACATGCAGCCTGAGGAAAGAGAGGCCTGTGCCAAGATCGGTCTACAGCCCGTGCGGTTTCACGTCGGCACGAATGCCTTGGTCATGGCCGTCAATCCGGCGAATTATTTCGTGTCCGACGTCAGCCTGGACGAACTCGCCCAACTCTTTGTGGCGGAAAAATGGTCCCATGTCCGCTCGGCCTGGCCGGATGAACCCATCCGCCGTTTTTTACCCCCGTCGGATTCAGGCGCGTTCGCCGCGATCATCAACAAAATTTTCCGCCAGGACAGCGCCTCGCTGCGCCACGTGCTCAACCATGAAGTCAGTGCCGATCACGAAGATCTAGTCCTCAGCGTCGCCGCTGAGCCCCATGCGCTGAGCTTCTTTGGCTATGCCCACAACCAAAGTCATGCGCGCACGGTCAAAGCCGTCCTCATTAACGGGGTCGAGCCGGATGCCGATACCGTGGCAGATGGCGTCTACCCGTTGCTGCACCCGCTTTTCATCTATTCCGATTCCACCATCATTCGGAAAAAACCTCAGGTGAGGGCATTCATCAATTTTTTCCTCACCCATGTCAATGAAGAGATTATACGCATGGGCGCCTTCGCAGCGTCTCTGGCGGCGTTGAACGAAGCCAAATTGACTCTCATGCAAGCCTTGGGAGCCAACCTGGTGGTGCTGCGGCAGCATACCGGCAACGCGGCGAGTCCGCCTGCCAAGGCCAAGGCGAAGCTGCAGTCGGTCACGATGGGGACGGGCAGCGTCACCGGAGTCTATTATCCGGCGGGAGGGGCGATTGCCTGCATCGTCAATGCCAATCGTCAGGTGTACAACCTCAAGGTTGCCGTCGAGTCGACCCAGGGTTCTGTCTTCAATATTAACGCCGTCATGGCAGGTGAGCTGGAAGTTGGCATCGTACAGTCCGATCGGCAGTATCAAGCTTGGCATGGGCTGGCCGAATGGCACACCAAAGGCCCGCAACAGCAGCTCCGGTCCCTCTTTAGTCCGAAGTTCCTCCCGTGATTCGGCGACAACTTGTTGAAATAAAAACTCAAAAGCCTGAAACGAATTGACCTTT
>CBCXVS010000139.1:15674-17093 GCA_965178525.1 uncultured bacterium | reverse complement strand
GAGGTTGGATTGTTCCCATGTAAATGGGCTTTTGAATTGGGCCAACCTGTTGATCTACTTAACCCTCCGCCTATTCTTCCAGGGGAACTTCGGATTAGTTATTTTCCTTTTTGGGTTTGGCCTTTTTGGGTTTGGGATCGGTTGACGACTCGGCCTTCTCGGCCTTGTAGGCGATGCGGTAGATGGCATTGGCGCGATCATCCGACACGAGAAGGGCGCCATCGGGCATGACCAGCACATCCACAGGACGGCCCCAGGCCTGTTCTCCCTGCAGCCAGCCGTCGGCAAAACGTCGTACGCGACCGCTCGATTGCCCTCCAGATGCACCCGTGTGATGCGATATCCAGTGGGTGTCGTGCGGTTCCACGATCCGTGCTCGGCAATGAAAATCTGGTTACGATAGTCGTTGGGAAACATGGCGCCTGTGTAAAAACGCATACCGAGAGCGGCCACATGCGGCCCCAGCGCAATGGCCGCGGGCGTGAATTCGTCACAGCGGCGGCGTTTGCCAAAGAGCGGGTCGGGGGTGTTGGCGCCGTGGCAGTAGGGAAACCCGAAATGGCGCCCCGCCTCCGGCGCATGGTTCAGCTCGTCCGGCGGCAGATCGTTGCCGATCCAGTCGGCGCCATTATCGGTAAACCACAGTTCACGCGTCTCCGGATGCCAATCAAACCCAACCGTGTTCCGTACCCCGCGGGCAAAGGGTTGCAGAGCGGCGCCGTCGGGCCGCATGCGTAAAATCGAGGCAAACGGCGCATCATCGCGCTCGCAAACATTACAAGGCGCCCCGACCGGGAAATAGAGCCAGCCGTCGGGACCCAACCGAAGAATTTTCCAACCGTGCTGCGGGTGACGCGGGATCTGGTCATTCACCACCACCGGGACTGGCGGCTCGTTCAGGTTGGCCTCGATCTCGTCGAACCGAATCACGCGGTGCGTCTCCGCCACGTAGAGCGCGCCATTATGAAACGCAACCCCGTTTGGCGTGTTCAACCCACGGGCCAGAGTGATGACCTCATCAGCGGTATGATCCTGGCCGCGATTGACGATGGCATAAACCTTGCCCGCATGCCGGGTACCGACAAAGAGCGTTCCCTGGGCGCCCAACACCATGGAACGGGCCTTGGGCACATGGCCGGCATACACGCTCAGCGTAAAACCCGGCGGCAGGTTGATGCTCTGTATGGGCAGCTCTTTTTTGCCAGCCGATAAAACCATGCTCGGACCCAAGAATAGCCCGAAGAGGCCGAGCAGTGCGATGAGAATGATGCGCGCATTTGGTACGATAACCCTGAATGGCCTCAAGTGAAGCTCTAACTGCATGTCGTGTCAACGGTTGACGCAACACATGAGGGGGTTTTGTCACGAAGGGAGCGGTCTGGGGTCGTCGCTTTTGGACGCGGGGTTCGACCCGGTTCG
>CBCXVS010000139.1:0-14734 GCA_965178525.1 uncultured bacterium | reverse complement strand
GGCCGGGCCGACTGGCCGACGCGTTCGCAGAGGTGGTCCAGCACGCCTCCAGGCAGCTGGGTAGGAGCCGGGCAGGAGGCCGAGGCACTGGAGTAGCCACCCGTTCAGTGCGGGAGATGACGGCAGGCGGCATGGCCAGGGAGAAGTTGCCCCAGAGAGGCCTGGACGGTGACGACCGGATGGAGGAGGCGGTCGCGCCACTCGGTATAGCCGACCGCCTCACACGCCGCCGGAACGGCCTCGGATGGGAGGTGGGCGGCGCAGTCGGCCTGGAGGCGTTGCAGCCGGGGGGTGATACGGGATATCCGGAGCGCTTCTCCTGTCAGTGGGGGGAATGAAGGCCCTCATCATGAGAGGAGAGTCGGTCTCAGGCAATCGGCGTAACTGCTTCATCAAGAAAGGAGTTGGCTTGACTTAAGGCCATTCCGGATTATCGGCTTAATGTCGGGAACGTCCGCCGATGGTATCGACGCGGCATTGGTAGAAGTTCATCGCTGTGAACCGGCCCCCAAGGTACACGTCGTGGCCCATGCCACCTATCCCTATCCTGCGGAATTACGCGCGCAGATTCTCGCCGCGTCGTATCCGGACAGTAGCCGTGTCGATCTCATCTGTCATGTGAATGTGGCGGTAGGCCATCACTTTGCCGATGCCGTTCCGGCCCTGGCGCACAACGCTGGCGTCTCCCTCGAACAGATCGATCTCATCGGCTCGCATGGCCAGACCATTTATCACATTCCGCAGGCCTCGACCGACCCGCCGCGGCAGGCCTCGACCTTGCAGATTGGTGAACCGTGTGTCATTGCCGAACGGACGGGCATTACCACCGTGGCCGACTTTCGCCCACGCGATATGGCGGCTGGGGGCCTCGGCGCGCCGCTTGCCCCCTATGGCCACCACGTGCTCTTTGCCGACCCGGCCCGCCCCAAGTTGGTGCAGAATATCGGCGGTATTGCCAACGTCAGCGTTCTCGCCGATGCCGATCTCCTGCACACCCTCGCCTTCGATACCGGCCCCGGCAATATGCTGATTGACGAGGCCGTGCACCATTTCACCGCCGGACAACAGCAGTATGACGCCGCCGGACGCATGGCCGCTCAAGGCGCCGTACAGCAGGAGCTGCTGCAGACCCTCATGCAGCAGCCCTTCCTCACCCAACCCCCACCCAAAGCAACCGGCCGCGAAGTCTTTGGCAAGGGGTTGTGGCGACGCGTGCAGGACCAGGCTCAGGCTCTGGGACTCTCTGCGGTTGACGTCATACGCACGTGTACGGCATTCACGGTGGAATCGATGGTGCTGAATTACGAGCACTTCATTTTTCCCCATTGGACGATCCATGAGATCATTGTCTGTGGCGGTGGCGCGGAAAATCCGGTCTTGATGCGCCCGCTGCGGGACCGCGTGCATCCTCTTCCGTTGCGTACGCCGGAAGACTACGGCTACCCCAATACCGCCTTGGAAGCCATCGCGTTTGCCCTGTTGGCCCATGCCACCATGCACGGTTATGCGAGCAATATCCCTCGCACGACCGGCGCCACACATCCCGTCATTCTTGGTAAAATTATTCCAGGTCGTGTCGTGCCATAATGTAGACCGCCAACCGGGAACCGCTTTCCATGCGCTTTCGTTGTCTCCATATCGCTCCCAGATACCTGATGTTACTAGGATTGCTTCTCCTCGTGACGTTGCTCTGCACCGCCAGGTCTGTCTCCGACGCGCAGCGCTTGCGTCAAGCCCTCGATCTCGTCCAACAAAGCAATCTCACCCAAGCTATGAAGATCATCGGGCCGCTCAACACGTCAGCCACTATGACACCGGCATTCGGGCGTCTGGCGTTTCTACGCGCCACCGTGGCGCAACGACTCCAGGACAGCGACGACGCCCGGCGCGCCTGGACCCTCGTCTGGCTCACCTACCCGCCCCTGGCGGATTACGCCTCCTGGGAAATCGTCCAGGACGCGGCCCAACGCGATGATCTCCGCGCTCTGCAGGCGACAGTCGCCGCGCTCGGCGCCCAGTATCCCCACAGCCTCTGGCTCCCTGAGAGTCAGCTCCTGCTGGCCCAGACCCAACGCCGTTTGGGACAGGCGACACAAGCCCAAGACACGGTCGAAACCTTCCTGCGTGCCCATCCGTCGCATGCGTCCGTCCCGCAAGCGTTTTGGTTGCAAGCTCAACTCGCCGAAGACGGCGGGGACACCGCGCACGCGGCACGCCTCCTGCGACGCTTGGGCGAATCCCATCCGCACCATGCCCTGGCCGCCACCGCGTTCAGCCGAAGCCGCCAACTCTTCGCAACTCTGCCGGCCTCCCAACGCCCCAACCGTGATCCGGAAGAAGAAATGGCGACGCTGAACCAACTCATACAGGCCCGCAACTGGCCGGAAGTCGACGCCCGCGTGCGCCGCCTCAAGCCAATCAACCTGCCCGCCGCGTTGGCGGCCCGTCTCCTTCTCAGCCGTGCCGTTGCCGCGCAGCAACGGCGCCAACGCCGCGAAGCCATCGCCCTCTTCGAGCGCTTCCTCTTGCTCTACCCCAAGCACCCCGAGCGCGCGGAAGCGCACTACCGGCTCGCCCAGCTCTATCGCCGCCAGAAAAAACAGACGGCCAGCGAGACGCATTATCGTCATGCGGCGGCCCAACACGGCGACCCCATCTGGGCGCCCAAGGCCCTCCTGGACCTCGCCCGCCTCTTGGTCAAACGCAACGACCTGACGGCAGCGAGCCAGTTGTACCAGCAGCTAGGGGAACGTTTCCCCAAGCATGACGAAGCCATCGCCCGCCTCTCAAAAGCCGCTTGGATGCAGTATCGCTTGGGACACCACAAGCAGGCCGAAACGCTCTGGCGTCTTGTCGTCAAACAGTTTCCGGACAATCCCTGGCAGCCCCAGACATTCTATTGGCTCGCCCGCATGGCGCAGCAGCAGCGGCAGCGTGTGAAGGCACAAGCGCTCTACGAGCGTATTGTCATCGATTATCCGCTGCATTACTATAGCGTGCACGAGCGTGCACGCGCGGGAACAACTCCGGCAGTTGTCCGTGGCGCTTCCGCCTGTGACGGTGCAGGAACGGCCCTCTCTGCCCTGGAAACATGTCACCCCGGTATCTTTGCCAACCTCTTTTCAAGCCCAGCCCACACGGGAACAATTCCATCTCATGCGGGTGCGCGAATTGCAGCAGCTACAGATGTACGACAAGGCCCGAGGGGAAATTGCGGCGCTGGAGGCGATGTTGCCGGAGACCCACGCGAGCCGGTATTTTCTGGCCGGGCTCCTGGTAGATAACGCGGCCTATTTGGCCGCCTTTCGCCGCCTGAACCGGACCCTCAAGGCGCTCTCAGCCGCGCAAGTGCGGAGCTTGCCGCGTGCGTTCTGGACCCGGCTGTATCCCAAAGCCTTTTGGAAAGAGGTGGTGTCTGAAGCCAAAGCCCACGGGTTGTCTCCCTATCTCTTGCTCAGTTTGATCCGGCAAGAAAGCGCCTTCAATCCCCGTGCCGTCTCCCGCGCTGGCGCGCGCGGCCTGATGCAGCTCATGCCCGCCACGGCCCGGTCCGTGGCCCGTCAGGTCCGCCTGCGCCCCGTCAACTTGAAGATGCTGTTTGAACCGCGGCGCAACATCCCCCTCGGCACCCACTTTTTTGCCGCGCAACTGCGGCGGTTCCAGGGAAACCGCATCTTTGCTCTCGCCGCTTACAACGCCGGACCCGGCCGCGTAGACCGCTGGCGTCAGCGCTGGCCCACCCTGCCCATGGACGAGTTCGTCGAACACATTCCGATCCACGAGACGCGCTTGTACGTCAAGCTCATCTTGCGTAATATTCTCGTCTATGAATACTTGTACCAACCTGTGTCAGACGCTTGAGGCCGCCTCACTGCCCCGCGGCGGGACGTACATTGTCGTCTTGTGGCTCCCTGCCGCCTGCCGGCTGCGCATCGGCCGCCTGGGTACAGGCGACTTGCCGCGCGGCTACTATACCTACACCGGCAGCGCCAAACGGGGTCTCACAGCGCGTCTGCACCGTCATCTACACGGCGCGGCGACGCGCCACTGGCATCTGGATTATCTGCGCCTCCATGCCCGCGTGCTGGCCTGGCATGCCTATGCCGATGACAGTCGGCCGGAATGCCAATTGGCGCAGCACCTAGCGTCTTGGGGGCACGTGGTCATGCCGCGCTTTGGCGCCTCCGATTGTTCCTGCCCCACCCATCTGTTATATTACCCTCGCCGTGCACAGGTGGCGCAAGCGCTACAGGATGCGGCCAAGGTACCGGCGGTCAAGCAACGGGACAGCAGCCACGGGGCCTCACCACACGTCTGGTGTGGTGGCACACGGTCGGGTTTTCCTCTCGTGGCCCTTACGTAAGTGAGCAACGATCATGCACTTTACCAAAATGCACGGGCTCGGTAACGATTACGTGTACGTGAATGGCTTTAAAGAACACGTGCCAGACCCGGCGGCGGTGGCGCGCGCCATGAGTGATCGCCACTTTGGCATCGGCGGCGACGGGCTCATCCTGATCCTGCCGTCCACGCAAGCCGATTGCCGCATGCGGATGTTCAATGCCGATGGCAGCGAGGCGCAGATGTGCGGCAATGGCATTCGATGTTTGGCGAAATACGTTTATGAACATGACATCGCCCGCAAAACGCTGCTGCATGTGGAAACCCTCGCCGGTACGTTGGAACTGCAGCTCTTCCCGAATGCCGCCAACGACGCGGTCATTGATCAGGTCCGTGTGAAGATGGGTGAGCCGCGCCTGCAACGCGAACAGATTCCCATGAAAGGCGCCCCGGGCCAGGTGCGGCACGAGCCCCTGGACGTCGACGGCACGACCTTCGAGGTCACAGCCGTGTCCATGGGCAATCCGCATTGCATCGTCTTTGTCGATGATCCCTACACGTTCGACGTAGCCCACTGGGGCCCTCGTTTCGAGCATCACCCGGCGTTTCCCGAAGGCGTCAATACCGAGTTTGTTCAGGTCGTCGACGACCAGACCTTTAATATGCGGGTGTGGGAACGGGGCTCCGGAGAAACGCTAGCCTGCGGCACGGGCGCTTCGGCGGCTGCCGTGGCCTGCCATCTCAACGGCAAAACCGGCCGTCGGGTCACCGGGCAGCTGCTCGGCGGCTCTCTCGAACTGGAGTGGAATGCGAGCGATAATCAGGTCTACATGACCGGTCCCGCCGTCGAAGTCTTTCGTGGTGACTGGTCCGAGCCGGGAGGGTTGGCATCATGATCGATCTGCGCAGCGATACCGTTACCAAACCGTCGCCGGGCATGCGCCGGGCCATGGCCGAGGCCGAGGTGGGCGATGATGTGTTCGGCGAAGATCCCTCTGTGAACCGGTTACAGGAACTGGCCGCGGAGATGCTGGGCAAAGAAGCGGCCTTGTTTGTGCCGTCCGGGACCATGGCCAATCAGATCTGCATCAAAGCGCATACGCAGCCGGGTGACGAGATCGTCATGGAACAGACCAATCACCCCTTCCGCAGCGAATCCGGCGGCATCGCGGCGCTCTCCGGCGCGCAGGTCAATCTCCTACCCGGCACCCGCGGTATCATTACCGCGGAGCAGGTGGCGGCGGTCATCCGCACGGACGAGGATCCGCACAATGCCCCGACGCGGCTGGTCTGTCTGGAAAACACGCACAATCGTGGCGGCGGCACGATTTACCCCCTCGACACGATTCGCGAGATTCACGAGCTGACGCAGGCCCACGGCCTGCCGTTGCACTTGGATGGCGCCCGTTTGCTCAACGCCAGTGTTGCCTCCGGGGTGCCGGCACCGCAGATCACCCAGTACTTCGATTCCTGCACGCTGTGTCTGTCCAAGGGACTTGGGGCTCCGGTGGGTTCGGTCATCGCCTCCGATACTGCGTTTATCAAACGGGCCAACCGCTATCGCAAGATGTTCGGCGGCGCCATGCGGCAGGTCGGCATTCTCGCCGCCGCGGGTATCTATGCCCTCGAACACAACGTGGAACGGCTGGCCGAGGATCACCATCATGCCAAGCTGCTGGCCGAACGCATCTGCCTCGCCAAGGGCGTGCGGCTCAATCCGCAGGAGGTGGAAACCAATATTCTGTTTCTGCAGCTCGACCTCGATATCGCGCGTCTCGATGCCTACGCGCTGATGCAGGCGCTGCGCGAGCGGGGTGTGATCGCAAATGCGTCGAGTCCGACGACCATGCGTCTGGTGACGCATCTCGACGTGACGCGCGCGCAGGTCGAAGAGGCGGCCCGGGTGATTGGTGAGGTGCTCGGCTAAATCCTTGGTTTCGGGAGGCGGAATGGAACGCGAGCGTGTCCTCAGATTGTTGGCCGAGCATAAGCCGACGCTTATGGAGCGATTTGCCGTTTCTCGGCTGGCCCTGTTCGGCTCGACAGCACGTGATGTCGCGGCCGCGGATAGCGACGTCGATATTCTCGTGGCGTTCGATGGACCTGCGACGTCGACGCGTTATTTTGGCGTCCAGTTCTATCTAGAGGACCTCTTGGGTTGCCCTGTGGATCTCGTGACCGAGAAAGCCCTCCGCCCTGAGCTACGTCCATATGTAGAGCGTGAAGCGATGCATGTCTGAGACCGAGCGAGAATGGCGATTTTATATCGATGACATGATCTCCTTTACCGAGAGAGTCCTCGAGTACACGAAGGGGCTGGATCAGGCCGGATTCGAATCGAACCCCATGATCTTCGACGCCACGGTTCGAAATCTCGAACTCATCGGCGAAGCCGCCACCCATATTCCCGAAACGATTCGGCAACGGCATCCGTCGATCCCATGGCGCCAGCTTGTCGCGACCCGGAATCGCTTGATTCATGGATACTTTGGAATCGACAACGATACACTGTGGAGTATTATTCACGACGATGTACCCACGCTGCTGGCCTTGCTAAAGGCGTTCCACGGCAAGTGATAGTCGTCTGACGTTGGGTCCGGGTGTCGGGACGAAAAAAAACGGAATCCGGCGAGCTACGAGCCAGATGACCACGAAAGGACAGATGGCGTATCCAGACAGAATAACTTCGCATTTGGTGTCGGCACTTAATCCTCCGGCGCCGGGAGCCTGTTTTCGACTTCGATGATCAAGTCGTCCAGGGTCTCTTTCGAGACGGGAACAAGCTGACGTTTCTTGGCAATCGCGATAGCCGCCGCCATGGTCTTCATGTCAAGCCCGCGCTCTTTGAATTCGTTACGGAGTTCGCTTTTGTCTTGCTGTAGCAGCTTGATCTCACTCTCGATCGTAAAGTGTCGCTCCAAGAACTCACGGACCAACTGGATATTAAAAGCGGCATCACTCGGTTCTGTGGACTCGGCCATCTCCGCTATCCTTTCCCATTGTACACACTGCAGTCATCGGCAACACCAAGGGCTTCGACGTGTCGCGGATGCTGAGGGGATGATTCTACATGGCCCCCACCAACCAACCCGCTCGTGCTGATGCCCATGCATCATAGCATAGATTGTCAAGAAAAAATACGGAAAGCATAGAGGTATGTTGTCGGGTGCATAGAATGCACCCGACGTAGGAAACGCGATCGATCAACTTAAATTTGATAGCCCCCTAATCCCACTTGGCAAAGCCCATGGCGCAGCCAGTCCCCGCCGGCGACCGGTAACACGGCACGTAGTCAACCAGCTCCATGTCGAGATGCTCCGTGGCGCCGGTCACCACAATCCAATTTCTCATCTCCGAGTTGCCCGAGTTCATTTTTTCGCGGGGTAATTGCGACAGTTGTACAATACTCTTGGTGCGCATGCCGTCCAGCACCATGTGATCCAGCTCCTCGTCCACCACGAAATGGCTCATGCCACCCGTCGCCAGGATACCGACCCTCGCCTTGACGGGCCAGGCTTCAATCGCACTGCGGAGGACCCGGCCCAAGTCATAACAGCGCTTCGGGGTGGGCTGATTGGGCGGATAGTAGGTGTTGACCATAATGGGCACCGTGGGAATCAGTGCCTTTTTCATCAGCCGATGATAGACGAACCCAAAGGCATGGCCAATGCCCCCTTGCGAGCGCCCGCCGCGATTCGGGTCGAGAAAACTCGAGCGGCCCACATCGAACTCCGCCTCCACCAGGTACTCAATCAGGTGCTGGCCCAGGGCGGCTTGCGTCGGCACGGTTTGGTCTTGCAGCACATAGTCAATGAGCGGCCGATTTCCCGTGGACGGGTCCGGGCTGTGGCCTTTGACCACAACCTCATCGCCCCAATAGACGCAAAATCCCGGCATGTTATCGTCCCGCAAATATTCTTGCTGGTCGTCGCCCACCATGACCAGAATATCCAGCTCGGCGGTGTACAACGCCTTTTGGAGCTTGGCGATGCCTTTTTGGTTGCGCTCATGCCGCTGTTGAAACGTCTCGGGCGTGATCTCTTTCGCAATGCGCGCCACATCGGTCCTGGCGAATAGCTCGTCGTAGTTGGACACGATGCCATCGGTCCCAATGAGCTCGGGGTTGTTCTTGTCGCGCTCGCCTCGGGCCGGCCACAATTCCGGGACGGTGCTCAACTGAGGACTGTGCGACGTGCCAATACCCAACACCAATTGTGCCATGGTCGTTCTCCTATGAAAAAAGGCCTGAGGCCTGAGGCCTGAGGCCTGAGGCCTCAGGCCTGAGTAAAAGACGTTTTGCCTCATTTCCGGGCGCCGCAGGCGCGGCATGACGACTCCTAGCCGATGTTCTCTCGGCGAGCCGTATGGACACGCCGTTACGGCTACACCAGAGGCTTCACGTCTTGCATGAAGCAGTCCATCGAATCCAGCAACTGCTCGAGACAATGACACCCATTGAAATTAATCTGAAAAGCATCCAAGCCCGCCTCTTGCCGGTAGCGCTGCATGTCCTCTGCGACTTGCGCCGGCGTCCCCTGTCCGGTTGGCCGTGCCGTCCCCGCCGGCACCGTGTTGCCGGTGATCGCACTGAAATTCACTCGAAAGCTCATGCGCGTCACCGGGACGTCCTGGCGTCCGATCTGATCACAGGCCTGACGCAGATCAGCTTGCCGTGTGATCAAATCCGCCAGCGGTGTCGGCGTCGGCTGCCACACCTGGGCAAATTCCGCCGCGCGCCGCAATGCCGCTCCGCTGGAGCCACCGACCCAAATCGGCGGATGTGGCTGCTGCAGCGGTTTGGGACGGATGTGCATGTCGGTGAACGAGAAGAAACGCCCGGCAAACGAAACGGCGCCCGGCGCCCAGCAGGCCTGCCAAATGCGCAGGTATTCATTGGCGCGGGCGCCGCGCTCATGGAACGGCACCCCCAGGGCGTTGTACTCGGCTTCATTCCACCCCACGCCGACGCCTGCGATGAGGCGTCCGCCGGACATCTGATCCAGTGTCGCCATCATCTTGGCCGTGGCGATCGGGTTGCGATACGGCAGGATGAGCACCGAGGTGCCGAGTGGAATGCGGGTCGTGTGCGCGGCGATAAAGGACAAGGCAATGAACGGGTCGTAGGTATTGGCCCAGGCAGCCGAGCGGGGCGAGCTATCAACAATGATATGGTCATTGACGAACACGGCATCAAAACCCAATGCCTCCGCCTTGCAGGCCGTTTTGATAATGCCCTCCGAGGTGGCTTCAAACCCCAGATAATCGGCGTTGGGAGGGCGAAAGGAAAACTGCACCACCGTGATCTCCTTATGGCGGTGTCCTATCGGATGGGGATTGTAAAGCATGTTGTGCACCGCGTCTATCCTTATGCGGGTCCATGACGCCGCCCCGAACGAACATGCAGTGCCGGTGACATGAGCCCTAGATGTCCCATCTCTGAGATAGGACTGGGTCACGGATGAAACGGTTCGCCACCCGGTATGGCACGGAAAAGTTCGCTGCATCAAGGTCCGGTCTTCTGATGTGATTTGACGCGTGCAGCAAAATCAGGGGTTTTTTGCACCGCGTGTGATCACTCGTGCTGTCATGCCATATGTCACGCGCCATCATGATGAGCGGAAACGGATATTGGCAAGTTGTTTGCGGTCAATATCAATGCATTCACCATGATTGTGAGGTTGAGATTCTGCGTATGCTCAATGAATCCGAGCAGAGAATGGTCATGTGTGCAAGCTCCTTGTGCGATCTTGGGCGATACCATCAGCATCGCCGGCAGAGATACACCTCACAAGTGTCACACCGAAGCGGATATGTGTCCGACTCTCACATGGTGTGATCGTTTCGGGAGACCAAGCTGGTGGCGCGTCGTTGTGGTGGCGTTAGACAGCAGCATGGCCTCCTGAAAAGTCAGAGTTTGAAATTTTTAGCTTCGTATATTATGATCCTACCCCGTTTCATCGATCTCATGCGGCAACACCCATCAAAGTGCGTGTTGATCTCGCTTTGAAGCGATCGCTAGCGTTTCCGAAACTCCATGTAGAACAAGTACTTACCGAATAGTTCGCAACCTGTTAAGCCTAGAAATATGCCTCATGCCGGAAAGGAAATTGCCATGAACACAAGACGATACGCCGCCATCATCGGTTTGGCTATCCTATACGCGCTCAACTTGGACCAGGTATCCATGCCACAGGCCGTCGCTGCCGACTGGGAGCCCAAGAAACCCGTTGAGTTTATTATTATGGCCGGCCCTGGAGGCGGCGCGGATAAGATGGCGCGCTTGATGCAAAGTGTTATCGAAAAACACAAGCTCTCGTCCAAGCCATTCATTCCGCAGAACAAACCCGGCGGCACGGGAGCGGAAGCCCTGCGCTATCTGAAAGATCATCAGGGCGACAACCATGTCCTGATGGTCACCTTGAATAGTTTCTATACGACGCCGCTGCGTCAGCCCAGTCTCGGGGTTGATGTCATGACGTTTACCCCGATCGCCCGCATGGCGGAGGATACCTTCCTTTTGTGGGTCCATGCCGACACGCCGATCCAGTCCCTCGACGACTTTGTCATGGCCGCGAAGGATGCGGGCAACAGCTGGATTATGGCCGGAACGGGCAGAGCGTCAGAGGACAATCTGCTCACAGATTTTCTCAACTCGATGTACGGACTCACCATGAAGTATGTTCCCTTCAAGGGCGGCGGCCGGGTGGCAAAGGAGTTGGCGGGAAAGCGTGTCAACTCGACGGTCAACAATCCGTCCGAACAACTCGATTTTTATCAGGCGAAGAAAACCCGTCCGCTTGCCGCCTTCACGCCGGAACGGCTCCCCATGTTCAAGGATGTGCCGACTTTTCGCGAATTGGGTAAGGATTGTATCTACTTCATGCAGCGCAGCGTCGTGGGAACACCCGGTATGAGCCCGGAAGCAGAGGCATTCTACCGAGGCGTCTTTGAGAAGGTCTACAACTCCAGTGAGTGGCAAGACTACATGGAGAAAAAAAGTCTCCAGGGCGTATTTCTGTCCGGCGAGGCGTTGAAGACATAGTGGGCACGAGAGCTGAAGACGCACCGCGCCATGCTGAAAAAAATGGTCAACAGCCGCTTCGGCTCCAGATAAAGGACATACCGCGTGCGACGTGCAGAATTGTGCATGGCGATGGCCATGACTCTGTTCTCGCTTGATTTGATGGGGAAAAGTGCGGAACTCCCCATTGGCTGGATTGCAGGTGAGGGACCCGGCGATGGGGCGTCTCCATTTTGGCTGGCCGGTGGCATGCTGCTCAATTCCATCTGGACCATCGTGATCGTCGCGCTTGTACTCTTCCTCTTACCGCTGCTCAAGGTCTTCAAGGCTCGGAAGGGGCGTGTATCGGCCAACCCGCATAGGAGTTTTTCACGATGTCTCATACCTCCTGCTACTTCCTGGAGATCGAGCGCTTAGGCTTCCGTCTGTGGACAGAGGAAGACCTCAGCTTGGCCATGCAACTCTGGGGCGACATCGAGGTCACGCGGCTTATCGACGCTCGGGGCCAGCTCTCCGACGCCCAGGTGCGGGAGCGCCTCATGCAGGAGATCGCGACGGCGGCCGCCCATGGCATACAGTATTGGCCAATTTTTCTTTTGACGAGCCATGAGCATGTCGGCTGCTGTGGCCTCAGACCTTACGATGCGCCGGAGCGCATATTCGAAATTGGTTTTCATATTGGCGCCAAGCACTGGGGACGCGGCTATGCTTCAGAAGCGGCCCGCGCCGTGATCAACTATGCGTTCCGGGAACTGGGCGCAAGTGGCCTGTTTGCTGGGCACAACCCGAATAACGACGCCTCTCGACATCTGTTAATGAAGCTCGGGTTCACGTACACGCATGATGCGTTTTATGCCCCAACGGGCTTGAACCATCCATCCTATAGGCTCACGCGCCGTGAGGCGTTGCCCAGTTGATCAACGCCGCGTTTCATCTGCGGCAAGGTCCGTACCCGACACACGGCGTTCAGAGAAAGGATCACGATGACACCAGCGGCAGACCGTCTCGCCTCTGTCAGAGTCAAGCCACAAGGGTCGTCATCACCTATGTAAGGAGCGTCGAGATGGGACGTCTCAGCGGTAAAATCGCGGCCATTACCGGAGGGGCTTCCGGCATCGGTGAAGCCACGGTTCGCCTTTTTGTCGAAGAGGGCGCCCAGGTCGCCTTTGCCGACCGGGACCGTGAGCGTGGCGAGCGCATTGCCGCCGAATTGCAGGGGTATGGCGCGGAAGTGATCTTTGTAGAAGCCCACATGCAACACGAGGCTGAGGCCAGCGCCTTCATTCAACGGGCCGAAGCCCACTTCGGCCAGCTCCACATTCTGGTCAACAATGCCGGCATCCGCATGTATCAGCGCGTCACCGAGGCGAGTGAAGAGAGCTGGGATACGATGCTAGGGGTGAATCTCAAAGGCTATGCTTTTTGTGCCAAAGCGGCGATTCCGGCCATGCAGCGCGCCGGTGGCGGTAGCATTGTCAGCGTGGCATCCATTCGGTCGGTGGTCTCTGGCAGCAACACCGTGCAATATGACACCACCAAGGCCGCTGTCGCCGGTCTGACGCGGGCGATGGCCCACGATCACGCCGCCGATGGCATTCGCGTCAACGCGGTCGGGCCAGGCCCGATCTTGACGCGGTTTCACGAACAGCGCGCGGCGGACGCGGGCCGGGAGCTTGACGAGTTTCAAGAAGAGTTCGGGCGCGACACCATGCTCAAACGGCCTGGCACGCCGCGGGAGGTGGCGCACTGCATCCTCTTTCTCGCCTCGGATGATGCCTCGTTTGTGACCGGCACACTCCTGTTTGTCGATGGCGGGAAGACGGCGATGTAGGCTGCACGCCGCGTTTTCCTGTGGTGCAAGAGGTGATGGCGGCGCGGTGCTCGACATCGATTTTGTCCCGATCTCCCACGTGCAGAACGTGGCCCGGGTCATCACCCACACCCGCTTGGCGTTTCTTGCTGAGGCCGTAGGTCGAGCAAAGGAGAAGCGATGCCGTATGCCATGCGCGCCAAATTTGGCCTGAGCCTCTCAACTCGCGCCGTGCTGTTTGACTGGGGGAGTCTCGACGACCTCATCGACGCCGCCCGGACCGCGGACGCCTCGGGGTACTTCGACGGCGTTTGGGTGGGTGACAACTTCCTGTCAAAACCCCGCGTGGAAGCGATTGTGACGCTCTCAGCTCTGGCAGCCCAGACCCAGCATGTGAAGCTCGGGACGATTTGCCTGGCGAGTTTTCCCCTGCGCGATCCGATTCTGTTGGCTCTGCAATGGGCCAGTCTCGATGTGCTCTCGCATGGACGCACGATCTTATCCGTGTGCAACGGGGGTTCTGCCTTGGACGGCCCTCAATTTGCCCATGAACTGGACGTGATGGGGGTGAAATCACACGAACGGGTTGGGCGAGTAGTGGAAGGCATCACCCTGCTGCGGCGGCTGTGGACCGAGGAGCACGTGACACATCACGGCACGTACTACCGCTTCACCGATGTGGCGTTGCTGCCGAAACCGGTGCAGCAGCCCCCGCCGATCTTGATCGCCGTCAACCCCAAAGAAGAACACGTGGATGCGGCGGCGACCGACCGCATCTTGCGGCGCGTTGCCACCCATGCGGATGGCTGGCAAACGGACGCCACTCCGGTTGACACATTTCGACACCGTTTTGATACGATTCAGCATTACGCCGCGCAGCAGGGTCGGGACGCCAGTGTACTGGACGCCTGCCTGCACCTGATGGTGAACATCAACGAAGACCGCGACCAGGCGTTTGAGGAAGCGACGACGTTTTTGCGTTCCTACTACGGCGCTGGTGCGGTGTCACGAGAGCGCGCCGAGTTGTGGCTCGCCTATGGATCACCGCAAGCGGTGATTGACAAGATCGCGGCCTATCTTGAAGCCGGTTGTACAACCCCTGTATTGCGTTTTGTCTCACCCCACCCCCTGGAGCAATTACAACGATGCATCGATGAAGTGCTGCCTGCCTTCCGAGCTGCCTGAGAGTAGCGCATGGCCATGTGGCTCACACCATCTCAAAATGCGCTTCGGTCGGCGTACAGGCCACGCCATTGATCGGCACCATATCCTGCGGGCAGGCAGAAAAGGCGATGACACAGTCCATTTCCGCTCGCAGCAGAACCGAATCACCCGGCTGACTCACCGGCGGCTCAAAGGATAGCTGGCCGTCGGCCTGCACCGGGATATTCATGAACAAATTCCATGGGCTCGGCGTCTTCGGCGACACCAGCTCTAGCTCCGCTAGGGCCGCGGCTAAATTATCCGTACAATTGTCGTGGTAGGCCGGAATGGCCTTAAGTGAAGCTCTAACTGCATGTCGTGTCAACGGTTGACCCAACACATGAGGGGGTTTTGTCATG
>CBCXVS010000138.1:0-19044 GCA_965178525.1 uncultured bacterium | reverse complement strand
AATGGACTTTTGAATTGGGCCAACCTGTTGATCTACTTAACCCTCCGCCTATTCTGCCAGGGGAACTTCGGCCTAGAAGGGAGAGAAAATACGGTTGCAAAGGCTCTGAATCGAGACTGACGCCTTGCAGACCAGTGTGCACTTTGGCGGTTAGCGCCCGCGCCCCGTCGGTCTCGATGATTCCCCAGGCGCGACGCAGGAGTTCCAGGATCGGCAGATAGGGCGAGGCGCTGCCATATGAGCGGCAGCCCCCTTGCAGGATCGTCACCTCACGCCCCCGGAGCCCTTGCCGAAACTCGTATAGGAGCCGCGACTTTCCCATACCGGGCTCGCCGATGAGGCCGACCACTTGCCCCTGGCCTTGTTCGACTCGCTGCAGGCGAGTATGGAGCATCGCGATTTCCGCTTTCCGGCCAACAAACGGACTAGGCGGGCGCGCCGTCATGGCCAGCGGTGACACATGCTGCGGTATGAACGCCACCATGTCGTAGATTGGGATCGGGGTCGACTGCCCATGCATACGAAGTGCTGGGCCAGCCGCCGTACGAACCTCCCCTTGTACCAACCTCACGGTCGCCGCACTCGCCAGGATGGAGCCGGGTGAGGCCTGCCGCGCCATGGCCGCCGCTACCGTCGTCACGTCACCGATGACCGTGGCCCTGACGTGCTGCGCATCTTGCAGTTGGCCGATGACCACGAGCCCGGTGTGCAGCGCCATACGGAGCGCGACCGGATCACCGGATGAGAACTGCAGAGCCGGTTGATACTGGCGCAAGCGCCGCTGCAATCCGAATGCCGTCAGCAGAGCTCGCCGGGCGTGGTCCTCTTGCGCCACGGGGGCGCCAAATATCACGAGAAAATCGTCACCCGTGGTATGGTGGATCGTGCCCCCATATTGCTGCACTTCAGTCAGAACGAGTCTATACACACGCTGCATGAGGCGATGTAAGGCATCGAGTTCCACGCCCTCGACCTGGATCGGCACGTTGGCCACCGTACAGCAGAGTACCGTAATCAGCTTGCGTTCCCCAGTGAAGGGGCTCTGGGAGGATGGCGGCGGCACCCTGACCAGCTCTTGTCCGCATGTGGGACAAAACATCGCCGGCATGGCAACCGTCTGCCTGCATTGACCACAGGTGAGGACCAAGGGATTCCCACAGGCAACACAGAACTGTGCCGTGAGAGGGTTTGCATGGTGGCAGGACCCGCAAGGCCGTGTCTGGGCTGCAACCTCGTGCTCGGGTTCCGCGTCGGCGGACGATTCGCCTTCTGCAACCTCCGGCGCCAAGACGTCCTGGGCTTGCGACGGCGGTGTGATGGCCAGCGCCGCCAGGTCCGGTGTCGCAGCGTCGGATGCCCTCACCGGCGCGGTAAAGCGGTACCCCTGGCCTCGTTGCGTGCGAATGCGCTGCGCGGCGCCAGACCGGTCATGAATGGCTCGGCGTACCACCATAATATTTCGCTTCACCGCCGAGTCGTCCACATATGTGTCCGGCCATAATTGCTCGAGAAGTTCCTCTTTGGAGACGAGGCGGTCACGATGTTGAATCAAGTAAGCGAGGACGGCGTACGCTTTCGGCGCCAGGGCAATCACGTTCCCTGCCCGGCGCAACTCACACGTTTGGGTGTTGAGTTCATACTCGTCGAAAACGTAGCGCATCCACGCTCTCCCCGATGCTGATTCTCCAAAGACGGTGTACCTCAGAAATGCGGAATGCGGGATGCGGAATGCGGAATGCGGAATAAAAGAAATCTTGCCCATTCCGCATTCCGCATTCCGCATCCCGCAATAGAATCAGCCCGTACCGCGCCAGCCGCCAGCCGCTCCGTATAGACGGCGGCCGCTTCGGGGATGAAGCTGGTGCCCAGCCAGCCATCGGCGAATTCGCCGGTCAACTCCAGCATCTTCGGCGCCAGCGTGGCTAGATAGATCGGAAGATCGGGATTCGGCGGCAGACTGAGCCGCAATGCCTTGCCCTCACCTCCCGGACGGGGCAGGGTGAGGTGTTTCCCCTCATACGTGAGGCGCTCGCCGGCGAACGCCTGCCGGATCACCGCAATGGTTTCGCGCATGCGCCGCAAGGGATGGGCAAACGGCTGGCCGTGCAACCCTTCGACCACCTGCGGACCACTGACGCCGAGCCCGAGCAGGAACCGATTGCCGGATAAGGCGGCCAGGGTCATGGCGGTCTGCGCCGTCATGGCCGGGGTGCGAGAACTGATCTGCATGATGCCGCTGCCAAGAAGGATGCGCTCCGTCTTCGCCGCCAGATAGGCAAGCGGCGTCGCGGCATCCGTCCCCCAGGCTTCGGCGGAAAAACAAACCGCCACGCCGAGACGCTCCGCTTCCCGCACGTAGGTGACACATTCATCCCAAGAATCTAACGCCATCCCGAGCGAAATCGCCACACGCATCGTCAGGCTCCTTGTTCGGCGCTGGCTTTCAGGCCCGCGAGGGTCGCCTGCATATTGCGGCTATGCTCAGCCGTACGCGCGGCGACAATGTCTTCTTCGCGATCCGGACGCGCGTCAATCACCGCTGTGAGACCGGAGGGGCCGGGACCGAGTTCGACGTGCTGATGCACGCGGGTGCCCGGACCTTCAGGTATGAGATCAAAGCGCCAGGTGGCGGCCGCATTGCCGGGATCACCGGCAGCCCAGGCAAACGACCGTCCCGGCTCGGATTCGAGGACCGTTGACGTGCTCTCCCATTCCCGTTCCCCCCGTTTGTTCCGGCCTTTGAACCGGGCGCCAACAGCGGGGCCGGCGGCCCCATCGAGCCACTCGCCGCCCTGATACTCGGGGCTCCACTGACCCATGAGATTCAGGTCGGTGATCAGCTCCCAGACCCGCGCGGGGGGCGCGTTCACGACAATTTCTTCCTCGACAGTTGGCCGGTCACTCATGCGCATGTCATGGTTCCTTTTGGTGAACACGGTGTCAGCTGAAAATATGCCGATTGAATAGGCAACGCTTGCCTGAGGATACCAGGGCCGCGGGCGCGCCTCAAGCGTTCTGTGTGCAGCCGGTTACAACGACCGTCCGGAATATGGAGTATGATTATAAGGCATTTAATAGGTTCTCAGAACGTGACGGCGTTGCCAGTTGAACGGAATGCCTATCTGTCTTATGCTTCACTGCGTGCGCCAATTGCAGGACCT
This sequence comes from uncultured bacterium, assembly GCA_965178525.1. Lineage (GTDB taxonomy): Bacteria > Tectomicrobia > Entotheonellia > Entotheonellales > Entotheonellaceae > CBCXVS01. Next base: position 15,883 of record CBCXVS010000138.1, on the reverse strand, counting down.
CATCAGAAGGCGGGACGCCAAGTCACCGACTTGGTGGCGGTCACCTAAGTTGGGGCGTCCATGAATAAGGATTGTTCTATGGGTTTCACGTATTTTCTCGCCCGTCAAAACGATCAACATCGGTCGCCGCGCCAGTTACGAAACCGTACGCCGAGCTATTTTGTTCCTATCATGAGCACACATGGGTTGGGCTTTCTGTCATCAGTCTCCTCATCGGGCTTGCCGCTACCCCCGTGGCCGAGGGTGAGGAAGCGACGGCCGCGGCCGAGCAAGCGTTCGCACAAGGTGAAGCCGCCTTCCGTAAGGGGGATTTTGCCCAGGCTGTAGCGAAATGGCAGGTGTCCTTACAGCACTATGGAACGCAAGATAACGAGCCGGAGCGCAGTCGCGTACTGACCGACTGGCCCAGGCTTATCACGCGCTCGGGCAGTATCGCAAGGCACTGGGACGCCTCCACACCGCGCGCCAATTAGCAGAACAGGCAGGAGAGACGTGGCAAGTCGCGGCGATCACAGGAGAACTGGGCGCCGTGTCTAGCGCTGCGGGAGAAGTCCAAACGGCGCAAGACTATCTGCAGGAAAGCCTCAACCTAGCGCGGGAACTGGACCATTCCGTCCTGGAGGCAACGATCCTCAACAACCTTGGCAATCTTCTGGGTTCGCAGGGCGACGACCTCAAGGCGCTGCAGCACTATCAGGAAAGTGCCAGTCTGGCGCAAGCTCGTAGCAGCTGGGCTCTAGCTGGGCGGTCTCGTGTCAATGCGGCGATGGCGGCGGTCCGCCTCGCGCGTTATGCCGAAGCCGAAGTCTTACTCGGCCAAGCCCTGACGCTCGTGGGCCGCGCCACGCCGTCGCACGATCAAGCCTATGACTTGATCAATATTGGCCTGGTCTATCGAGATCTTCGTCAACACCTGGCGGCACGTCTCCGCGACCGGCTATTGCTTCGTGCGGCAGACGCCTTGAACGCCGCTATGGGCATCGCTCAGCGCCTGAAAGATTCCCTCGCCATGTCCTACGCCAGTGGCTATCTAGGTGGCCTTTACGAAGAAGAACAGCGCTATGATGAAGCTCTGCGCTTGACGCGCAGGGCACTGCTCGCCGCCCAACACGTGAATGCGCCGGAATCCACGTATCGATGGGAGTGGCAGACCGGGCGCCTACTCCGAGCGCAAAACCGCTTTGACGCAGCGCTGCAAGCCTATCGGCGCGCTGTTAAGACCTTGCAATCCTTTCGGCAAGAATTCAGGGTTCAGACGCCTACGACGCCATCCTTTCGCGCCGTGGTGGGCCCGGTTTATTTTGAACTGGTCGATCTGTTATTCCAAAAAGCCGCTGGACAATCGGACTCACTCACGACAGAGCCGCTTCTCCTTGAAGCCCGAGAAACGGTCGAGCTGTTCAAAGCCGCCGAATTGCAGGACTATTTTCAAGACAATTGCGTGGATGCGGCGCAGCAGGTGAAGACGCCGCTCGATCGTATCTCACAAACGGCGATTGTCATCTATCCCATTCTCTTAAAGGACTGGCTTGAGCTGTTAATCAGTCTGCCTGCAGGTCTGAAGCACGTCACGATCCAGGTTGACCGCGCGACGCTGACGCGTGAAGTCCGAGCGTTTCGCAAAACGTTAGAAAAGCGGACGACGCACCAATACCGACCCCACGCACAGCGATTGTACGATTGGTTAATCCGTCCGCTCGAATCAGATTTAGAGGCCGCGAAGGCGAAGATTTTGGTCTTCGTGCCGGATGGCCCCTTGCCTACGATTCCCATGGCGGCGCTGCTCGATGACCGCGAGTTTCTCATCAGTAAATACGCTATTGCCACCACGCCGGGTCTCAATCTCACCGATCCACAGCCCTTGCCGGAGGACAAGCGGGCGTTGGCGCTCGGCCTCACCGCAGGGGTGCAGAATTTTCCCCCGCTGCCTTATGTTGAGCAGGAGCTGGCGGCGCTGAAACGGTTATATCCCAACGTGACGTTAATGAACGACCAATTCAACCTTTCGAATATGGAAAAAGAACTCAAGCAAGAGCCGTTTTCCATGTTGCATATCGCCTCTCATGGCCAGTTTGGCAGTACAGTTGAGGAGACGTTTCTCCTGACGTTCGACGACAAACTCACGATGGATCGCCTCGATGCGATGTTGGGGCTGTTTCGGTTTCGGGACACGCCCCTTGAAATGCTTGTTCTCAGCGCCTGCGAAACGGCGGCGGGCGACGACCGCGCCGCCCTGGGTCTCGCCGGCGTGGCGATTAAAGCAGGAGCCAGAAGCGCGCTTGCCACCCTTTGGTTTGTCAACGATCAAGCGTCGTCGGTCTTGGTGACGGAGTTCTATCGGAACCTGAAAACGCCCACGCTGCCACGCGCACTTGCGTTACAACGCGCCCAACTGAGTTTGCTAGCGAGTCGCCTCTACCATCACCCCGCGTATTGGGCGCCCTTTCTGTTGTTGAATAACTGGTTGTAACCGAGGGGCGTTTTGGCGCGCTCTCAGACGAGGAGACCTCACATGACTATGGGTTCCACTCCCCCCCACGGGTTCCACTTCCTTCGTCTGTTCCTCCTGAGTTTTGCCATTGTCATCGCGAGCCTGTTGGCCGACTCTCAGGCCCAAATCACCCTTGATGGCAGTATCGGTTCGGGTGGCAATCTGACCGGACCTGACTATACCATTCCCGCCGAGGTGGGCCAACAGCTCGGCGGGAATCTGTTCCATAGCTTCGGCGACTTCAACGTCAATACGGGGGAAAGTGCGACGTTTACCGGACCCGGTAGCGTCAGCAATATTATTGGCCGTGTCACAGGCGGAAACCCGTCCCACATTGATGGCCTGTTGCGCTCAGACATTGCCAGGGCGAATCTGTATCTGCTCAATCCGCAGGGGGTGATGTTCGGTCCTAACGCGAGCTTGGATGTGAGGGGATCGTTTCACGCCAGCACGGCCGATGTGCTGCGCTTCGAGGACGGGGCGACGTTTGCAGCCGATCTGGGGGGACAGAGTACGCTGACGGTGGCCTCGCCGGTGGCGTTTGGGTTTTTGCAGGCGCAGCCCGCGAGACTCACCGTCGACGGGAGTCATCTTGAGGTGCCTGAAGGCGAGACGTTGTCGCTGATTGGGGGTGACATGGCGATCACCGGCGATGCCGATTCTGCCTGCTTCGATTTTCCAACGCTGGCGGCCCCGGGGGGACGTCTGCACCTGATCAGCGTCGGGTCGGTCGGGTGACGTTGTGACCAGCCCATCGGAAGCGTCACCGAGTCCACGGGTGGACAGCTTCGAGCGACTTGGCGAGATGACGATTTCCGACGGTGTGCTCATCGACACCAGTAGTGAAAGCGGGGGCAGTGTCGTCATCCGAGGGGGGTCTCTACGGGTTGACAACTCCTTCGTGTTTTCGGAAACGCTGGGGGGTATCGATGGCGCCGCAGTAGGTCTTGACATCGAGATGACGGGACCTGTCATCGTCACGAACGAGTCACTTCTCTTCACCGATGCGTTTGCAGAAGGCAACGCCGGGGACATCCGGATAAGAGCGGATCGTGTGGACGTCGCGAATGGGGCGCAGATTGGCAGTAACACGTCTGGGTCGGGCCAGGGCAGCAATATAACCATCCGGGCTAGCGATACGCTCACCGTAACGGGCAGCACTCCCGATGGCGCCATCGGGAGTGCCATCTTTGCCCAGACGCTGGGCTCGGGGGCTGGCGGCGAGACGTTGGTGGAAGCACGCATGGTGACCCTCTCGGGGGGCGGGACGATTGACAATACCACGTTTGGGTCGGGCCGGGGTGGCAATATGACGATCCGGGCCAGCGATACGCTCACCGTGACCGGCAGTACCCCCGATGGCGCCTTCAGTAGCGGCATCTTGGCGCGGGCTCGGGACTCGGGGTCAGGCGGTGATGTGCGGGTGGAAGCACGGGCGGTGACCCTCTCGGCGGGCGGACGGATGAGTACGAGCACGTTTGCGTCGGGCCAGGGCGGCAATGTGACGATCCGGGCCAGCGATGCGGTCACTGTGACGGGCGCCACCTCCACTGGCGCCCTCTCTAGTAGCATCTTGGTACAGACTGAGGGGATCGAAGCCGGCTCGGGGGCAGGCGGCCAGGTATTGGTGGAAGCACCCGTGGTGACCCTCTCGGCGGGCGGCACCATTAGCGCTCGTACGGCGGGATCCGGTCAGGGTGGCAATGTGACCATCCGGGCCAGCGAGACGATCACGGTGACGGGCGTCATCACCATCCTGGATAGCCTCTTAATTAGTCGCATCGGCGCCCAGTCTTTTGGGCGTGAAGTCGGCTCGGGGGCAGGTGGCGAGGTGCTGGTGGAAGCCCCTGTCGTGATCCTCTCGGCGGGTGGACAGATTGTCGCGAACACGTTGGGACCGGGCCGGGGCGGCAATGTGACGGTTCGGGCCAGCGATGCGCTCACGATAACGGGCAGCCAGTCCAACCCCAGGGTTGCTAGCGCCATCTTGGCAACGACTCATGGTCGCGAAGCCGGGGGGACAGGTGGCGAGGTGCTGATCGAAGCGCGCATGGTGACCCTCTCGGATGGCGGGATCATCACGAGTAGAAATGATGGATCGGGCCAGGGGGGCAATATCACTGTCCGGGCGAGCGAGACGCTCACGGTGACGGGCCGCGACGCGAATGGCTTCGCCAGCGCTATCGTGACCCGTACGACCGATACGAGTACGGGCCAGGGGGGCGACATTACGGTCCATGCCCGCGAGGTCCAGCTCACTGATGGCGCCACGATCACAGCCGAAAGCACCGGGACCGGCAATGCTGGGAATATCACCCTCAGCGCCTCGGAAACGTTTCTCAGTGACCACAGCATCGTGACCACGGAGGCGACCCAAGCCGATGGGGGGAATATTACGCTGATGGCCCGAGACCTCATTCAGCTACGAGACAGCCAGGTGGAGGCCAGCGTCGGGGGCGGAGCCGACACGGTCGGGGGCAACATTACGATCGACCCTGACTTTGTCATTATCCAAAACAGTCGGGTGGTGGCCAACGCCTTCGAAGGTCGAGGGGGGAACATCCAAATCACGGCACAAAGGGTGGTGCTGATCGATCCGCGTAGTGTGTTGGATGCCTCGTCCGCTCTTGGGATTGATGGCAGTGTGGATGTGCAGGCGCCGTTGACCGATTTGAGTGGGACGGTGGTTCCGCTTCCGGAGCGCTTTGCCCAGGCCGGCGCCCTCCTGGCGTCTCGCTGTGCGGATCGGTTGCGCCAAGGCGGAATCAGCAGTTTAGCCATCGTGGGGCGCGATGGCATACCCCCAAGACCTGGTTCGGCGTTAGCGAGTCCGATAGCAGCTCCCTCCGGAATTGCCCAATTGGATAGGGCCAGGGTCTATCCCCGGCGCATCGAGGATCATGCGCCTGAGGGCTCCCAACAGGTCTTGAAGCTCACGTGCCGTTAGGGCTCGCCAACCCGCAGTATCTCGCGTGAGGTTGTCATGGTCGGGTCGTCAGGCGACGTGGACATAAATGATTGAGACAGAGGTCTCATAGATGAGACCTCTGTCTCACCGATGAGACTCAGACAGCCCCTCCATCTTTTCTTTTTTTCCTCTGTGTAAATAAAATTCCACATCCCTCCAGAATGTTCAGCTCTACCATAGTATGTTAATTCCTGCTTTTACATCCTCTAAAGGATTTTTCTGTTCCGTTCTATAAATGCTTTTATCTTGATTAGCATACTTGTTGCTATTCGCAGTTTGTCACCGCTGCTCTGGCTGGATGTCCAAGCACGAGACGCTGGATCATGGACCCTTATTGATAGGACTATCCTACGAAAAGCAACAGATGATGCGCGAGGGCCAATATCCACGCTCGGGCTTACAAGGCCGAAAGAGGAGGTGCAAATGCGTACCCGTGATCGGATAGACCAGACGCAAGAGGTGAAGCTGAGTGGCAACGGCGCCCCGGATATATGGCAGGTCATGTTCACCCGGAATCCGGATGTTTCCTGGACCACCTTAGAGGGGGAAACCGTCTTGCTCAATCTCGAAAATGGATGCTACTACACCTTAAATCGTGTCAGTAGTGTGATATGGGAGCAGTTCTCCGGGGAGCAATCCCTGGGCGAAGTCCTTGCCGTCGTCCATGAGCGGTTTGACGTCGACGAGGACGTGGTTCGTGAGGATCTCGAGGCACTCGTTACCAAACTGTGCCACGAGGGACTCATCGCAGAGGGCAAGAAGAGCAACCATTAACATTCTCGACAAGAGGACATGACGCAAGAAAGGGCGTTAGATCATGGAACAGAAGACGAAGGAAGTCTATCGCGAGCCCGTTATCATCAAGCATCAGCGCCTCGTTGATATCACGGCACAGAGTTCCCCCAGAGATATTCCGGAAAACCCTGGAATCCCCGGTGTTTGCCGGAATGCACGAACACGAAGGCGACGGGCCAAATTTTGCCGTCGTTTCTAGTATGGTCATGGCTATGTTTGAATGATTCTGCATAGAAAGTAAGAGCTCTTAGCTGCCTCCCTAGAGGCAGCTAAGAGCCTTCTTACGAGGTGTGATATGTGGCATGATCAGTATTGCCTCCACGGTGTCAGTCTCTCCCTCGCCACGGATAGTGTGACGCTTGCTGACACCGTCAAGATATACCTATATTCTTTTCAGCAACCGGTATTGGGTGCCCCGCCGGACTTCAAGATGACGCTGAACGACGTGCATGATTGGGCCGAGATCCCCATCGGGCTCTCTCCTGCCGCACAGCTCCTGAGCTTCCACCACGAAAAACCTGCGGACGACCTACCTCATACAGACTGGCCATGTGATCTGTATCGGGACGGCAACGTCAAAATCGCGGACTTACACGACCACGGACTGATACGGATAGATGATCGCCAGGGTTGTGTGGATGGGTATGTGGTTAACCCAAGTGCCTTGCACCGAGACGTCTGCACCGCCATCTTCCACTTTGTGCTGACCGAACTTCTGAAGCGTAAGGGCATGTATGCCATCCATGCGACAGCTCTCGAGAAGGGGGGCCGCGGCTTTCTCATGCCGGGGCAGAGCGGTCGGGGCAAGACGACTTGCTGTATTGCGCTGCTGCGATCAGGCTATCGGTTTCTCGCCGACGACCATCCCTTTGTGCGCGCAACGAACACCGGTCTTGAACTCCTCTCCTTTCCGGAGAAGATTGACGTCACGGATACAACTGTTGCCTTTTTTCCTGAGCTGCAACAGGCTAATGGATATCTCCATCAAGGTCTTTACAAGCGTTATTTTTATGCCGGCGATCTTTATCCCAGCGAAAAAATCGACTCTTGTAAACCGGCCTTCATTATCTTACCGCATGTCGCCGATTGTCTACATAGTCATTTGGAGCCGCTAGCAAAGGGCCAAGTTCTCGAAGAGCTTCTACCTCAAAGCCTTCTTGTATTTGACAAAGAGGTTGCCCAACAGCAATTTCAAACCTTATCTCGCCTCGTCCAGCAAGCGGATTGTTACCGGCTCTACTGTGGCCAAGATGTGCTGAAACTCCCCGAGCTCATCGACACCCTCCTGGACGTGACGTGATATGCAGACCCCATCCGCATGGCCGAGCACACTCCGGGAGGGCTGGCTACTGATACGGGTGATAGGGGTTATGGTTGCCCTGCGTCTACTCCTGCCGCGTCTGAAGCTGCGTGCCCTACTGAGATGGCTTGCGCCGTATCGGATACCGCCACAAGTGGATCGCCCTCGGTTCGAGAAGCGGTGTTATACACCAACGCCTTGCTGTGGCGGCAACCCTTTCCGCTTTCGGGGCAATGCCTGCCGCGAGCTCTGTCCCTCTATTACTTTGCGACCCGGTGCGGATTGCCCGTACGGTTTCACTGCGGCGTGTACCGAACGGGAGCATCTCTGGGGGGGCATGCCTGGCTCAGTCTGCATGGCGCACCGTTTATGGAAAGGGAGAATCCTGCGGAACGCTATGCGGTGACGTTTTCTTTCCCGATCGTCCCCATAGACGCCATGGGCTCCATGAGCTTAGCGTGTGAGAGGTCGTCTTCCTCACCCAAACGAATGGACGGACACGGGGACACCATAGGATGGTAAACAGCGATGACAGGCTTTAGTCAGCTGGTCGCGCCTTTCTCAAAAGGCCAAGCATTACTGTCTCAAATCTATCGCGCCGTACATCTCGTCTGGCAAAGCGGACCGCGTTGGACACTCGCCAATAGTGCGCTGATCAGCGTGCAGGGCGCGCTGCCGTTGCTGGCTCTTTATTGCATGAAACTGGTGGTGGATGCGGTCGCCACGGGTTTATCAGACCCGGAGCCCGGCGTTGCGATCGAGTCGGCCTTGCTTTTCATCGCCCTGGCTGCAGGCATCGCCCTGGTTGGCGTGGTCTGCCGTGCCCTCTCTGCCCTCGTCAGTGACGTGCAAACGCAGAGGGTAACGGACCACATGTACGACATCCTGCATGCGAAATCAACGGCGGTCGACCTGTCGTATTACGAAAACCCCAAATACTACGACACCCTGCACCGCGCCCAAGAAGAAGCCCCTGATCGACCTCAAGCGATGGTGCAGGGTCTGCTGCAGCTCGGACAGAATGGCCTCTCTCTCGTGGCCATACTCGGCTTATTGATCGCGTTTCATTGGGGCGTGGTCGCCATCCTCTTTGCCGCAGCGATTCCCGCCGTCCTGGTCCGTTTCCGCTCTGCCAATAAGTTATATGAATGGGAGCGCCAACGAACGCCTCAACAGCGGCATGCGTTTTATCTGAATTGGACGTTGACGGGGGATGCCTATGCGAAAGAAATCCGACTCTTCGATTTGGGGGGATACTTTGTTCAGCAGTTTCACCATGTCCGCTCGCAACTGCGTCAGGAAAGACTCCACCTGACCAGAAGATATACCCTGGCTGGGCTGGCGGCTGAGCTCTGTGCAAGCGCAGCGGTGTTTGGCGTCTTAGCGTTCATCACCTACCGCGCTCTGCACGGCCTGATCACGCTTGGGGACCTCGTCATGTATTACCAAGCGGTGCAACGCAGCCAGGGCTTGATGATGCAGGTGTGGCACAGCCTCGGAAGGCTGTATGAAGACAACTTTTTTCTGTCGAACCTATACGAATTTCTCGACCTCAAACCCATAGTCGTGGAGCCCCGTGCCCCTAAGCCGATTCCCCGCTCCGTGCAAACCGGCCTCGTGTTAGACCGCGTGAGTTTTCAGTACCCGAACGACTCTCGGAAAGTGCTTGAGGATATCTCCTTAAGCATCCGGCCCGGAGAGCACGTGGCGTTTGTCGGGGCAAATGGCGCCGGCAAGTCCACATTGATCAAACTGCTATGCCGGTTGTACGACCCGACATCAGGACGCATCACACTCGATGATGTTGACCTACGTCAATTTCAGACATCGGCGCTGCGGGGTATGGTGAGCGCCGTATTCCAGGATTTTGCCCATTACCAGGCAACGGCATGGGAAAATATTTGGTACGGCAATATTGCCCTGCCACCCGACCGAGCACACATTATGGCGGCGGCGCGCCACGCTGGGGCTGACCCAGTGATTTCGGGGTTGCCGCGTGGCTATGACACCGTCTTGGGCAAATGGTTCGACGGAGGTGAGGAGTTGAGTATCGGAGAGTGGCAAAAAGTCGCTCTGGCTCGAGCCTTTCAGCGCGATGCCCACATCATGATGCTGGACGAACCAACCAGCGCGATGGATGCTCAAGCCGAGCATGAGTTTTTTCGCGCCTTCCGCCAACTCGTGAAAGATCGCACCGCTATCTTTATCAGTCATCGGCTCTCTACCGTCAAGATGGCGGACCGCATTTATGTCCTTGAGGATGGCAGAATCGTGGAAAATGGCACTCATGATGACTTGACGAGCAACGGTGGCACCTATGCGCGTTTATTTGCCACGCAAGCTCAACCTTACCTGTGAAAGGAACCGATCCATGTCTGCTCACCCGACCGTGACCGTTGCCCTACGTCCCGAAGTTGAGTTGTTCCTGTGCTGCGCCCGGGTCGGCATCGATTCCGAGAGAGCCGAGCGGATTCGCACTCTCCTTCAGCACGATCTGGATTGGTCGTATGTGATCGATAATGCGGTTTCCCACGGGACCATGCCGCTCTTGTTTCATAGCTTGAACGCGGTCGGTGTGGGCGCACTACCCGAGCCGATTATGGAATCGCTTCAGATGTATTTCAATAGCAATGCCCGACATAATCTACGCCTCACGCATGAACTGGTCAGGCTTCTGGAGCTGTTCGATGCGCACGGCATTACGGCGCTGCCCTATAAAGGACCTGTCTTGGCCGCCGCCCTCTACGGGAGCGTCTTACTTCGACAGTTCAGCGACCTTGACATCATGGTCCCCAAACGGCAGAGATTGGAAGCCAGAGCCCTGCTACTCGCTCGGGGCTATGAGCCCTGGACGGAGATGACCGCCGCTCAGAACGAGGCTCATGAGCACTCGGAGCATGCCTATGCGCTGTTTCACCGCGACCGTGGGGTTGAGGTGGACCTGCACTGGAGCCTTGCTCAACGACGTTTTGCCATTGCACTCGATCCCGCTCGCTTATGGGAGCGCTCTGCCCCCATCTCTCTGCCAGGATCTCGGCCAGAGAAAACGGTGCGCCATATTCCCCTGGAAGATTTACTCCTCATCCTTTGTGTGCATGGCGCCAAGCACCGCTGGAATCGGCTGGGCTGGATTTGTGATATTGCCGAGTTGATTGACGGCGGTCACGACCTCGATTGGGGACAGATTATCGCGCAAGCCGGTCGAACGAACAGCGAGCGCATCCTCTTTCTGGGACTGCTTTTGGCTCACGACCTTCTAGGGGCGACGCTTCCTGACGAGGTTCTGCGTCGGATTGAAGGTGACCCACAGGCTCAATCACTGGTCGAGCAGATCGCTGCACGATATCTGACGGCGCCCCACTATCCGTTAGGTGTTCTGGAACAAGAACTCCTCTATCTGAAGATGCGGGGGCGCTTCACAGACCAACTCCCATACGTCATGTACGCTCTCCGGAAGATACTTACCCCGAATGTGCGAGACCATGAACGTCAGCGTCTGCCTGGCTGTCTGACATTTCTCTATTAGAGTTGTTCCTCAATAGCATAAGATCAGGTTCCCTAGCCCAGCCCAGATGCCCACCGAATCATCCTCAAAGTGATCTTTGCGGTTGCGGAAACGCTGCACCAAAATGTTGAAACGCTTCATACCGCCGATGGCATGTTCGATCAAGATGCGAACTTGACTCACGGCATAATTCGCCGCCTGCTGCTCCGCCGTCAATTCTGGAGTCGGATTCGTCTTGCTCTTCCGGGGTTTCTTGTGTGGAATCTCAAGCATTTCGCCTTTGTAGTCCGACTGAATCCCCTGATAACCCAGGTGCACCCAAACGTCTACGTCACTAAACCGGTCTAAGTCCGGTGGGAACTCTTGTTTTAACATGCTGTAATCATGGTTGTGACCACTAAACGTACGGCCCAGAAAGACGATCCATTTATCCGGCATCGACATCACTGTATTTTTCAGCGTATGGCTTTTTTTTACCACTATAGTGTTCACGTTGGGTCGTCTCATCTTGTGACCGGCGATAGCTTCTTTCAGTCGCATCAATAATCAGTTGATCCACACCTGACAACGCCTCCCTCAACGACTCTGGGGTCTTCAACTCTCGATAAGGCATGAGGTCTAACTGCACTAACGTGTCATACAGGATGGGAGAGAGCTTATGGAGATTTTCATTCGCTTTCGAACGTACCATACCAAATTGTGCACCAAGAACATCAAACGTCGGATACGTCTTGTAATAATATAGAACGAACAGGAGTTTGTCTGACAGAGTGGGTAATTTGCCTTTGATACCTGCACCCGGCTTTCGGCTGCGTTTGCCAGCTTGGACACCCTCCTCATAGCGTTTTTGCTGAGCCTGTTGATAGACGTGGCTGAAGGCGGGCAGCAAGAAGTCAAATTGCGTCTGAGACACACCGGTTAAGGCTTTCATCTGCCGATCATCTCGGATAACCAATGACCTGGCTGGGCTCCCTCCATCGTTTGGGGGAGGATAGCCTACCTCATTAACTATTGGGGAACAACCCTATTATCTGTTTCGACCTCTTCGGCTCATCCGAACCTATGGTCTCGGGTGCCGCAAGTGTCACCGACAGCCGTCTCGCGTTCGCGGCATGATCCCGTGAACGACCCGTGAATTCGCGTGTGGCCCGACGAACCTTGGTTGTAGAGAAGGTGTCTCTATCGTCTCTTACGGGCCGTATGTCGTCCCGCATCCTGACATGCACCAAGGACACTATCTGCACGCTGGAAATGGGGTGAGAGGCAGGAAAGAAAGCAGATCTGACTTGCACGAATGTGTTAATCGCGCTAGCCTTCGATTGATTGCGCCCAATGAAACACTTGCATCGGCAACAAGGTTTAGCATGCAGCGGAACGATACCTATGATGTCGTTATTGTGGGAGCTGGTCCAGCGGGCTTGAGCGCGGCGGCTCATGCTCACGCGAATGACCTGACGTATATCGTTCTTGAACGCGGGACAATCGCCAATACCATTGATTACTATTATCAATATGGCAAATATGTCATGTCTCTACCCATCGCGATTCCACTACGCAGTGACATCGATTTTGTCGCTGGAAGCCGTGAAGACATCCTGCACGCTTGGAATACGACTGTCTCTGACAGACAGTTACATATCAATACCCAAGAAGCCGTGTCCGCTATCACCCACACAGAAGATGTGTTTACCGTACAGACGGCCAAGCATAGCTATCAGGCCAAGCACATCGTGTTGGCGATTGGCCGGCTGGGCAATCCGAGGCGTTTACAGGCGCCGGGCGAGGAGCTCGAACATGTCTCAGATCGTCTGATCGACCCGCAGGCCTACACCGATCAAGATATTGTCGTCGTCGGTGGCGGCGACTCGGCTGCGGAAGTGGCGCTGGCTCTGGCGGAGCGCAACCGGGTCGTCATGTCCTATCGCAGTGCGGAATTTTACCGCATGAATGACAGCCTGCGGGCCCAGCTCGACGAGAAAATGGAGCGTGACGGCCTGACGGTTCGCTTCAACTCTGAGGTCGAGCGCATTGAACCTGGCGTGGTGACGCTCACCTTGCCGGACCGGACTGTGCAGGTGCCAGCCAATTGGGTTTTCGTGAAGATCGGCGCCGAGGTCCCACGACAATTTTTGCAGCGTTGCGGCATTGCGTTTGCCTCCGACGATGTCTCCGCCCTGCCCCTCATCGATCCGCGCTACGAGTCGAGTGTCCCCAGATTGTATCTGATCGGCTCCATTGGCGGCCAAGACCTCATCAAACATGCGTTAAATCAAGGCTATGAGGTGATCGAACACATTTTAGGCCGGGCCGTGGAGCCCGTGGACGAGCCCGTGTTGCGGGAAGTCCTGCATCTCATTCCCGGGGCGTCTGTCGATGAGAAGCTGGCCTATATGACCTCGCGCATGCCCTTGCTGGCCAATGTTCCCAGCCCGCAGTTGCGGGAACTTCTGCAGCTTTCCACGCTGCATCAAGTCCAGCAAGGCGAGGTGATTTTTCAGGAAAACGCGCCGTCCTCTACCACCCTATTCATGCTCGTCGATGGCCGTGTTGCGCTCTCTTTTGAAGCCGCCCCCGATCGATGCATTACGCTAGGGCAAGGGGAATTCTTTGGCGAGCTGAGTCTATTCTCCGACCGGCGCCGTTCCGCTACCATCGCCGCGGCGGCGCCCAGTCTGCTCCTCGAATCGCCCCGCCGAACCGTGCTCAAGCTCATCAGTACCGAGTCCTCGGTGCGGCAATACATCGATCGCACCTCGATCCTGCGCGCCTTACAGACGTATCTGTATCCCGATATCGATGCGGTCACGTTTCGTGAGCTAACCGACAAGGCCGAACTCGTGGTCTTCAAGAAGGGGGAAGACATCTTTCACGAAGGCGACGTGGGAGATGCGTTTTATCTGATCCGGAGTGGGTCGGTGAAAGTCGGGAAAGTCGACCGGCATGGCCGAGCCTATGTCCTGACGTATCGTCAGGCCGGCGAATATTTTGGCGAAATGGCCCTCTTGGATAGGGAAAATCGTCGCAGCGCCACGATTAGCGCGGTCATGAAGACGGAAGTTATCCGGATTTGGCAATCGGATTTCCTGGCGTTTGTCGCCGCTCATCCCAACTTGCAAACCCACTTGCAACAACAGATCTACAAACGCAACATCGAGACGGCGGCCGTCCTGGCAGAGCCGACGAAAAAAACGCTGGTGACGGATTTCCTCAAGCATGGCGGCATCGAAGCCACGGATGTGTTGTTGATTGACGAGATCAAATGCATCCGATGCGACAACTGTGTGACCGCCTGCGCGTCCACGCATAACGGTCAGACCCGGCTGGATCGAAAACGCGGTCCCAGTTTCGGCCACATTCATGTCCCTGTTGCCTGCCGCCACTGCGAAGGTGCGCCTTGCCTGCAAGATTGCCCGCCAGGGGATGCCATTATGCGAGACGAAAATGGCGTGGTGACGATTTATGAGGACCGCTGTATTGGCTGCGGCAATTGTGCCAACTACTGCCCGTACGGGGTGATTTTCATGGTCGAGACGCGCGCCAAACCCACCTTCTGGGAGCGTTTTGACCTCTTCGATCTGTTGGGCAAACGCCAGAAGGCGTCGATGCGCGAGGGGCATCAAGAAATTGCGGCCAAATGTGATTTGTGCCAAAACGACCCGATCGGTCCGGCCTGTGTGCAGAGCTGTCCGACAGGCGCTGCCATACGGGTCTCGCAGGAATATTTTACGCAAGTCGAATTTCACCGAGGTGACCCGGCATAATGGAAACGTTCCTCAGCTATCGTCATAGCCTCTGGCCTAAAATAACGGCGCTCATCGCTGCAATCTCCATCGCCGTCTACATGATTTATAGCGCCAATAGGGCGCCGTCCGGAGGAACGGTTGTGGGTTTAATCTATGGAAGCCTTGGTTTATTATGTATTATTTGTCTTATGTATTACGGCATAAGAAAGAGATCATATTATGCACAATCGCTTTCTTTGCAAGCATGGCTCAGTTTTCATGTTTGTATGGGGTCATTAACACTTCTACTTATCCCGCTGCATTCAGGATTTCATTTCAGTTTTAACGTTCATACCCTTGCTTATGTTCTTTTAGTTGTCGTTGTTGTGAGCGGTTTTGTCGGATCATACGTTTACCTTGCAATCCCAAGACAATTCGGGCAGTACGGCGAAGAATTGGTATATGAAAGCGATCCACCTATCAACAACCAGAGTTCTCATGACCAAGAATACCGGAAGATTTTGCAGCAGATACACGTATTGGCGCGAGACAAATTGCCGGCTTTCGCGGACCAGTGTGCGGCAGAGATACAACGCGGGATTCCCAAGAAGCATATGGGCTGGCGGCTCATTTTTTACCGCACGCCGCTGCCATCTTCTGTGGCAACGGTACAGGAATTTCAAGCCTATCTCGAGCACACCGACATTCCGGAAACGGAACGGAAAGCCTTTGAGACACTGACCATCCTGGCGACCCTCAAAAGGGATATTGAAAGTCGGCTCATTTCTCAAATGGGACTCAAAATCTCCTTGAGGCATGGTTGTATATCCATCTTCCCGTCTCGATTGTGATGATGATTGCCATTGCTGTACACATTACAATAGTACTTTATTATTAGACTGGTGATCTTAGGTACTACGATGTCATTCCTCATTATACGCAAAGCGATTAACGCGGGAGCGCTCGAAGAAAGCCGTACAACTGTAGAGAGTACGACGCTGCGTATTGGCATGGGCGCCGGTAATGATATCTTGATCGTATAGGAAAGTGCATTTTCCCGATCCCAGAAGTCCCCATTTCTCAAGGATGAACGAGCCAAGTG
>CBCXVS010000137.1:0-19046 GCA_965178525.1 uncultured bacterium | reverse complement strand
ATGAGAGGAGAGTCGGTCTCAGGCAATCGGCGTAACTGCTTCATCAAGAAAGGAGTTGGCTTAACTTAAGGCCATTCAGGTGGAACCCCTGTTGGGCAAGCTGCTGCGTTTGTGCCCAGAAATTGTCCCAATCGCCCAAACGATAGGTGCTCGGACTGGAGTTGTACTGATACAGGCCCACGATGAAGAAGCGCTGCCCGCTCCAAGGCACCTCGAGGTCAATCAAGTTCCAGCCGTTCTGCTCGAGCCACTGTAAGTCGGCCAGCACTTGCTGCCAATCCTGATAGGACCTGAACATCGTCGCCCTGGCGTCCGGCTGAAACACACTGGCGTACTTCCAGTTCCCGTCCCAGCTGACCTCCAAGTCCTTCAGTTGGAGCCTTGTTGAGCGAGTCTCCCGACTTTGGAACTGAACGTGTTGATGTCGTATCCGTATCTCCAGAATGTCTGAACGGGAAGCGGTTGATGGACACCTCCGAGCACCCACTGCCCCCCTTCTATAAGAACCTCCAGGTCACGCAGATACAACCCCTGTTCAGCCAGGCTGATCGCATTCGGCTCGAAGCTGGCCCAGTCGATCACGCCGTGGATCGTGCGGGAAAGGTCGGTTGCCTTGAACACCTCCGGTTCGTTGGCCCGGTTGCAACCTTTGCCGGCAGCCTTGAAGTTCGAAAAAGTTGTGAGGTAAACGCTCGTCAACACGTGCAACCAGTTGCAGACTGTGGCGCAGGGCGCGGAGGGATCGATTTGCTGCCTACAGTCTACTCGTTGCTGGAAGCACCCATTCTGTCCCAGTTGCACCGCCACCTTTTCGTTGTAGTCCGCCAGGAACGTTGTCGCCCCCAGGAAGAGTTGGCCTTTGGCCGCTACCTTCGTGAAGCTGTACCCTGCGACCGGGTCGCCGACATTGAAGGCCAACGTCGCCAGCACGCCGCCGTCCCGACTTCTGTCACAAGCAGACCCGTCGTCGTCAAACGACAAAGCCGCGGCGCCCTCGCCGACGACCTCCCGGAACATGTCAACCAGCGCCTGATGGATGTCTTCCGCTCCCAGCACTTTCCGCATGCTCTCGGGATCCATCCCGGCGTTGTAGATGATCGGATAACCCTTGAATTGGACGGCAGGGAGGCCGTCGTCCGCGTTTACTTTCAAGTCATGGCCGGCAGGCACGGCAATAATGAAACCGTTGTCCAGATCTTGATAGATGTCGTACCGGAAGGATGAAATGTCGACATGCTGAAAATCCTTAAGCTGGTATTCCAGGTCTGTACGATTGTCGACCGTTTCGAGCATTTGACCGAAGGTCCTCGTCTTCTTGTGGACGAACTCGTACGGACCGAACTTGACGCTCTGTACTTTCTGACCCGCGCCCAACCCTGCCGAGTAGTGTTGCGCGGCTGCCCCCAAGTTTGCCGGAAGGCCGGTCCCGACCGCTTTCTGGAGGTGATCCAGGTGAGCGGCGTGAATCCCCCAGCTGATGTCGATCGCACCCTTCTCGAGTCCCCCGTCCGCAATGGCGACGAGGTGCCCATCTTCATTGACCAACGGTGTGCCGGAGAAGCCCGGCAAGAGACTCGTCGTCATGAAGTGGAGTACCGGAAGCACAACGTTCGGCATTTTTGCGCGCTTGATCTTCGCCGCGTGCGCCGCTGGAATCTTTTCCTCCAGCGGGCTACTGCCCTCGACTTTCAGTATGATGAATCTCGGTTTCGGCGTATCCCCGTAGTAGCCCAGAGCGAAAACGTCCCTTCCAAATCCAGGGGCCTGGGCGAACGTTTTCAACGGGTTCCAACTGGGAAGCTTTTTCGCGGTGAGCTTCTTACCCTTGGGGGATCGAAGCTCGAGAAGGACGAGGTCGTGGTCCGTGACGTGGGCGATCGGTACGGCCTGCCATATTCCCTTGTCCTCTGGTCGTTCGACCTGGTATCTGGCGCCTTTCCGCATGGCGTGGAGAGATGTGACGACCCACTCCTTCTTTTTCCATGCGAAGCCACTCGCGCGGGCCGTTGGGCTTCCTTTCTCGAGGACGGTGATTTTCGCGAGCGCCTGGTTCAACAGTCGCTGGTCGAGCGCAGGTACCTCGCTAGCGACCAGGCCACTGAGAATGAGGGCGAGTACGATCCGGACTAACCTGTGGTCAACCTTGCTTCTCTTCATGGCAGATCTTTCTTTGGAGGATCAGCAAGACCTTGCTCTGATGCTCCTGGTCGATGCGTTCCTGCACGGCGTCGACGAGCCGTTGCCAGGATGGACCGGCTTTCTCGAAGCTGCGAGCGATCTGTGGTAGCCCCGTCTGCTCGTTGAGATTCGCCAGTGTCGGGCACTTCTCGAACTTCGCCTTGGCCGCGCCGTCGTCACCACAGATGCCATCCCTGATGGTCAGCAGCACACCTGGCGTGGTACGCTCGTCGAAGTCCTGTTCGACGGCTGTGGCCAGACGCTCCCAGACATCCCCCAGAATGTAGAATTGGTCGGACACGTTCTTCTCGTCTTTATCTTTCAATATGGTGCATGCGCTTGCGTCGATCTCCGCACCATACAGCACCCCGGTCGCCGCCAATTGCGGGAGCGGTGCGATAGGGTGTGAGGGTTTTCCGGCTCCTAGCTGCTCTCCCTCACCCTTACCTTCGTCACGTTCAGCTTCCATGCTAGCTATTTTCCAGTTGGGGTTCAAGATCCCGAATTTGGTGAACTTGATGAAATCCAGGGCTTCTTCCTTCGTGTATCCGGCCTTGGCGTAGTCATTCAGCTGGGTCTGAAGACTCGGGGCCAGTAGGTGGTGTGTGCGGATGAAGATTCCCAGAAACGCACCGGCGACACAGACGAAACCGAAGGACCCGATTCGAAACGCCTTGGCGTGGCTGAAATGCTGATCGTTGAGTCCCAGCATCAAAGCAAGAGACGAGGCCAGGGCGCCTATGACGATACCCACGGTCGGCGAGACGGCGATTCCCATCAGGACGCCCACTAGCAGACCGATTCCCGACCCGCTGAACAAGGCGATGAGGTTATCTCTCGTGCTAGTCGTGATGGATAAGAACTCGCTTTTTCCCGGGTGGATGATGGGCCGCGATTCCGGGTAGAGCCGCGGGTTACCCGAACGGCTGCCGGGTAGCCGGGCGAGGCGCAAAAATGTGCTCTGAAACTCTTATCCGTCTCAATCAAACAACTCCGCCACCAGCATCGTCCAGCCAGGTAACGCCGGCTCGGCTTCTGCTGCCTCACCGAGTCGGTAAATCGTCGGGTTGGTGGGATCATCGGCTCGGTAGACGCGGATGACATGCTCTCTGAGAACGTCGACATCCCAGACCACCTGCGTACCCAAAGCAAAGTAGTCCGCACGCTTTTCTGCCATCTTCTGCTCGGCCTGCGGGCCAAAATCGGACTCGCTCCGAACTTCCGCAGCAAAAACGGGAGCACCGTCGAGAAACTTGGCCCCGGTGCGCGGGCCGATATAAAAGGACGCGTCGGGGCTGAAAGACTCTCGGTGTGGCAAATGGACTCGGAAACCCGTGTTGTCCGGATAGGCTCTGCCCAGTCCTGTTTGGCGTTCGTATGCACGCAGGCTGACCGTTATGTTGAAGCCCGCACGGCTTGGCAAATCTCCGGTCGGCGACATGAGAACCACTTCTCCGTTAACCAGTTCGGCCTTGGCATGGTCCGGCAGTCGATAAAGGTCTTGGATTGTCGCCCGAGTTTGAGTGCGCACGGAAACACCTCATGGAAGACTTCGAAACCCCTGTGGCCGCCTGGGATAGCGGCCATCTCTGGTTCGATTTGAGTATGAGGTATAAACCTGTGCAATGCAAGATTCGCGGAATCCTTAGGCAAAATCTTCAAAGCTCTTGACGATACTACGAGCACGAAGAGCGGGGGGCAAGTCTAGCATAGAGACTTGCGATTTCTCTCTGCAGATGCAAAAATGCGTTTGCATGTCCTATTTGTGGATGCATGAGAGGCTTGGACATCAGAAAATTGTCGGCGGGCACTGTGTCGCAATGTTGGATGACAGAATCGAGGAACCGTCATGCCGAGGCCATCGGCGCCCGGAAATGAGGAAAAACGTCTTTTACTCAGTCCTCAGTCCTCAGTCCTTTTCTCATAGGAGGGGTAAATGCGCCGCCATCTGCACTATGTCGTTCTCGTGAGCATCGTCGCGCTATGGACCCTGGGACTCGGAAGTGCCCGGGGAGAGGACACACCGAAACGCGGCGGCATCTTGAACTGGTTCAATTATGCCGACCCGGCGCGTCTGGACCTGCATACCGAGACGCCACTTGCCGTGTCGCAATCGGTGGTTGGGCTCTACAGCGGTTTGCTGCAATGGGGTCCGGAAAAACCCAAGACGGTCAGCCCGGATCTCGCCGAGCGCTGGGAGGTTTCGGATGACGGCACGGTCTATACCTTCCATCTGCGCCGGGGCGTCAAATGGCATGATGGGGCCGCCTTCACGTCGGCCGATGCCGTATACAGTTTGCAACGGATGCTCGATCCGGAATTCCGCAGCCCGCGATGCGGTTCCATGCTGCGTCCGATGATCGAGCGCGTGGAAGCGCCGGACGATTTTACCGTGATCGTGCAGCTCAAGTTCCCCAATCTGATTATCCTGTCGGCTCTGGCCTCGGCGTGGTGCAAGATCCTACCCAAGCATATTCTGGAACGCGACGGCGATCTGACCCAGCCGGATAGTCAGATTGGCACGGGACCGTTCAAGTTGAAGAAATACGTCCGTGGCAATATCATCGAGTGGGAGCGTAATCCCAACTACTTCATTCAGGGCATGCCCTATTTGGATGGCGTCAAGCAGTACATCATCACGTCGCGCGCCACGCAAATCGCGGCGATTAAGGCTGGGAAAGTCGATTTCTGGTATGGCTGGCCGCCGCTCAATAGCAAGCAAATCGAAGAGATCCGCAAGGCCCGCAAGGATCTGCAGTATCAGCAATCCGGCCCTGGGGGTATCTCGCAGATCCATATGAATAGCACCAAACCCCCGTTCGACAATCCAGAGATGCGTTGGGCCGTCTACCTGGCAATCGATCGCCAGGAGATTGCCGCCAGAGCATATGATGGGTTTATTGTACCGTGTGTGATTATGCCATCAGAAGTGTTTGGCGACTATGCCCTCCCCAAAGAAGAAGTCTTGCAAGCGCCTGGCTGTCGGCAGCCCAAAGGCCCGGATATTGCCGAAGCCAAACGCCTCGTGGCCAAGCACTATCCCGATGGCCTGGATATTGAAGTCGCCGTACGCTCCGTGGGAAACTACGTGGATGTGGCCTCTTTGGTCATCCAACAGTTGAAGCCGATCGGCATCCGAGCCAACCTTCGGACCTGGGAAAGCGCCGCCGGCTTTGCCGCTTGGGCCCGGGGCGATTTTACCATGATCGGGGTGCAGGGAACGGGGTTGATTATGATGGATCCAAGTACGCTGTTTTCGTTTACCTGGACGTCAAATGCCCCACGGAATTACGGCAAGCTGCAGATGCCTGAACTCGATCAATTGCACGAACAGGGGTTGCGTGCGCTTGATGAGAGCAAACGTCAGGCGATCTTTCACGCGTATCAGCGCCGTATCTTGAAGGGCGCGACGCCCATCGTGACCTTGGGCTGGCCGACCGGCCCCTGGTTCATGGCCAAGAAGTTGAAAGGCTGGGTGCCGGCGCCGACGGGATACGATAACGGAAGCTACCATAGTGTGTGGATAGACCCATAGGAGATGCCCGGATGTGTTGCCTCTGGCGCCGCCAGGGGCGCGAGATCGTCGATGTATAGCGTCCTGGTGCGTGCGGTCGCGTTCGTCATCCTGATCACGGCGGGTGGCTGCACACGCCACGAACCCAACTCACCTGAGGCGGGGACGATCACTGTCTATACGGCGCGGCACTCTGACCGGCTCGCACATGATCTGGCAACATTTCGCGCCACCTATCCCAAGATCGACGTCACCGTCGTCACCGAAGCCTCATCTGACACGCTCGTGAAGCGGTTGTATGCCGAGCGCAACACGCTGCAAGCCGACGTGATGTGGGGCGTATCCGCGACCTTTTTGATGCTCCTGGAATGGCACGGCATGCTCCGCCCCTACGCGCCCAAGGGGCTTGCGGATGTGCCCCCGCTGTTCCGGGATACCCATACCCCACCGTATTGGGTCGGTATGCAGGTGCGGATGTCGGCCTTTTGCGTCAATTCCGATGCCTTGAAGAACAAGACGGCGAAGCGTGACGCGGACGTGCCTTTGTCCTGGCAAGATTTGATCAAGCCAGACTATCGCGGGCATATCGTCATGCCGAATCCTACCGTATCCAAGATCGGCTACCTCGTGATGGCGGCGATCCTACATCATCTGGGAGAGGCCAAGGGCTGGGTCTTTCTCGATGCGTTGCATCAGAATATCGCGCAGTACCTCCCCTCCTCCGAAAAGCCCTGCCAGTTGGCCGCAAGCGGGGATGTCCCCATCGGGATTTCGTATGGCGGTGCCGGCATAGCGATCATCGAAAACCACCAGGAGGCGCCGATTGACATCGTCTTTCCCGCCGAGGGCGCGGCTTGGGACATAGCGGCTAGCGCCCTACTCAAAACCCCCCGCATCAAACCCGCCGCGATGACCTTTCTCGACTGGACCCTCAGTGCGCGTGCCATGCGAGTCGACTGGAAATACCATGCCGTCACGGCCATGAAGACGGATGTCCCCCATCCCAAAGGCGTTCCCGAGGCGGCGGCAGAGCGGCGGTTCGGCACAGACGTGCCATGGGCATCGGCGAATCGCCGCCGCCTTCTGCACGAATGGCAGAAGCGCTACAGTAACAAAGCGAGTCCAACCTCGTAGTGTGTTCGGCGCTGCAGCAACGTATTCAAGTTTACGATTGCCCTTGACTTATGCGAAGTGGTCTCTATAATAGCTTGGGCTTAGAGCCACATATATTGACGTATAACCATAGTTTCCGCACCGTTGGTGATGTATCTCATCGGCCGCGCCAATACGGCTTCTCCTCGATAACCAAAGCCATTAGAGATAGCTGTGCCTATGCAAGGGACAGGCTCCTTCACCATCACCACATTCGATACACTGTTGGGATATACCACCGTCATCTTATGGTGGCTCTTTGCAATATATGCGATCTACATGTGTATCGCCACCGGGTGGCGACAGG
Source organism: uncultured bacterium (assembly GCA_965178525.1). Taxonomy (GTDB): domain Bacteria; phylum Tectomicrobia; class Entotheonellia; order Entotheonellales; family Entotheonellaceae; genus CBCXVS01. The sequence goes on along the minus strand of CBCXVS010000137.1, from coordinate 11,895 downwards.
GGGTTCGTTTCGGTATTCTGCGGTTGCTTTCCTCTCGCGTCATGCTGCCGTTTTTGTTGATCCTTGGCATTAGTCTACTCAGCGCCGCCCTGGTTTTTGTGCAACCCCCCTACGTGGCGGTGGTCGTCTCTCTCGTCTCTCCAGGCGGCATCCGGCCACAGCCGTTACGAGCCGGGTTGCATTGGATTCTGCCTTTTCTCGAGCGTGATGTCTCGTATCCCATCTACTGGCAAACCTATACCATGTCTGGCAGACCTGCCGAAGGGGCGGAGCTGGGTGATGATTCGATCCGGGCCCGCACCAGCGATGGCCAAGAAGTACGCCTGGATTGCTCGGTCATCTTCCGTGTTGACACCGAACAGGCCGTTTCGGTACATACGGACTGGCAAAACCGTTATATCGTCGATCTGGTACGACCGGTGACGCGGGGCTTCGTCCGCACGCAAGTCTCACAATTTACCGTGCGAGAAGTCAATAGTTCGGACCTCAGAGACCTAGAAACCACGCTCGATCGGATCTTGCGGACAGAATTTGCGAACAGAGGTTTCATTCTGGACCAGGTCCTCCTTCGTGATGTTACCTTTACAGCGGAGTATGCCGAGTCGATTGAGCGCAAACAAATTGCCTTAGAAGGAAAGGAGGAAGCGCTACATAAAGCCCAACAGATGCGCAACATGGCTGCAGGCCGAAAGGACGCGATCAAAATCGAGGCCGAAGGCCAAGCGGATGCCTTAGCATTGATCGCAAAAGCGCTGGAACAAAATCCCAATTTGTTGACCTATCAATATATTGAGAAGTTGTCACCAAAGCTGCACGCCATACTGGTACCCAGTCACACGCCGTTGATCCTGCCCCTCCCGAAACTAGATGAACATGACGGCAGACAACGGCCGCTGTCGATGGATGCCTCATCGCCCGACTTGATGACATCAAGACCGCCTCCGTAGATGGCGAGGGGCTCTTAGCGTGAAAAGGGAACGAAGTACCTGGGCATCAATTTTACCCCCTCTCCCTGGCGAGGGAGAGAGTTGGGGTGAGGGTCGTTTCCCCGTGCCGAAAAACTAAAGGAGGTTTTTATGGGAATCCTATCTGTGCTGCTTGTATGCATTGTGGCAACGATCGGGTCGATCGCCGTGGATAGGAAGTTCTTCAGAAAAGGAGACGAATGATGGTACTTGTCCCTCTGGCCCTTCTCGCGGTCGTCGTTGGGGCGGCGTCCATCGTCGTGGATAGGCGTTTGCAGAAGCAGGAGCAACTACCGACCTGGGGGTCCATGACCGAGCCGATACAAGAAACGATCAGCAGTGGTATTGAGGCCGGGACGAGTTGGCTCCAAGGCTGGTACGATAAAGTGATGAACCGGCAATCCGCCGAGTTACCGCAGCAGTTTCACACGTGGGTCGCCAATGCGCCTGCAGCCAATGAGGACGTGAGAAATTGGATCGCGTCGCTCTCTGAGAACAGCCTTCAGGCCTTCACCGACCACTTAGCGATATTCTGTTCAGATATGGGCTTTGAACTTGGGGAATTAGTGGAGGGCAAACTCAACAAAAATCCTCAACTGGCGCAAGATATGAGTCAGGTGGTGTTGCAGTATTGCTGGGCCTGCCAGCAAGCGGCCGTATCGCAGTATGACCTGAATGTTTACAAGCAACTCCTGGCATTTGAGCGCAATCCGGACAGCAGGCGGAATCAAGCCTTTGGGCAAGCACTTTTCGTCAGACTCGTGGAGAATAATTTGACGTCCGTGACGCTGTCGGATTACGATGCCGTGCCAACAAACGAGAAGCCACAACTCATCTTGCGGGCGATCGACGAGGTCGCCGAAAAAGACAACGAGGCATTCAAGCGGGCACTGCAGGAAGTGGGACAAGGGCCGGCAGCCGTGTCACCGTCCACAGCAGCATCCCAATCGGAGAGCTAAGACACGATAACGACGCCGAATTCGTCTACATCAATCAGCCTCGTCCCTCCAACCCGTACGTATGATAGACTCACACGCCCGGCAGTTGCCGGACGTGTGGAAGGTGTATCCCCTACCCTGAAGGTGACACGAATGCATGCGCCATCGAACTGAAGAGACAGGAGATGATACATATACCCGTGATCCTCTCGGCTCTCGTCGGCTTGATTGTTCTCTGTACCATACTGCTGGGTCAATCGGGTGCGACTTTAAAACGCATGCTCTACCTTCGGATTGCTATCGCCCTGGCGCTTGTCGGCGCCATGATTCTTGTGGCACGCTCTTGGATCGTGCACACGGTTCGATGCTCCCCGGACTGTGTCGGTATGAATCTGAGAGGCCGCAACTTGCATGGTCTCGATTTGAGCGGAACCGGCTTCATCGAAGCGAATTTGCGCCGGGCGGATCTGAGTGCGACCAAACTGATCGCGGCGGATTTTTCAGGCGCCAGCCTCATTGGCGCGAATCTAAAACATGCGGACTTGACAGAGGCCACCCTGCTCGGGACGGATTTGACGGATGCGGACTTGGGTGGAGCCATCCTGCGTGGCGCCGATATGCGCGGCGCGCGCCTGATTCGTGCCGACTTGGCGGGGCTTGACTTAACGCAAGTGCGACTTGACGGCGTCATCCTCAACGGGGCGGATGTGACCCAAGCGCTTTTGCGTGGCGCCAACCTCTCAGGGGTTGAACTGGTCGCGGCACGTCTGATCGGGGCAGATTTGCGGGAAGCCACATTGAGCGGGAGTCGCCTGAGCCGAGCCGATTTAAGCGGCAGCCGCTTAACCAAAGCCGATCTCTCGGGGGCATGGCTGAACCTTGCCAACCTGACGGGAGCGGACTTGACGCAGGCCAACCTCGCCGGCGCGAGCTTGGCCGGGAGCACATTGGCGTCTGCCAACCTGTATAAAACCAACTTAATCGGCGCGCTGTTAGTCGGCGCCGTCCTCCACAGCGTTGACTTGAGGTCGGCAGATCTCACGGCAGTTCGCGTCTTCGTCTCACAGCATGAGTGTTACCATTTGGGACTGGATCCGGTGTTGTAAGGCTTAAATCCGCAGCAACGGAGCAAGGTGTGTCGTCAGGCCGAGACGCGAGGCATCCATGTGGATGCCATGACCCGCTTGCCCCCGGCTCTCCGGATGCATGCGCCGCCGCCTTAAACCGCCGCCACCGTTCCCCGAGAGGCAAGAGGTCATGGACAACAACGGCGTCCCTATGCCGCCGGCGCATCTACAAGGATTGATCGCCATCGTACGGCGTACCGCCGAGTGGCCACCTGTTTACCTTGATGTTGTAAACCTTGTGGCCCTCAAACTGGCGCTTTACGTGTGCCGGCCGGTCATGGCGATGGCGACGCTCCTGGCCATCGTGGCGGGGTGCCAGTCTGCCGCCTTGCCAGCCGGGTGTCCTCCGACGTGCATCGGCGTCAATCTACGCGGGAGAGAGTTAAGCGGCCTAGATCTCCGTAACGCCAATCTTAGCAGAGCCTTATTGTCCCAGGCACGCCTTCGGGGCAGCGACCTCTCGGGCGCCGATCTCTCGGGGGCGAATCTACGCGGCGCGGACCTGGTGAGAACCAACCTATCGCGAGCCAAATTCGTTGGCGCCGATTTACGAGACGCCAACTTGGCAGCAGCGATTCTCGATGGCGCTGACCTCTCGGGCGCCGACCTGACCGGAACGATTCTCACGCGCGTCAATCTCACGAACGTCAACCTCAGGGCAGCGGTCATGAATAGCGTGCGTCTGATTGGGGCGGCATTGTGGGGCGTGAACCTGAGCGGCGCGCAATTGATGCATGCCAACTTTTGGTAGGAGCCAACCTGGTTGGCGCCAATCTCTCGGGCGCCAACCTGGGCGAGCCGTCCACGCAGCAGAGCGGTGCGGATTTGCGTGGTGCGGATTTGCGTTCGATTAACTTGAGCAGCGCCAATTTGTCGGGCGCCAATTTGTCAGGCGCTAACTTGATTCGTGCCCATTTGGTGGACGCCATGGTACATGCCAGCCTGTCAGGGGCCCATCTGACCCAGGCCAATCTCAGTGGCGCTGATCTCTCGGCAGCCATGCTCAGCGGCGGGTGTCTGGATTTTGCCACGTTGGTCCGTGCGAACCTGAAACACGCCCTCTTGAACGGCGCCAGACTACACAGAGCCAATCTTAGCAACGCGGTCTTGACCACAACGGAAGGCGAGGCATCGACTGATTTGCAAGGCGCTCACTACACGGACAGGACACAGTGGCCACGTGATTTTCAACCGCCTCCCGTGGCGATCATGCACAAGAGATAAACTGGGGGGAAGCGCTGGGCATAAACCGGGTCCGCATCCCTGAGCTCATCAAGACAGACGCTCCTGGCCCAGGGATGCGAGCGTATCAGCGGAGGCGCTTTAGCGTTCTGGCGCCGCCGTCTCCGGTGGCGGAGAGGGCTCGTCAGGCTCCTCGCTAGAGGCCTCGGGCGCATCGTGTTGGTCAGGTGACGGTGCGGCTGGGGCTGGGGAGGCATCAGGTGGCGCGCTCGGAGCTGCAGCGGGAACCGCCTCGTCGCCGTTTTGTCCTGACAGCCGTCTCTGCTTGCGGCGATTGAGTTGCCAAATGACAGCGCCAACGCCTCCAACGATGAAAAAAGAACTTACAAAAGCCATTGGACATTCCTCCTATGTGGTGTCGGGACGATCAGAGACTTTCCACTTGCACTTTAATACTCCCCGATAGGATCAAGGTCGAGGCCGTAACCTGATCCCCTATCTCTTTGTTCTCGGGTTGTCCATTTCCGCCCGGCCGCCACCGGACGACTCTCGCGGTGCCGTCGACAACCGTACCCCTGACGGGAATCACTTCTTTTGTACTCATTACCACCGTATCACCGACTTGCAATTCCGAGAAAGGAATCTCGAGCCCCACGTCATCGACCAGCACCCAGACGGACGCGGGCTTGACGCCGTAGAGTTGGGTGAGGAGCTGGTAGCGATGTTCCAATTCGCCCACAATGAGTTTGTTGAACAAAGACAAACGATTGGACCACAGGACGACAAAATCATCGAGCCAGGTAAGGACTGCGGCCGAAAAGAAACGCCCAGTGGCGAGGGAGCCAATGACAACTGCGGACCACACGACCGACATATATTTTCGATTTTCGGTGAGCATGGCAGCGGAGGCTTGTTCGAAGGCGGGAATCGCGCCATACACCGTGAGAGGTGCGCTGAGGACGCCGAACAAGGGGTAACCGAACGCACTGACGATCGATAAACCTACAGCAATTGAGGAAATCGCACAGGCGCGAGAGAGCTGGACCTCGATCTCCTGGTGGCGATCTTCCTCGATCACGGGCGAGGATGTCTGGTTGGCCTGACCATTTTGCGTAATAATCCTAGCCGCTTTTCGTTGCGATCGCTGCCTGATCAAGGTTTTGAGTCCCGCATACATGATCCCGGCAGCAACGCAGGCACCGCTGATGAGCATCTTCCCTGCCCTCCCGAACTCCCAGCCTCTCCCCACATACGTTGGCTCAGTACAGCACAATAGAAGGAACGCGGACAGAGCCGGCGGGAAATGTCGCCTAAGTGCCCGAACAGAATTAAATTCATATTTTTCCTCTGGAAAAACGATGTCGCTAATTTTGTCCAGGAACTTATAAGTTTAAACGTTCAACGCTCTAAAAACGCCTAAAAAGCACCACACTCTGCCCGGCGCCGTCCATGCCCTTACGCTTCCACCGGCTCCAGATGGCCCCGCCCACTGAGCGTCGTCAGATCAATATCCGCCACGCATCGCACGGACACATAGTTCAGAGTCAGCCCCCCTTCCACATGCACGGTTCCAGAGGCGCTTTCAAAATCGGCCTGACTCAAATCACTTCGTTCCCGGTCTAGGCGTACACCCAACTCGGTGCCGCCCTGGGTCTGTGTGAACTTGATATGGACATAGTCACGGTCGAGACTCTCTTTGAAGGCTTGCGCCGTCCGGTCAGGCCGCAGGCCAACCTCCACTGCATGGTCCCCCTCGCTCAAGCGGTCGACAAGCGAGTCGCCCGTCCGGCTGTCAGCGGCCACGGGTTCCTCACTCGGAGGCGGCGGAGGGGGCGCGGGGCGTTGCGCCGCCTCCTCCATCTGTTTGCGCAGGCTGAGCGGACGCATATCCGTCCATACTTCCTCGATGTAATCCAGGCATTCCGGCTTCAGCCCACTCTTGCCCACATCCTGCCAGCCAAGTGGGTTGTCGCGGTCGGCCGGCCAGATCGAATACTGTTCTTCGTGATTCATCACGACTTTGTAGATGGTGGTATCTTCTTGGTCGTCTCGCGGCGCCGTTGCCATCATCATCTCCTATGAAAAAAGGACTGAGGACTGAGGACTGAGGACTGAGTAAAAGACGTTTTTCCTTATTTCCGGGTGCCGCAGGCGCGGCATGACAACTCCTATGCATAGATAACCGGAACGCCTCCCTTTCTCCCCCTCGCCCCCTTTGCCAAAAGGGGAATCGTCTACAAGTGGAAAACGGAATGGCCCTTCATATCACCTCGACTCGGTCGACACGCCCTCCTCCGTCATCTGCTGCAGGCGCGGCTCCAGCTCCCGGAAGAGCACGCGCCATAGTAACGCCTGATTACTGTGTAAGAAAAAATGGTTGCCGGGAAACATCCGCAGGATGAAGGCGCTCTGCGTCTGCGCGCGCCACTCGGCAAGTTCGTCACGGCTTACCTTCTCATCTTGGAAGCCGCCAAAGGCCGAAATCGGGCACGGCAGAGGCGCCGCTGTCGTATAGGTATACGTCTCGCAGAGCTCAAAATCGGCACGGACGACAGGCAACATCAACTCCATGAGTTCCGCGTTGTGCAAGATGGCCTCTGGCGTCCCCTGCAAGCGGCGCAAGGTCTCGATGAACGCCGGTGTAGACAAGGGGTAGGTGAGTGGGTCGGGATCCGGGAGCTGGGGCGCCCGGTGCGCCGATACGAATAGATGCAGCGGGCTGAGACGGTCATGCCGACGCAGGCGCCGGGCGAGTTCGAAGGCGACCAGTGCCCCCATACTATGGCCGAAGAACACAAACGGCTTATGCAAATGCGGGCGGAGGATCGGGGCCAGTGTCTGCACCAGCGGTGTCAAACGGGTAAACAGCGATTCGCTAAGCCGGGGTTCCCGTCCGGGAAGTTGAATACGCCACAGCTCTATTTCCGGCGGGCACACGTCAGACCAGGTACGATACACTGAGGCGCCGCCTCCCGCGTACGGAAAACAGAAAAGACGCAAGCGCGCCTGTGGCTGCGGCGTGGAACATATCATCCAGGGATTGGCTTTTGCGGTCATAGTAGCTGCCACGAGTAGAACGTATTGGCGTGTATGGCTGAGGGAAATGAGTATACAGCAATATCAGGATTCGGACACTATCATGACACGATCCTCCGGAAAAAACATGTCACTCATGTTGCCGAGGCACTTATCGCATATACCTGGCCACGAATCGCCTGAAAAATTTCTTTCTTCTCGTCACCATCACGTCGCCAGATGTCATTTTTCTACCTCAGTCCTCAGCATGCACTGACCCAGTCTCGACACGTACCTGAGAACGCCTACCAACACGTCCTCAACGTGCCGCAAACGGTACGCGATGATCGGATCATGGCCGTGATTGAGGTGGACATAAACACCGTTAGGGTGATCTACTTTTTACAAGATCTCTGCGAACCATACGTACGGAGGCAACATGGCATGTATAAATACCTGGACAGAATGACCTTGAGGCAATTCTCCAGAGGAAAAATACAAATTGGGTTTTGTTTCGGTCCTTACAGGAATTAATAGGCCCAGATATTTCTGGATCTATTGAGATTTATGAGGCTGCAATCAAGGAGTCATACCAATGCCCGTCTCCCTCGTCACAGGCGGAGCCGGATTCATGGGATCCCACGTGGCGGAACACTTGCTCAGCGCGAGTCATGATGTCGTGGTCCTCGACGACATGAGCGGCGGCTTTGCAGCGAACGTTCCGGCAGGGGCGACCTGCGTGCAGGGTTCAATCCTCGACCATACGCTAGTCGACCGCCTGTTTGCCGAGCACGGGTTCACCTATGTATACCATCTCGCCACCTATGCGGCTGAGGGCTTAAGCCACTTCATCAAGCGCTTCAACTACAACAACAATCTGATTGGGTCAGTCAACCTCATCAACGCCGCGGTCAACCACGACATTGCCTGCTTCGTCTTCACATCCTCCATCGCCGTCTACGGCGCGGGGCAGACGCCGATGACGCCAACTCCTGCAGACTCCTATGGCATTGCCAAGTTGGCGGTAGAGCAAGAACTCGTCGCTTCCCAGAACCTGTTCGGCCTCGATTACGTGATCCTTCGCCCCCACAATGTCTACGGTGAACGCCAGAACATAGGGGATCGGTACCGCAACGTCGTGGGCATCTTCATGAATCAATTACTGCGCGGCGAGCCGATGACGATCTTTGGCGATGGCACGCAAACCCGAGCCTTCACACACATTAGCGACGTGGCACCCATTATTGCCGAGGCCGTCCGGATGCCAGAGGCGCGCAACGAGGTCTTCAACGTGGGTGCCGATACACCCCATACCGTCAACGATCTGGCGCAGACCGTGGCACGGGCCATGGGTCGTGCATGTCGCGTGCGATATCTCGACGCTCGTCAGGAAGTACAGCACGCCTTTTCCGACCACGGTAAGCTCGAGCGCGTCTTCGGTGCCCGCCAAAACATGACCCTCGAGGATGGGATCCACCGGATGGCACCGTGGGTCAAAACCCACGGTGCTCGATCGAGTCGCATTTTCCAGGATATCGAGATCCATTGCAACCTGCCACCGAGCTGGCGGTAGGTTTGGGGTACGCTATGACCAGACCCGGTTGGCACAGGCGATCAACCGGGCCATGATGATTTTTCTTTGTGTGGTTTTCTTGGCATATGCCGCCATTTCCCTGACACCTCTCCTTTCCTGATAACTCCTTGCATCACGTCGTCCTCCCGGCGCACCTCGCCAATGTTCCTCGCCTGATAGGTGCGGCGTTCACCACATACACAAAAAAAATGGCACATTTTTTGCCCTCCCCTTACCGCATGCTATGAAGACGTATGTCATGTCGCGCACTAAAAGGACGGATCATGAAACGGCTCTTGCCCTTGCTCTGGCTCCTTGCCTTTGTCTTACACGCTTGTATTCGGACAGACAATCCGGTCATCGACACAGGAGCCGGCCCCGAGGGTGGCGGAACGCCGGATATTACACAGTGCGCCGTCCTGGAAACGGTACTCGACGGCAAAGATTACGTGCCGCAAAGCCCGCCACGGTTTGCCAGTGATGCGCGCCTGCATCCGGATATCTTTTATATCGGCTGGTCCAAGCTCGATGAGCGCAACGATCTGCGCTTCCCCACCAAAGGCTATAGCGGGGATGGCTTCGAGGATAAGCTCTTCGTCTCCCGGAAGTTAGAAGACGGCACGGTGCAAAGCTGGCAGCTTCTGCCCCTGCTCGACGAAACTTGCCAGGACACCGAAAAGATTCGCGTTCACAGCTTTGACATCGCGCCCAATGGCCAGAGTCTCTACGTCTCGATGCGCCGTGAGGGCGATACCCATTTGGGTATTTACGACTTCGATTTTACCACCTTTACCTTCCGCAAGATCACGCACGACAACACCGTGCATTTCATCCATCCCACCTATGTCGGTGACGACCAGGACACCGGCCACCCGGTCTTGTTTGTCGCCAAATCGGTGCAGGCATCCGAACTCCCCCTGAATTACGGGGGGCCGCCGGATGGCGTCCTGCTCGATGAATACGATCGTGACGCCACACCCCTGATCCATATTCTGGACGCCGAAAGCGGTGATACCCAACGCATCGGCTTCAACAATTCACACCAAACGGAACCGCTCGCCATCGACCTCGAGGACGGCATGCGTCTCGTCGTCTTTACGCAGTGGGAACACCAACAGACCACCAACCGCTTCGCCTTGTGGAAAATCCAGGTGGATGGCAGCGATAACTTTACCTTCTTTGGACAGGAATCCGCCACCGACCGCAGCGCCGCCAATATCTTCCAAGCCCGGGAAATCAAGTCTGGCCCCTACAACCGGTATATTCTCATGGCCCAGGGGCGCGCGAGCTTCGTTGCCGACGGCAGCGTCATGATGACGCGGCGGCAGCATTTCGATCTCCGCAGCGACCGCGTCCCTTTGGAAGTGCACGATGATGGGATGCATATCGCCCGTAATCCAGAGCATTACAACGACGAAAGTATGGTCTATGCCTATCGGGAGACCAAGGAGCGGAGCTACGGCATTTACCTCAAGGACTATCCCACCGACCTAAACGGTGACACCACCGCTGGCGTCCGCACGCTCATCATGAGCCATGACGATCTCCACTTCGTTCAGCCGCGCAGCTTCTATCCGCCAGAGCGCCGCATCGCCGCGCCGAACGAAGGCGATATCAGCGAAAGCCGCACCTCGTTCACCAACCTCGCCCTTAATAGCCATGCCGGCTTTCTCGTGCAAAATTTGACGCAATCGGACAACGGCGTGCAACACCAAACCAATGGGATGTTGCCCGAGGATCTCCGACTGAAATTTTTTATCCCCTCCCACACCTTTTCGAGTTCCCAGGCCATTGGCAAATTGGGGTGGAGCAGCTCACCGGAATTGTCGGTACCCGCCAGCACCTTCCTGGAACTCGAAAATGACGGCTCCATCGGCGCCATCCTGAACCCCGGTCTCTACATCTGGAAACTCTACAAAAGTTTTCCCTATCAGGATTCGTACCTCTACATTCCGATCCGCGCGGAGCGGCAAGAGATCAGCTTCGTGCCTAATCGGGTCAATGCGTGTAATCAGTGTCATCAGGAACGCTCGCAGGAAAACATTGATCGATACAAGGCGTTGGAGACCGTCGCCTCGCAGAAGATGCAAGGTGACGACCTCTCCGGCGTGCAGGATGCGAGCGGCTACGATGCCGAGAGCGCGGCGCCGGACTTCCACCGGGACATCATGCCTCTGTTTACCACGACCGAGACCCGCAGCGGCCTCGCCTGTGCCGATTGCCACGACTCGCGGCACCCATTGGATCTCTCGAACCCGACCGGCGCACGCTCCCAGAGTCCGGCCTGGCTCGCCCTCGTCCGCGGCGCACACAAACTCCGTGAAACGGAGGAGGTGGCGCCGTATATCAACAATTCCATTAATCCCATGGGCTTTGATGACAATTATCATGCCGCGCCGTTCCTGTGGGCCTTGCTGTTGGGCGATGACCTGAGTCGGCCGGAAGAGCCGGGATTCCCGGATGACCGTAGCCGCGACTTGACGCGTTTCGGAGATTATGGCGCCACATTTGATCCGCGCATCGTCGACGCCATCGCGACCATCAACGCGCAATACGACCACACCCAACACTGGACACCGGCCCAGATGCAGGCATTGATCACCTACTCCACCACGCAGTCCATGGTAGGTCTCTCCGACCGTATCGCGTTTGACACGCAAGGCAACGGCTATACTAGCAACGTGGCCGGGCAAAAAGCCTATCAAGCCCTGGTGCGGCAATGCTTCAACTGCCACAATGATCACACCAGCGAAGGGATCAATGCCGAAGATTTCGGCCTGCCGTTGCAGAAACGCTTTCGGAGTTCCAGCGATTTGCGCAGCCGCTATCTGCGCCTCCTCATCCATTCCCACCTGGCGCAAAAAGAGGATACGGCGTTCTCCCGTTTCCTGTCACAGAGCAATATCAATACGTCGATGTCCCGGACGCTCAGTTCCGCCCGCGATCGGATCAACTTCGACGATCCCGACCACTCGCAATTGTTGGTTTACGCCCGGTGCGACAGCCTCAATGCCAACGTTAGCCCGAAGTTCCCCTGGCAGAATAGGCGGAGGGTTAAGTAGATCAACAGGTTGGCCCAATTCAAAAGTCCATTT
>CBCXVS010000136.1:1000-19083 GCA_965178525.1 uncultured bacterium | reverse complement strand
AGGTCGATTCGTTTCAGGCTTTTGAGTTTTTATTTCAACAAGTTGTCGCCGAATCACGGGAGGAACTTCGGGCTAGACGGGTCGACTCGAGACCTGGCTGGCGTGGTGCACCAATTCCAGGACGCAGCTGGTCCTCCCGTCATGCTAATTTCCCTCCGCGCCGGCGGTACGGGCCTCAACCTCACGGCTGCCGATCACATCTTTCTTCTCGATCCCTGGTGGAATCCGGCTGTAGAGGACCAGGCGGCTGACCGCGCGCATCGCATTGGCCAGGAGCGCCCGGTGCTGGTCACACGGCTGATCGCACAAGATACGGTGGAGGAACGCATCCTGGCGCTGCAACAACACAAGCGTCTGCTCGCGGAAGCGGTTTTGGATGGGACGGATCAGGCAGCGGCCTTGACGCGGGAGGATCTGTTGGGCTTGCTGGCGTGAGGCATCATCTGTGTTCCTATCTTCTCTGTTGATGGCGACATCTCCTCCCCCTCCTCCCCCTCGTTGGCGCATCGGGCGAACGACCGGAAGACCACCCCACTCGCGTGTCCCCAACGCTTCGGGTGGGTAGCGCCCGCTGGCCGTCGTTGCTGAAAAAAGAGCGGGCAACTCACAAATTTCACCAATAGCCAACAAACTTCGTCTGTACTATGCAAGGGAAGGCCAGTGACGGCTTTCCAACGCACGACAACATCGACTCATGATGGGGTCCCTTCAATTTCGTTGCCTAGCAGTAGACAAGTGGAAAGGAAAAACCTCTATGGACAAAGAAACCCGCTTTTACATTGTAGGGGGCAAAGCATACTCACTGAAGCGTCTGCACTCTGCACGTCTCGTCGTCCCTGCAAGAAACCATCACCCTGGCCATGTCGCGGCTCGCTTGGCCCGGTCGAGTCGATTAGCGATAGAGACGGCGGTCCCCAAAAATATCCTGGTTGTGCGCGGAGAGCCGAACAAGTTAGAAGACATTCGTAGCTATGGTGACGTGCATTGTACCCGTAGCGCCTTCCTGGATGCACATGGCCACGAATTGTTCCTCACAGACGAAGTACTCGTGCGCTTTGCAGGCGGCACGGATGACGCGGCACGACGGGCGCTGTGCGGCAAACTCAACTGTACGGTGGTTGACGATACCAAAAATATCTGGCGCATTCGCGTGGCAGATACGCATGAAGACGCCCCCTTGGATGTCGTCAACGCCCTGGCGGAGGAACGAGGGGTCGATTTTGCCGAGCCGAATGTGTTACAGGCAGCGGTCTATGCCGCCGCGTCGTTGCCAGGTGATACGTTGTTTCAGAATCAATGGCATTTGCATAACACTGGGCAAAGTCAAGGCGTGGTAGGCGCCGATGTGAAGGCGCTTATCGCCTGGGAAATCACAACCGGTTCATCCCGTATCCGCGTGGTCGTTCACGATAGCGGTGTTGATATTAACCATCCGGATCTTCAAGCGAACATGGATCCCGGTAAAGATTTCGATAATGATGATGACGATGCCTCCAACAACCTCGGGCCCCATGGGACCGCATGTGCTGGGGTGATCACGGCGGTGGGAAACGATCAAGGCGTTGTCGGCATCGCGCCCGGGTGCCGCATTGTCCCATTACGCGCCGCAGGTGCGCACACGTGGGCTGTGTGGGCAGAGACCTTTGACTGGGCCGCGGCCCGGGGGGAGATCATTTCTTGCTCGTGGCGTCTTTCAAGCAACCAGACGCTTTCCGAGGCGATCAAAAAAGCGGCCCGAGAAGGGCGGGGCGGCAGAGGCATTCCGATATTTTTTGCTACGGGTAACGACGGGACCGATGGGCTGAGCTACCCCGCGAACCTGCCTGAAACGATTGCAGTCGGGGCGAGCACGAATGAAGACATTCGTGCTGACTACAGCCAATACGGCGATGGCATCGACTTTGTCGCGCCTAGCAGCGGCGGAACGCTACGGATCGAGACGACCGATGTCCAGGGGGGATTTGGATACAACCCACAACCCGGTGGCGACTATTGCAGGGCATCGGATGCAAGTGGCTTCGGCGGGACATCGTCGGCCACGCCATTAGCAGCGGGTGTGGCGGCGCTCATGCTCAGCGTGAACAACAATCTCACGGCTGAACAAGTTCGGGCAATCATGCATGATACCTGCGATAAAATCGACGAAGCCACTGCGAATTATGATAGAAGAGGCTGGAGCGCCCACTATGGTTATGGCCGGATTAATGCCGCGGCGGCTGTCAAACGCGCCCAGGAGCTGCTTACACTACGCAAAAGGCGCATCGCCTAATATCTAGGTGCACGCCGGTTCGAAGGGTGAGGCCACCCCACATCTCAGGCGGCCTCGGACCCTTGGCGCCGTCGCACCGCTGTGGCTCCTCCTCAACAGGACTCCCGGATCACTCCGGAGGCGAATATGCAAGTTCTGTATATGGGAGCGTTCTGAGCATGATCGTGGTCACCTGCCCGTCGGGGAAATCGATGTCAAGTGCCCTCAATTCGTCGGTCTGAACCGGGTTGTGCTGCAGGTCGCTCAGGTTGCCTTCGCCGTCCCGACGCACCGTAATCTCATCCAGCCGCCGCTCCTCGCGCTTGACAACCAAGACGTCCATCACTTGCGTCAGGCGTTTGGGAGGCAGGTGCTCGGGGGAGGCCGGCGATATGATGATGCGGGTCACCTGCCGGTCATTCCAACCTATGGCGACAACAAACGGATTCTGACCCGCACATATCCAGTACGAGTCGATCGGCAGTCTCCGCATTTTGGACTCCCGAAAGGCTTCGATCATGCCTTGCCGGTGGATGTCCTTGACGGGTCCGGCCTCTGGCCACCACCCCTGCTTGTTTTCGTTGAACCAGTCGTTGCGGAGGTGGTATTCTTCGCTCCCTTCCTTTGTGCCCGGCAAAACGATGCCGTAGTCAACAAGGACTTGGACATAGTCCCCGTGTTGGGAGTTTTCCAGGTCTTGCAGGAACGTCTCAAATAACTCGTCACACTTGAGATGATCAAGAAAGACCTGAGAGAGATCATCCACCCTCTTGGTGATGGGCACCTTGGCAAAAATTCCGGGCATACTTGGCATGGTATTCTCCTTTTGTCACCAGAACTTCTGAGTTTCTTCTCACAACATGGACAGCAAACCACACGGCTCCGTCCCATGTCCTCTTCTACTTCCATTCGCTGTCATGGACACCCGCCCAGAGGCGCTTCGGAGCCGCATGGGCACGGTTGGCGAAACCTCATCCTTTGCTGGCGGCGGGCTGACAGACAACACATATCCTCCTACCCTAAAATGTTAGTACGGTCCCAGGCGATACTCACCAGGGCTTCCACCTCTTGCTTGACGAGATTGTTCGAATAAGCGGTATGCTGCCTCAAAACCAGGGGGATTTGAGGCTGTAACGCCTCGGCAAGCTGCGCCGCTTGCCTCGTAAAGGGCGCCATGTCGAACTCGCTAAAGATCAGATCAGCCTTACTGACCAACTCAATGGCGCGGTGGCGATCACTGCGGCCGCCCCGGGCAGCCAGCATGCGCGCGTAGTCGAGGCACGACCGTCCCAGCTCCGGTTGCGCCCCAATATTGGTCATCACGTTGATGGCCTCCTGAAAGTGCGCTTCCGCTGTATCCCACCAACGGCATGAAGCCGCGGCGACACCGAGGATGCGAGGGATCAGAAACGCCCACTCGGTCGAAAAGAGCACACCCCGCTCCGCAGCTAAAGTGAGCGCCTGATAGAGGGGCTCCGCCAGAGTCGGCACAGCCATCAGGTCACTCATCTCAACGAGGGCGCTGCAGGGGGCGAGTGTCGAGGCATCGATCCCGCCAGCGGGCAACAAATCTGCTGCCAACGCTGACATCGGTTCACCTAGAATCTCTGAGGTGTAAGCACGCAACAGCTGACGATATATCTGCACATGGGTGTGCAGGGTGGCTCCCACGTTTTCAAACACGCTACCCGGCTGCACCAGCATGTCGAGCGCGTCCTCCGCTGCAGCCCAGGCGCCACGCAGGGTCCGAGCGCAAGCCAGCGCAGGAAGAGCAAAGACAGCACTCCAGGGGTATCGGGAGCGAGACACGACCTGCATCGTTTCATGGGTGTACCTTTCCACGGCTTCAAAGTCTCCCCGGATGACGGCGACAGATACCAGGGCGGCCAAAGCCATGGAATAATCACCCCAACTTTGGGTCTTCCGGATGACTTCGCAGGCTTCCAGCGCCATGGTCTCAGCTTCATCCAGCCGCCCCAACCGCACCAAAATCAAAGCCATCCTTGGAATCGGCCAGCCCTGGAGCCAGAGGTCATCGGCCCGCTGCGCATGGAACAAGGCTGCCTGCCAATTCTCCAGGGCTTCCTTGACATGCAGAGTTTGCGTTTGCGCCAGCGCCAATCCTTGCAGTGCGCGAACACAGAGCCGGTCATCCTCGAGATGCCGGCCAATCTCTAAGGCACGCTGGGCGACCTGCTTGGCATTTTCCGGCTGCCTCGCGGTCCAATAGGCTTCGGCTATCGTTGCCCAAATACACCCCTGGAGCTGGGCCTCTTGATCGCCTAAGGCTTCAAGGGCCGCCTCCAGCGGTTGCACATCGACGAGCGTCCCGTATGCGACAGAGGCGAGGGTAAAGTGGGCGTGAGTCTTCTCCATCAGTGCCTGCGCTAGCCCTCGCACGTCACCGGCCAGTCGGTAAGCCTCAATGGCCTTTTCGTAGTGGTCCAGACTAGGGCCCACATCCATATCGCGATAGCGAGCCAGGCCAGCCAGATAGTGCAACTCGGCCCGGTCATGGACGGCGAGGCGAGTCGTGGACTCAGGGGTCGACAGCGCCGCTTCGTAATAGTCGGCAGCCTCGGTCCAGGCGAAAAACGCGAAGGCCTGATCACCGGCTCGACGAGCGTATTCTGGCACCTTTTCCGCCTCAGCAACGGAACCGGCACGCACCAGATGATGGGCAATCTCCAGGACGTGGTCATCGAGGCGATCCGCATAAAGGCGCTCCAGGATCCGGGCAATTTGAGCGTGGAGTCGCTGACGCCGGGCCACGCTGGGCTCGTTGTAAAAGATATGCTGAATCAATGCGTGCGTGAACTGAAATCCTTGTCCTTGACTCAAGAGCAGGCCCTGACGCATTCCCTCCTCTAACAGATTCAACAACGCATCCTCATCCATGTTGCTCGTCGTACCCAAAGACCGGAGGGAAAAGCTCTCCCCGAGGAAAGAGGCCAAAACAAGTACTCGCCGACAATCTTCACTGAGTCCCTGAGTACGGGCGAGGATGGCGCCGGTAACCTGCTCGGGCAGCCGCAGGCTGGCGGCAGGAGCTGTCGTCACCACATAACCGCCCAGCTCCTGGAGCGCGTCCTGTTGTCTCAGATGATAGGCAACTTCTTGGACGAACAGCGGATTCCCTTGCGTGGCCTCACTGACCGTGGTGATGAGTTGATGAGACGGACGCCCCAGCCCCAGTCCCTGCAGAAGTCCATAAATCTCGGGCTCGTCGAGGCCGGAAAGTTCGAGGGTCTGGCAGATCCCTTCACGCTGCAGACGCGCGATCAGGCGGGCCAGACGCGCCTCTGGCTCCATCGGCCTGTAAGTGCCAATGATGAGAAGCGGTATCGATTCCCGCGCGGCAGTATCCGCGACCGCAAAGACAATGTGACCGAACAAGTCTAAAGAGGGTTGGCCAGCCCATTGGAGATCGTCTATCGCGATGAGGACCGGAGCACTCTGGGCCAGCTTGATAAGGGTGTGCGACACCGAAAGAAACAGCTGGAGCTTATCCTCCTTGGCTTAGGGAGGGATCGAGGAGCCAGTAGGGAAGGCGCCCGCTCTGTCTTGATAGAGAAAATGGCGGATGATCTCCGCGTCGGCGTCGAGAGCGCCCGGCACGTTCTTGAGAACTTGCTCCCATAACATGGTTAACACTTTGACAAAGGGCAGATAGGGAAGCGCGAGTTCTTCATCACTTCGGCCCAGGTAGACTTGAAGTCCGCGGCGTACAGCCTCTGCCCCCACTTCTTGGAGGAGCCGGGTTTTACCAAGGCCAGCCTCGCCCGGGATCAGCACGACGCGAGGGTGACCGGCTATCACGCTCTGTATGCAGCGGGCGAACCAGTCCAGCTGCTTTCGGCGACCGATAAAGGGAGGAATCGGCTGGACCAAGCTCGCAGGATGGTCACCCTTATGCCTCTCGGCTGTTCCGTCCATGACGCCCACTCCTATTCGAGGAAACGATGCCTGGGGTCAAAGAAATTTTCACGCACCCCAGTCTTACTTTCTTCAATCTAGTGATAGATTTTAGTCACACCTTTATGCCTTGTCAAGGTAATCTTCTATATGCTTATAGATCTACATATTCTCTCTTATATCAACCTTAATACTCTTTTATAAGTTTATTTTTACTACTTGAAAACTATTTCTAACACATTAGAATTTTTTCCAAAAAACTTTTGATTGAGTTTCCAACGCCTCGACACACATCTTCGGATAATCTTTTCACACCTCAAAAGATGTATAACTCCGTCCGATTTACAGGCGCCACCGCCCCTCGATTTATTTATACGACGAATGCCAAAGGCAATGTGTGAATTTTTTGAGTTTGTAGCCTCTGATGGTTTTACAACCTTTCATAGCGTCATCCGGATCGATGTCCTGCCAGCCTGTATGGACATCTGACTGCAGAGCCAGTATGATGCCCTAGCATGGCTATTAACACCTGAGTATATAGACGTGCCACGACCGCGCGTTTCAGGAGCCAGGCCGATCAATCCGAGAGTGTATCCACAGAACTATCTGTCTGAGCTATGTTTGGTAATTGCTCATGATCTACCTCTTTGGCGACTGTAGACTCGACACACAGCTCTATACCCTACAGCGCGGAGCGCAAACCACGCGGCTGCCGCCGCGCGTGTTCAAGGTGTTGCACTATCTCTTGGAACAGCGCGACCGTGTCGTCTCCAAGGACGAGCTGTGCGCGCAGGTGTGGCCCGATCAGTTTATCGCCAACACGACGCTGGAAGGGGTCATCAGGTTGGTACGTCGGGCTACGGGTGACACGGGGCAGACACAGCGGATCATCCAGACCTCGCATGGCTACGGCTATCGCTTTGTGGCGCCTGTCGAGCAACGCTCAAGCGATGCCGATCAGGCGCCCGCCGTTCGCCCTATCGCCCCACAAGCACCACACCCTGAGCGTGTGCTGAGTCCCTTTGTGGGGCGACAGCAAGAACTCGCCATGCTTCATGAGCGGTTGGAGCAGGTGGAGAGCGGCCATGGACGTGCCGTAGGGCTCGTCGGCCATCCCGGTGCCGGCAAATCACGCCCGTTCTATGAGTTCCGGCAAAGCCTCAGGTCAGGGCGGGTGACGTATCTGGAGGGATGGGGTTTCTCCAACCGTCACAGCATGCCTTACCTGCCCTGGCTCGACATCGTGCGCCAAAACTGCGGCATCATGGCAGAGGGCAGCGCGGAGGCTGTGACCGCGCAGGTGTCCAACCATCTGCGAGAGATGGGCATGGACCCCGAGGAGAGAACACCGTATCTCCTGCGTTTACTCGGGATCAAGTCAGGCGAGGACAAGCTCACGGCGCTGAAGCCGAATCTCATTCGGGTGCGAATCGCTACCACACTATGCCATATGCTCCTCGCAAGCAGCCGCCAGCGGCCGGTTATCGCCACGATCGAGGACCTACAGTGGATCGATAGCGCATCGGAAGACTGTCTGGTGTCCCTAATGACGAATCTCGCCCATGCGCCGATCTTGCTCCTCACAACCTGCCATCCCGAATATCGGCCCGCATGGATGGAAACGTCGGTTGTGACACAGATGACGCTGGCGCCACTGACGGCCCGTGAGAGTCTCCGCATGTTCCATGCGGGTTTAGCCCAGACCATCGTAACGGCCGACTTGGAGCAGAATGTTGTGACAAAGGCCGCAGGGAATCCCCTATTGCTGGAAGAGTTGACTCGACTCATCATCGAACACGAGGCGCCCGGGCCAGACACGACACTCCCGGACAATGTCTGAGATGTGCTCAGAGCCCGGCTGAACCAGCTTCCGGAGGGACCCAGGCGGCTCGTTCAAACCGCAGCCGTTCTGGGGTCTACCTTTTCAGAACGCCTTTTGCAGGCATCCTGGCCGGACGCTGACACGCTGGAGGCGTGGCTCTTAGAGCTTGGACAACGGGCTTTGTGCTATGTACAAAGCGGCGTCGAGGAGCGGGTCTATGCCTTCAAACATACGCTCATCCAGGAGGTTGCCTACGATAGCATCCTGCCGATGCATCGCCCCATGCTCCATACCGCGGTCAGTCAGGCTTTGCATGTGCTTTACGCCGATCACCTCGAGGACGTATCGGATCTCCTGGCGCATCATGACGCTCGCACCGAGCAGGCCGGCAAAGCCGTTGCGTCTCTGACCCGTTTGGCTAAGGTCGCAGCCGACAAAGGGGGTCATGCAGAAGCGGTAGCCGCTTTGCGGGAGACGCTTGTACATGTCGAACACCTGCCGCGTGACCAACAGATCCCTTACCGACTCGATCTCATCCTGCGCCAGGCTGAATGCCTTGTGGCCTTGGGGCACTATCAGGAAACGGCAACCCTCCTCACGCAGCATCGCGAGCACTTCGATCAGCCGCAGGATACCTGGCGAGGCAGCCGTCACGCCCTGCTCTTGGCTCAGACCTATAGCAGCCTGGGAGAGTGGGAGGCCGCAGCCCAACACGCCCAACACGTCTTCGAGTTAGCGGCCCAATGCCAGGACGAAACAACGATGGGGCAGGCGTGTTATGTGTTGGCCAGGGAACGATACCGGTCCGGACGTCTGATTGAGGGCGTCGAGTTCAGCCAACGCGCCGTGTCCTTACTGCAGCAGCCGGAAGCGCGCTCCCAACTTGGCATGGCCTATCTGGTTCTTGGGCTCCATACGCTTCTCATCGGAGACTTTGCCAGCGCCCTGCGAGCCGCGGAGCAAACCCGATCCATGGGTACAGCCTTGGGAGATCCACAGCTCCTATCCTTCGCCGATTGGCTGACGGGGTGGGCTCAGGCAACGTGCGGAAGGTGGGAAGAGGGCACCGAAGCGTGCCAACGTAGCCTCGAGCAGGCGCCCGATCCGCTCAGCGCTGCCTTGTCTTTAGGTTGGTTAGGCTATGCCTACCTCGAGCAAGGCGATGCCGCCGAAGCCATACCGTTGCTGCAGCAGTCCGTACAACGCATGCGCCAATTTCACCAGCGGCGACTCGAGGGGTTGTACACGATTTTCTTGAGTGAAGCCTATCGGCTACGTGATGAACTCGATACCGCACATGACCTGACCCAACAGGGGTTATCGGTGGCACAAGAGACGGCTTATCGCACTGGCGTGGCCTGGGCTCAACGTACGTTGGGCCGCATTTCACGGGCCGCCGATGCTCTCGTCGCAGCTGAACGTCATTTCAGGGAGGCGCTCAGCACGTTTGACGCGCTGCAAGTCCGCTTCGAAGCGGGACGGACCCATTTGGACTTGGCCGATCTCACACATCTCCAGGGAAACCATCAGGCGACGATGATGCACTTGACGGCGGCCTACAATCTCTTCACGGAGTTGCACGTCCCAATATATGCGGAGCGCGCCCAACAACGGGCGCACGAACTCGGATGCTCGCCTTTCCTGGGTACCTGCTGGTAATCCATCGCTTGGGGTTATGGCCTGCCCGCAATCCTTCCTACTAACTGCTCAGGTCTGCCTTGCGATCTCCCTGCCACGGCCTCATGACTTTCACTGTACTCACGCTTTGCGTGTTCGCTACTCTGACATCCCGCATTCTGCATGCGTAATGAGGGATAATCTTTGTGGTGGGCGATCTCGATCGCAAATGATCAGACCAGGATACGGAGGATAGCAGCAAAAGAGCAGGAATTGCGCAGGAAATCGTCATGTCTGGCAAGGCCAATCTTTTCACCCTTTGAGAGTCAGCCCGTTCCCGGCGATGCCAACCTCAAGGCAAACGGTAGGTTTGGAGGCCATTCATGACACCTACGAACACCGATTCCGGTTCTGTCGATATCATCACATCCGGGGCAACCACCGTAGAGGAACAGACTCTCCTTCGACACATCACACAGGGTGATACCACAGCATTCTGGCGCTTATGGGACATGTACGGCAACGCACTCCTCTCTCGCTACAGTCTCCAGTGGATGGGAGCCAACTTGGCGGATGCCGAAGACGCCCTAAGCAGCAGCAGTGTAAAAGCTTGGCAACACCTTATCAAGACCCCCCGAGACATCGTATGTGCCAAAAACTGGATGATTCGGATACTTCACAACCATTGTACGGACGTCTGGAAGGCACGCCAGAGACATGTCAGATATGTGCAAGGCGTCACGACAGGTCTCACGGAAGGGAAGCGTACGGCAAAATCCGCGCAGGAATCGACGGAGGAGACCATTCTCCGAGATGAGCTCGGCACATGCATACGACGTGCGTTTGAAAGCCTGCCGTCTCGGCTGCGTGCACCCTCACTCCTGCGCTTTGTCCATGAAATGCCCTATGACGACATTGCGGCGCAACTTCACCTCCGCTCTGACACGGTTCGCAAGCGCATCCAACAAGCGCGTGTCCTCATGCAAGTGCAATTGACCCCGTACTGCTCCGACGAGTGGAACGCGCTGTCGACCGCGCCTGCGCCCATGACTCTGACGACGGCTCCGCTTGACACGGAGCCGGAACTCACGTCTAGCGCACACGCGGCCTGCGAGGAAATAACAGCTCAGAGCGCCGCGACGTGTGCGGTCCGTGTCTTTCTCCCCGGCGAGGTCGAAAAGCACCTGTACCTCACGCTGGATCACAAACCGAGGCGACAGCAGCAAAAAGTTGACACCTTACGCACGTATGTACGACAACATCCCGGAGGATGGAAAAAATATCGAGCCCTCGGCGACATGCTGTACACGATGGGACAGTGGGACGAAGCGAGGGCCGCGTACCGCCAGGTGGTGCGCAAGCGCCCGGATTGCCTGGCGGTCTGGTTACGTCTTGGGCAGATGTTAGACGCGATTGGCCGTACAGAAGATGCGATCACCGCCTATGAACGGGCCATGTCTTTGGCCCGCAACCCAGCCTCACAGCATCATCTAGAAGGGCTCATCGCAGCTTGCCGCCGGCATGTCAAAAGCGCGCTGCAGGCCTTCGAGGCCGCCTCTGCCTTAGAACCTGCCAACCTAGCACACTGGCATGCCCTGGGGCTGACCCATATGCAGGCAGCCCATCCCCTCGAAGCGCTTCAGGCGTTTGACACAGTTCTACAACACCATCCGGACGACCTCGTGGCATTAACGTATAGTCACGATGCCCTGCAGACCGTGGGACGCGATGCAGAGGCCCAACGACGTGCAGCCCGAGCCGTGGAACTCGATCCCGACAATGTGTTGGCCCTGACCCACTTGGCGAATCATCTCACCGACATGGGGCAAGGACGGGGCCCGACAGGCACACAAAGCCGACAGCTCATTCGCCGCGCCTTGCAGCTCGCTCCCCATTCTCCTGAAGCGCATGCGTCACGGGTCCAGTATCACATGTCCCGAGGTGAATGGCGCCGGGGGTTGACAGAACTACAACAATTTACCACCCAACACCCCACCTCCCCCGCAGGCTGGTATGACGCGGCGTAATGGCACTTCCGCGGCGGTTTTTTCGAAACCGCCGCAGCTGCGATTATGCACGCCTATGTATTAGAGCCGCACGATGCAGCCATCCTCCAAGCCGCCTGCGCCATCCTGCTTGCGGCCAACAAGCTGTCCGAACTGGAACCGCTCGTCCACACGCTCCTGCAACAGTTTCCCGCACACTGGAATGCGTGTACAACAGCAGGGTATACCTTACTGCGCGGGTACGGTGCACCCAAACATGCATGTGCGATTGCGGCGCGCGCGCCCGAACTTCAGCCCCGCCTCGCCCAAGCTTGGTTTCAGTACGGTTCGGTGCTGGCCCTGGCAGGCCAACATGGCGAGGCGATTGCAGCGTTGGAAGCAGGTTGGACATGGCGTCCACAAGAGGACGGCTATGCGCAATCGACGCCAGCAGCGGTGTGGCTGGGTGAGAGCTATGGAGCGCTCAGCAACGTCTCAAAAGCCCAACAATGGTGGGAAACAGCCATAAATCTGGCGCATAAACTCAGGCCTTGCCAGCCCGCCATCGCCCATTACTGGGAGGGCAAAGCGTGGGCGCGTTTAGGTCAGACGGATCGTGCGCACCAGGCCTTGCGCACGGCCTTGCGCCAGCATCTGCTCTATCCCGACCGCCAGGAAGCCGAGCGCTTCCTGGCCGCCTAAAGGATATAAGGACATGACACCATGCAGACCGTCATAACGCCCTTCGAGAAGCATCCAGCGCCCCCACGTATGACGACCCTGTATGATCTGATCGCAGCATTGCAGGCCGCCGTAGCACCGGAGGAAGACGATATCGTGGTCGCAACCGTGGTGTCCATGCTGCATTCCGGTCGGATTATTTTCCAGGACGCGC
Source organism: uncultured bacterium (assembly GCA_965178525.1). GTDB lineage: Bacteria > Tectomicrobia > Entotheonellia > Entotheonellales > Entotheonellaceae > CBCXVS01. The sequence goes on along the minus strand of CBCXVS010000136.1, from coordinate 6,601 downwards.
CAAGCGCAGGGCACGCGCATCATACCTTCGAGGCCGATGACGCGCCCACCAGGTCCTTGCATGCAGCCGACGCCGAATATATATGCCCTCCTCGTCGTTTCCTCTAACGTTGAACGCTTGCCCATTCACAGACCAGATATGTCCAGGGGAGCGGATCGGCAGCCCGCTTGACACCTCCCCCTAGGCAAGCTAAGGTTGCCGGCGTACAGCGTCAGCACGGAGGAAGGCATGATGCATCATGAATTACGAGTCGGATGGCTCCTGGCCCTCCTGACCATGGCAGCGGTTTGGATAGCCCTGCCAGCGGCGGCGGACAACGCCCGGCAAGTCGTCTTGACGGATGCGATCAAAAGCACGCTCAAGACCCTGCCGCACGTCATGGGCGACCGCGTGAGCAATCAGACATTCGCTGAGAAAGTCGTCGTGGTGACGTTTTTTGCCAGTTGGTGCCATCCCTGCCGTGAGGAATTTGCACACTTACGGGACATCTACGCGGCCTATCATCAACGGGGCGTTGCCATCATTGGGGTCAATCTGTTTGAAAATTTTGACAATTTGTCCAATGATGGCCAACTCATGACCTACTTGGAACTCACCAAACCGCCCTTTACCATTGTCAAAGGCAATGAGGCGATTTCACAACAATTCGGCGGCATTACCCGGATCCCCACCCTCTTTATCTTCGACAAGCAGGGCCGGCGGGCATTGCATTTTTTCAACCGGCCGGATGGGAGTCAGCCGACCATCGATCTTGCGACGCTACGTCAGGTCATCACCCCTCTATTGTAAACGAAAGGACGATTCGCATGGCCGTCTCTGAGGTCAAAGCACTCACGTTCGACGTGTTCGGAACGGTGGTGGATTGGCGCGGCAGCATCATCCGTGCATGCACGGATTTCGGTGCGGCACGTGGCATCAGCGCCGATTGGGCGGGCTTTGCCGACGCCTGGCGTGGCGGCTATGGCCCCTCCATGGACCGCGTACGCCGTGGCGAGCTGCCATGGACGAACATCGACACGCTGCATCGGATGATCCTGGACGACTTGCTCACCAAGTTCGGCATGACCGGCTTGAGCGAAGCCGACAAAGATCACCTGAACCGGGTCTGGCACCGTCTGCACGCCTGGCCCGATGCGGTTGCCGGACTCACCCGCCTCAAACAGCGCTACGTCCTGGCTACCCTCTCCAATGGCAATGTCGCCCTCCTGACCCATATGGCCAAATATGCCGGCCTGCCCTGGGATTGCATCCTCTCGGCCGAATTGGTCAAGCATTACAAGCCCGATCCGGAGACGTACCGGGGACCGGTAGACTTGCTCGGTTTGCAACCGGCGGAAGTGATGATGGTAGCCGCACACAAAAATGATTTGCGCGCCGCTCAAGCCGTGGGCTTACAGGCCGCGTTCGTGCCACGGCCAGGGGAGCATGGTCCGGACCGTCCGGTCGATACCACACCGGAGCCGGCCTTTCAGATTCATGCCACTGACTTTGGCGATCTCGCCAGTCAGTTGGGTGTATAGAGATCAAGAGCTTGTCCGACATTTGCGCCTACCTCCAGTGAAGAAAGGACAGACCATGAAAGATGGCTTTCGCGTCATTGACAGCGACCTGCACGTGATTGAGATGGGCGAGGTCTACGACAAGTACCTGGACGAGCCATATCGCGATAAAATGCCAACGTATCTGGGCTGGAGTCCAACCAATTTCCCGCACTGGGACGTGCAGGGCCGAACCATTCCGCCTTGGGCCACGTCCGCCGACGTGATTGGCCCACAGCAATATCTCGATGCCCCAACCGAGCATCTCTATCAACCCGTACGCGAACGGCAGTATGACCCCACGTCAACCTTAGAGGCCATGGACGCCGAAGGCATCGATATGGCTGTTGTCTACCGCACCTTCGCCCACATGGTCGTGTCGATCGACGACCTCGAACCGGCTTATGCCACGGCCTATTGTGCGGCGTTTAACGATTGGCTGGCCGATTATTGCCAGACCGATGCTGCACGCTTGAAACCGGCGGCGATTGTGTCGCTACACGATCCGGAACTCGCTGCCGCCGAAGCCCGGCGCGCGGTCGAAGGCAAAGGCCATGTGGGTGTCGTCTTGTTGCCGATGGCCGTCAATGACCGCTACTTCAATGCGCCCGAGTGTGATGTGCTGTGGCAAGAAATCACCCGCCTCGGTGTACCGCTGGCCTTTCACGGCACCAGCGGTGGGGCATGCAAAGATTATGTCAGCAATCGCTTCTGGGGCAAAGCGAACTACCGCACCTTGAATCACGCCTCGGCCTTTCCGATGGAATTGATGCTGGCCATGGGCGCCATGACGGTGGGTGGCGTCCTGGAACGCTTCCCGGATCTACGGGTCGCCTTTTTGGAAGGCAACTGTGGCTGGCTGCCTTGGTGGCTCAATCGCCTCGATGACCAATGGGACAAGTACGGCGGCGGGGAGTCCCTCAAGCTCTCCGCCTTGCCGAGCGAGTATTTTAAGCGGCAGTGCTTCATTGGCACGGATGTCGACGAGGCGTTGCTCCGTGTCGTCATTGATCATATCGGCGACGACAATATCGTCATGTCCGTCGACTACCCGCATGCCGATGGCCCCTTTCCAGAAGGCGTGCAGACGTTTCTCAACCTCCCCGAGGTGAGTGCAGACTCGAAACGCAAAATCATGTGGGATAATTGTGTCCGGCTCTATGGTTTTGTCGCAGACCGCGCCCTCACCGCCAGATAACCTGTCATGCGGGCCGACAGACCAGGCAGGGCCGGTACCCGGCATCGACGGCCTCCGCTTCGCTCCAAAAGGGCACGCGGTGCCGCTCGGTGATGCGGCGGGCATGGCGGCAAGTTGGGAAGCAATAAATGTGCGTCGTGTCACTGCCATGATAGCGGATGCTCTTGCGGGCTAGAGACGCCAAGGCGTCTATATCCACGCCCTCGGCTGCTAGCACCGTGTGTTTGGCGGCCGAGCCAAACACATAGTGGCCAACGCGACCGTCACTGCGCCCCACGCGATGGCAGGGGATAAGCAAAGGCACGGGGTTGCGCCGCAGCGCGGCGCCTACAGCCCGCACCGCTTTGGGATGACCGATTTCGCGTGCAACCCAAGCGTATGGGCGCAACTCTCCGCGAGGAATCTCTCGCACTTTCTGCAAGACGACATGTTCAAATTCGGACATCCCACGCAGATCGATACGAGCCGCGGACCGGCCTTGACCGCTCCATTGTTGCTGACACTGCCGGACGATTTCATCTGGCAACGCCTGCACCCGCCGAATGGCGCGCTGGAAACGCGTATGGAAGGTCTGTTCAAATTCGACCGGGGATCCCGCCGTCATGACAGCGGAAATACCCAAACCATTGTAGGCCACATAAACAGGGCCAATAGGTGAGTCACATGGCGCGTAGGCATCGCTCTGGCCAATGCGCTCCAAGACAGTAGGCAGCACCGTGGCGGGCGCCCGAACAGATCCCAGGTCACGGAGTTGCTCCCGCAACGCCCGTGCGGCCCTCAGCGGCTGACGATCTTCGCATGCCATGACGTTATCTCCATTCTTCATAGGTCGTAAGCGCCTCCCGCAAGCGCCGAATGCCGCGATGGACATGTGCCTTGACGGTACCCACCGGCCGCTCCAGAATTGCGGCGATGTCCCGGTACCCTAGGCCCTCGACGTGACGGAGGACAACGGCCTCGCGTTCCCGTTCGGGCAGCTCTTGCACGAGCGTACCAAGCCTCTGGCGCAATTCCGTACGCTCCAGAATCGCGTCGGGACGCCTGGCGGCATGGTCCTCGATCTCAGGCCACATCGCAGCGTCTGCTTGATCACCTGAGACGAACGGTAAGCGTTTGCCACGTACACGATTGCGGAATACATTGCGCGTAATTTGATAGAGCCAGGCGCGGAGACGCATGGCCTGTATGCGCTCCCTACGATACTGTCCAAGCGCCTGATAGGCCCGGACAAACGCATCGACGAGAATGTCTTCTGCATCATACGGATTGCCAGTGAGGCATAGGGCAAAGGCATAGAGTTGATCTTGATAGATCAACACGAGTCGCTCAAAGTTGCCTTCTGAATCCACAGCGAGGGCGTTGGGCAGTTCCTGCTCATGCACGAGCGGGTCTCCTCTGACATATTTGGACAGCTCTTCGCCTCGCGGCTTGCGCCGGTATCCCTCAGGAGGTGCAGCCGATTGGCTGAGGTTCCGATGTGTGAAACACACGTGGAGCGAATCGGGTTGCAACTTTTTCGGATTATATTTTCACGCAGGTCGCGTCTCGGTAGATGACCGTGGTTTTCAACCAAACTGTCGACCATCATTGCACCGTTCACGACTATTGAGATCATAAAAAACGACACAATAGATGATGTTATATATGTTTAAATTTTTTTAGAACTTTACAAGTTTATCTTCTATCATGGAGACAATACGGTACGAATCGCAGTAGTAGTCTCAGAAGACAAGACATGACCGGTCATATTGATGGTGTCGATTGCAACTCATCTGTCAGTTCCTCAAGTAAGATATGACTTATGACGATAAGACCCCATAACGTCTGACAGCGCCAAACAAATCGACCCAGTCCTCCGTCTATGTCCTCGACAGGCTACAAACCCGAGCACGCGCATGTGTCATGCCACTATGCTGGAGACGCCAGGCGGAGTGAGGACAGCTTTATGCTTTCGCGCCTCTTGACCCCACGAGTCGTCACGACCACATATGCCGGCTTCTTCCTCATGCTCGGAGCGTTGCTGGTTACAACGATGATCAGTCTCCTGGTTGCACACCACGCACAGCGCCGCGACGGACAGCGATGGCTGGCATACGGCACTGCCATGGCGGAGTTCCTCGCGCAGGCCGCAACCCCGTATCTCACCACCCATCAGGGCGACGCCCTACAGTCTCTTCTGCAAACCATCAACGATCGCCAGGTAGCCTATGTGATGGTTCTCGATGCCAACTATCGCATCGTGGCGCATACAGATGAGCGCCAGCGCGGTCAGCAGGTTGAACCAGCGCCAGCCGACAGCATCCCCACGTCTGCCGGCATGACCATCACGGTACCTCATGATCCCCTTCGTGGACAGGCAATGTGGCAGTTTTCCACGCCCATCAAAAATGCCACACGGCCCGTAGGGACCCTCCGTATAGGCATCATGGCACAGCCGCTGGGGTGGCGGCAACTGTCCCCAACCCTTGCCCTCATCGCGTTTTACATCTTGCTTCATGCCGTGGTTATATATGCATGTTGGGGCAGGCAACTCCGTTCTCTGCCGATCATCAATTCTCAACTAGCAAGCATGATCACCACGAAAAAGTTCCGGTCCTTGGAAGGTCAATTTGCCAACGAAATCGGCAGATTGGTACGGCACTGGAATCAAGCTGTAATCTTATTTAATAAGTCATATGACAATATCAAGGCGGCTCATGTTGAAGCTGAAAGCTCATGTAGCGAATTCATTTCCTCAGTCTCACATGAATTAAAAAATCATCTTTCAACAATAAAGTCATACACAGAATTACTGGCACATAATGAGATTGATGACGAAGAAACTATTTATGAGTTCTACAGTACCATCAATGATGAGACAGATCG
>CBCXVS010000136.1:0-958 GCA_965178525.1 uncultured bacterium | reverse complement strand
AAAGTGATTGACGATTTAATCAATCTATCAAAAATCGAAACAAGTAGTTTGCAGTTACAACCTGAGTATATACATATAAGCCAACTGCTTACGGATTGTTTTCGGGACGTAGAATCTCAAGGTGTGGCCAAAGATATCGAATTGGAGCTACATCTTCCCGAGCGGCTTGCGTCCCTCGAAGTCGATAAGGAGCTCATGCGTATGGCCATCATCAATCTCTTAAGTAACGCCCTGACGTATACACCGGCGGGTGGGCACATGACCTTACGAGCTGAGGAGAGCCAAGATGAGGTGACCATTCATGTGCAGGACACCGGCATGGGTATTGCCGAAGCCGATCTCCCTCATATCTTTGAGCGTTTCTATCGTGCTCGAAACGGCGCGCAAACGACCGAGGGAAGTGGCCTGGGTCTGACGTTAGCCCATCAGATTACGCAACTCCATGGGGGCGCTCTCACCGTCAACAGCCAGCTCGAGCAGGGCAGCCACTTTGTCGTCACCTTGCCGTATCATCACCGCGGCGTGCAGCTCACAGGGGTCGGGAGACAGAGCGATGAAGATCCTGATTGTTGACGATGAACCCCATATCATTCGGGCGCTCACGTTGCTACTTGGACGTCAAGGGTACGACGTGCTGGCCGCCCGCAATGGGATTGAAGGGCTCGAGACGCTCCGGGCGGAGCAGCCGGATATTGCCATTGTGGATGTCATGATGCCACAGCTGAATGGTTTAGAATTGCTGCAGACGTGGTATAGCCAGGTCCAAGGGGACAACCCGATTCAGTTCATCATGTTGACGGCTTCATGTGACGAAGGGATCAAAGCCACAACCCGGAAGTTTGCGAATGTGCAACTCGTTCCCAAGCCGTTCAGTCCCAGGACTATCTTGATCGTATAGGAAAGTGCATTTTCCCGATCCCAGAAGTCCCCATTTCTCAAGGATGAACGAGCCAAGTGA
>CBCXVS010000135.1:0-19159 GCA_965178525.1 uncultured bacterium | reverse complement strand
GGGCATCTGGGCTGGGCTAGGGAACCTGATCTTATGCTATTGAGGAACAACTCTAATATATAACAAAATGGCTAAACATATATAAAACATATGGAATCGAAAGTGTTCCCTTCTGAAACGCTTTAATTTGGTGCAGGCTCCAGAGCGCGAGGCACACAACCGCTGTGCAATCCATGAAAAAGACGACTTCAATAGAGATGGGAAGTGTGTAGACAGGAAAGGCTAAGAATGTTCCGGATGATTTAAATGATACATTGACAATGCCGTCTAGTGGCACGACCCAAAACGTTAGTCTGGTGATGAGGTCATGTCCTGTGGCAGGATGCACCGATTTTCTTGCATATGCTTTGGAGATGCCTTCACTTTGTCGGGTATAGTGATACCATTGCCAATATAAATAAATCGTTGTGAGCGCTTGAGGCCCCATGGTGGCGCCAATGAATCCCGTCATGAGGAGGACGCCTAGCGGTAAATATAAAACCAGCGCTTTGTACTGCTGAAAACTTTCTGTATCGAAGACAAGCCGTGTATAGGTGGCAATGACGTGGTGAAAACCAAGAAACCAAAGGTTGAGGACGAAAATCGTGTAAAACCACGTCGGGTACGCCATGACGGTAGCACCTGCGAAGAGTCCTAACGCCAAGAGCCCACAGATAAATACACTATCAAAACCCGGACTTCGCAACCATCCTTGTAATGGTGCCGTCGCTGTAAGGTGCATGGCTCCCTCTGGTGTCCTCTGTGTGGGCAGGGTGATCTGGGCTTTCCGGCGGGCGATGACACATTCGTAATGTTCGTATCGGTTATTTCGGTGATATCTTAAGAACGTATCATCATCCAGCAGGCATGTCGTGCGCCGTCATCACAACGGCACACGACGTGCAGGAGAGGTGAGGGAAGCGAGGCAACTGCTCGTGGCTCAGCTCGGCTAGGCGAAGGAAAGAAAGTTGCTGGCTAGTTTTGCAGGAATGTGGCCGCCGCCTTGACGAAACCCTCAGGGTCTTCGTACATCGGCATATGCGCACAGCGTTGCATAATCGTCACCTGCGAACCGGGGATGCGTTGCTGAAATTCCTGCGCGTACGCCACGGGCGCGAGGGCGTCCGATTGGCCCCAGATGATCCGGGTCGGCGCGGTGATGCGGTGGATGCGTTTCTTCAATCCTTTGTCCGGAATCGGCCAGAGGAATTTACCGGCGGTGGCCAAATGCTGGCTTCGCGTCAGAAATGCCGCCAGTTGCACTTGTTCGCCCTCGGGAACCGCCATCGCGGCTTTGGCGACTTCGGACTCGGGGTCGTGCCACAGGGCCGCTCTGAGTTCCTCAGGGGGCATGGCGAAAAAGTCAGCCACCGGATGCGCGTCGATCCACAGCCCAACCGCACTAACCAACACGAGCTTGCGCACCCGCGCCGGACTCAGGGCGGCGAGTTCAGCGGCAACCATACCGCCCAAAGAATGGCCGACGACATGAGCCGAGTCCAGTCCCAAGGCATCGAGGAAATCGTTGTAGTACACGACGAGATCGATGATGTCGTCGATGTGCTCGATGCCGGTGCTGGTCTCAAACCCCGGGTGGGATGGGGCATAGACGGTAAACGATTTGGCAAGGTCGGCCAAAAACGGGTCCCACCCCCGTAAACCTCCGGCACTATGCAGGTAGAGCAATGGATCGCCGTTGCCATCGGTGCGCAGTTTGGTCTCGAACATGCCATGGCGAACTGAGACGGTTTTTTCCTCCACGATCTCCCTTTCTTGTAACGCTTATGTCGCTCTTAACGCGTTGACGACGACAGGATCGCCTTGGAGGTCGCTGAGTGAGCGAGGCCAGCAGTAGAAACGATACGCCGCTGTAGCTTACTGAGCGTTCTATGCATTGTCAACGGCGATTCATACGAGCGCCTGAGAGGTGATTTACCTGGGTGACTGTGTTATGCTAGCGCAAATCCGTCTTTTCACTGCTTCCTCATGAGAGATGGTAAGAGCCCCATGCATGTGCGAGAACTGTTGGAAAGTCGTGTCGCAGCCCAGCCGCATAAACCGTTTCTGATTTTTGCCGATACCGACATATCCTATGGGGCGTTCGACGCCATGGTCAATCGTGTCGCCCATGGCCTGCAGCAGATTGGCATACAGGCTGGTGACCGCGTGTGTGTCATGCTCTCGAACTGTCCCCCCTTTCTCTACACCTGGTTTGCCCTGATGAAACTCGGGGCCGTCCTCGTGCCGATCAACAGCGCCTTGCGCAGCACGGAAACGCGTTTCATCATGGCGCACTCGGACGCCAAGGCCATTGTAGTCGATGCGGCGACGGGGCCGGTTGTGGCCGAGATTGCCCCCGGGCTTCCCAGCTTGCAACATCGTATCTCGATTGCCGAGGCGCCCGGCATGGGGGAAATGGCCTGGTCACACTTAATTGCCGGCCAATCCACGCAGTTGACAGCACCTGGGCCGGAGATCGACCCGGAGCAAATCGCCAGTATCATCTATACCTCTGGCACCACCGGTATGCCAAAAGGCGTCATGCAACCGCAGCGCTCCTACATCGTGGCCGGTGAATCCTTTGCCATGCGCACGGCCTTGCAAGCGGACGACCGCATTCTCACCATCCTGCCGCTGTTTCATGCCAACGCCCAATTCTACTCGACCATGGGCACGCTCGTTGCGGGCGCGACGATGATCTTGAGTCCGCGCTTTAGCGCCAGCCGGTTTTGGCAGCAGGTGCACGACGACGAGGCAACGCAATTCAACTTCATTGGCGCCATGGCCCGCATGCTCTACAATCAAGAGCCGACGCCACTCGATGCCTCGCATCGCGTCCGCCTCGCCTGTGGCGCGCCAATGCCGGCGGAAATTTACGACGAATTTGAGCGGCGGTTTCATCTCACCGTGCTCGAAACCTACGGCTTGTCAGAATGTCCAATGGGCACGTCGAACCTGGTGGGCATGCGCAAAAAGGGCAGTATGGGCAAACCATCCCGCCACCCGGACCCGGACCAATACACCCGTGTACGCTTAGTCGATGACCACGATAACGACGTGTCAGCCGGGCAAGTCGGGGAAATCCTGTTGCAAAGTCCGGCCCTCATGGCCGGATACTACCGGGACCCGGAACGCACGGCCGAAGCGATGCGGGGGGGCTGGTTTCATACCGGGGACAATGCTTATCAAGATGACGACGGATTTTACGTGTTCGTTGATCGCAAAAAGGACATCATCCGGCGGCGGGGTGAGAACATCTCGTCTGTCGAGGTCGAACGCGTCTTGAACGATCATCCTGCCGTGGCCGAAAGCGCCGTGATTCCCGTGCCAGCAGCCCTCAGCGAGGACGATATACATGCCTATGTGGTGCTGCGGCCACAAGCGGACGCCACGGCTGCCGCCCTGCAAGACTGGTGTCGCCAACGTCTGGCGACCTTCAAGGTGCCCAACCGTATCACGTTTCGTGCCACACTCCCAAAAACGCCAACACAGCGGGTGGAGAAATACAAACTGCGCCAGGAATACGCGCAGGAACAGGCCGCGCCAGGAGGGTAATACGTGATACAGGAGGTGCAGTGCGAGGTATTGGTGATCGGCGGTGGCGCGGCGGCCATGCGGGCGGCGATGGCGGCGCACGATGCCGGGGCGGAGGTCTGCATGGTGTCGAAGCAAACGCCAGGCTACAGTGGCAATACCGTCATTGCGCGCTCCGGCCACTCGGCGTCGTTCAGCGATGCAGATACGCCGGAGATTTTCTTTGAGGATGTGATCAAAGGCGGCGAGGCGGTCAATCACCAACCGATGGTGCAAGCCTTGAGTGCCGAGGGCTGCGCCCGCATCGAGGAGTTGGTGGCCTGGGGCGTGCCGTTTCTCACGCGCAACCGCCATATCGAAACCCAGCCCTCCGCCGGCCATCGGCATCCGCGTGGCTGTTATACCGTCAAAAATGTCGCGACCGAAGTGGCCCGTCCGGTCCGGGCGCAGGTGGATCAGCGGGGCATCCCGGTGTTGGATCACATCATGCTGCACGACCTGCTGGTCGACCATGGCCGCTGTCACGGCGCCATCGGCATGCATCGCGGCAATGGCGAGTCCTATGTGATCCACGCGCCTGCGGCCATTATTGCCACGGGCGGCGGCACCGATGTCTACGCTCAGACGACCAATGTCACCGGCGTCACCGGCGATGGCCTGGCCATGGCCTTGCGGGCCGAGGTAGAGCTGGTGGACATGGAGTTCGTGCAGTACTATCCCGTGGCGTTGCGCTGGCCGGTGACGCGCCTGCTCGCCTCGCCGACGCTGTTTCCCCTTGGCGCCAAGCTCTACAATACCCAGGGCGAGCGGTTTATGGCCGCATTGCCGCAGGGCACGGAGAACGTCACGCGCGATATTCGCTCGCGCGCCATTTTTCGCGAAATTGCCGCCGGCCGTGGTGTCGATGACGATGCCGTGATTCTGTCGCTGGCCGATATCGATGAAACCGATTTCCGGCGTTACGCCCCGGATATGGCCCACATCGCGGATATTAAAAACCTCGATTACCGTACGGCCCAATTCCTGGTCCGTGCGGAAGCGCATTTCTTCTGTGGCGGCATTCGCACCGACTCGTTTGGGGCTACGACGCTTCCGGGCCTCTACGCCATCGGTGAGGCCGCGGGCGGCTGCCACGGCGCCAACCGCCTGGCCAACAATGCCTTCACGGAATGTTACGTCTTTGGCAAGCGTTCCGGCGAGCACGCCGCAGCCTACGTCAAGTCGCTCGCGAGCCGTGCGCCAGCGTCGGCGTCGCTGCCCCAGGCGCATCGGCGTCGTTTGCAGCAGCGTACCCAGCATGCCACTGGCACGCAGGCGCAACCGGACGTGCGCCGCGCCTTGCGCCACTGCCTCTGGGATGAAGTCGGCGTCATCCGCACCGCTGAGACGCTGCGACAGGCGTTGGAAACGATACGGGCGTTATCTGAAGCGGCGCAAGCCTGCCGTGGCGACCGGCCCGCGGCCATGGTGCGGTGTTTGGAATTGGACAACCTGATGCTGACGGCGGAGGCGATTGCCTTGTCCGCGTTGTATCGCGAGGAAAGTCGCGGCACGCATTACCGCGAGGATTTTCCCGAGCGTGATGATGCCGCCTGGCTCTGTAATGTCCTGGTGGGCCAGGGCGCAGATGGCGCCTTGCACGTGCAAAAAGCACCTGTCGTAACGATCTAAAGAAGGAGATAAGGCATGGCAGAACAACCGGCCTGGATTCAGCAGTTGCAACAACGCGATCCCCAATTCGCCGAGTCGTACCTGACACAGCGTGAGAATGTCCTGAAGGATGGCGCCATTCCGGCCAAGTACAAAATTCTCATGACCATGATCGTCGATGCCATCACGGCGCATCCTGACGGTTGTGCCAACATTGCCAATCGTGCCCGCGCTGCCGGGGCGTCGGAAGCGGAGATCAACGAGGCCGTGGAGGTGGCCTATCTATTTGGCGGCACCCCGGCTCTGGTGACGGCGGTCAATGCGTTTCGCACGTCGTAGCATAAAGGTGAGGTGGAGGTGCTGGGGCGTATGGCGCTACGATGATGACGGGCTGGGCTCGGAAGGGTTCAAGCGTGCGACAAATTCGGCGTGTTTGGGACTACTCAGCCCCTGCCGGACTGTTGCCAACACGCCGGCGACATCGCCTCTGAGTAGCGCCGTGACGTCGAGCCACAAGCCGGGGAAGATTTCGCTGCGCAACCGCCCCTGTGCGTCCGGTTGCAGCCGTTCGAACTGCCCCGCACGTAAGACAAACCAATCAATTGCCTGATCGATGACGCGCCACACGATGTATTCCCGCACGCCGTTGCGCCGATACACGTGGAATTTGGTGTTCAAGTCAAAACTGGCGCTACTCGCAGCCACCTCGACGACCAGCTCAGGTGCTGCTTCTACATAATCATCTGCACTGATACGAGTCTGGCCGCCATGTGCCGGATCGATCAGAAGCGCCGCGTCCGGGTGCGGCTCATTAACCATCCCACCAACTGGGCATGGGGTCGTCCATGGCGGCGGAAGCGCACGGGTGATGGCATGTAGACGAGTCCTTCAACGAGTTCGGCTTTGGTGAGCTGCGGCATCGCGTCATAGCGGCGCTCGAATTCGGCCCGTGTAAGCCGGTCGCCGGGTTCAAGAGGCGGGATCGGCTCGTTGGGCTGCACGTCATCTGGTGGCCGTATAGTGCCTAGCAACTCGATCTGCTCGGGGCGAATTCCCTCTAAGAATCCTTTGGTTTTCCCTTCATCGGTGACGATTTCAATGTCGTAGGCTTCATAGGGCGTGCTGTAGACTTCAACCACGGCGCCTTTTTCACCTTTCCGGAAAGCGCCAATGTTTTCCCGCAGCACAACCGTATCGTATGGTTTGGCTTTCGGCATGTTGCGCTCCCATTACGGGACCTACAGTGTGATCAAGCGTGGCACTACGCTGTACCCCCATACCATCGGGCAGGCGATCTTCAAATTCTCTGCGAGCTGATCGCGCAAATCGGATGGAAGCATCATCCATCGATCTTGCCTTGCTGACGAAGGCTTGCTCTAACCGAGTCGAGAGACTCCCGAGGTTCGCCAGCCCGTGTACGAGCCACGAGCTATCGTAAAGATCTTCCCAGAGTTCCCCGTGTTCCTGGAGATCAATGAGCGCGGCGGTCTTCTCACCGTTGTCGTCTATGACAAACTGAATACCTTTCATATGGCTGAACACCTCATCCAAGGTTTGGGCTAGTAATCGGTTGTGCCGTTTCGTACACCATCACACATGGTGTCACGCGTGCTCCTGCAAATAGGTCTCAGGGGTGAGAATGGGTATGGTAGTTCGCTCGAGAAAGTCCTTGGTATTCCAGGTGATGAGCGTATCCGGCCGGTATCGTTCCGCTTCGTGTAAAAGGACCGCCTCTCCCAAGGTCATTTTCTGCGCAATTTTCTCTGTGACTTCTGCAAGCAAGACACGCGTCCAATCGGTTGCAGATCGGCCTTCGAGGCCGAAAGGGTCGAGGACAAGCACCGCATACACGTCGGGAAATTGATGGAGCCACTGGTCGAGCTCTCTAGCCGACAAATTGAACGATGCGACGCCACAAATCTCAATGAACGTAAAAACTGAGATTGCCGCTTCAAACGTAGCGAGCCGCTCTATGAAGGCGCGATTGGTCGGGTAGACGGCATCGTTGGGAAAGAAGCGATCGATGATGAAGAGGTTACTATCGAGAAAGACCATACCGGTCGCCTTTTGCAGCTCGATCCATCTCTTGCCAGTTCTGAAAGGGCAGGTCTTGTCGGAGCTTGCAGGAGAGCTGCTCAAAGTCGTGTTGCTTTTCCTCAAGAGAACGATGCTTCAGCTCAGGGTAGCGTCCTTCAATGTGCTTCCGTAGCATGTCATACATCGTCGTTGGGTAAGAAGGTTGCCCAGAGTGTACATCGCTAGTCTCAAATGGTTTCATCGTCGCGATCGGCTTTCCTCTGCGTGTCACGATGAGCGTTGTGCCGGCTTCGACCTCACGGAGCAGGGCTGTGGTCTGATTTTTCAACTCGCGGATGTGAACGAATTTCGTCATGGTATCGCCTTCTCGATTGTCATGGCCATAATTGTAGCCACTTCATGATACGCTATCCACACCACATTGTCCAGCCCGTTCCTTAAGAAATCTCCACACAATCTCCACGGAATCCCCAGGTTTCTCCTCGTCGGATGTGCTAGGCTCTTCCGGTATGGCCTTTCAGATCGTCTGATAGAGCCTACCTGGCAATATTGCCACACAATCCACATGAAAATATCACAAAATCTCCACATTCCTCTCATGTTTCTAATGTTGAGATATATGATAATCTTGAGAAGCGAATTCATATTCTATAACATCTCTCTAGCATCGAGCGATTCACCACAGCAGGTCATCAAGAGGGACGGGTGTGAGCAGTTCATGGAGGCGTTGCGCCGCGTTCAAGAGCAGAAACAGTTTGCTTGATGCACCTTTACTCGGCGTCAGCCAGTTGATTTCTGAACGTCACAACAAGTCAATATGGTCTCAACGATCCGGATTTCTCGTATGGATCAGGATGCTTCCGTAGTTTTACCAGCACGTCTTACTGCTTGTGGCATGGCGGTCGAGATCCTTCTCTGCATGCTAGTTGTAGGGTGTAGCATCCTCCGGCCCGATGGTACTCGCGCGCACCACTATTTTGGCTATGTGAGGGTCATTATCCCGCCGTCACACCCGGCTGAGGAGGTGCAGGCCAGCGATGTCGCCACCATCGGCTTGCGCATTGCCAACGGTATCGGTGTCGGCTATATGCACGACTACCGTCTGGCCGTTCCACTTGATTGCCGTCTGGTTGTCCTGGTACGGAATCAGCAACAACTAGATCACACGCTGAAGATTCTATCAAAAACGATGAAGGAGGACTTATGCGTCAGCATTCGGCCGTAGGTGTGCGGATCATGATAGCTCTGATGAGCTTTACGGTAGGTTGTGGCATCCCTCATAGTAATACCATGGTGTTCACACCAATACTAAAGCCGGTCTTGATCTATCTGCAGATCCTATTACAGGTGGCGTGCCGACATTGAACTTCGGTTTTAAGCGTCAGGAGGGCGTGTGGATGCCGTTTCTAGCGAACCAAGCTAATGCAGAAGGGAAGATCGTGCCTGGCAATTGTGAGGATCGTGAGGGTGGCTGTTATTTCCGCGGGGGAGGCGAGGCAAAACAGGACACATATTCGGTATTGGCGAGCTTTGGCTTGAGGTTTGGTGGATCGGGATCAGTGACAGGAGTCAAGGCCAGAGGAGGAATCGCCCAATATTTTGCCACAGGATTGGCGGCGCAGACGCTAGCGAAGCAGGGAGGGGTAGAACTTGTCGTTGTGCGATTACTTCCTTCGCAGGAGGCTGCTGCCGTAGAGGAAATGAGGAAAAAGAACGCTGCCCTAGATCGCGTGCTGAAATATGCTGACAAAGAAGGAACTGTAGAGGTGAAAAAATTGAAGACGCTGCTTACCGGAACAGGACTACAAGAATCATGGGCTGAAGGATTTAATAACAAATCCATTGACAAATTACAAGAAGAGCTCGAAGGGCGAAATAATTCCATCGTGATAAAATTATCCGAGAATATTCCTGCGAAATAAGGAGAGACAAGAAAAGGCTCCGAGGTTGTGGGCGCCGTATGTGTTGGTTGGATATTAGGGAGGGATCCGCGAAGGACGCTAAGGGGCACGAAGCGGAATCCTTAACGATAGGCCTCACGCCGGTGCACGATGCGGAGGATGGTGACGTCTTGCATCTGATCATCGATGGCGTAGATGATACGGTAATTGCCAATCCGTAGACGCCAGCGATTGGTTTGACCGGTGAGCTTGACGGTGCCAGCGGGACGAGGGTCTTCTGACAGGGCGAGGAGAACGGGACGTACGCGGGTGCGCATAGAGGAGAACGGGACGTACGCGGGTGCGCATAGCCATAGGGAGGCGGCGATAATCGCGCTCCGCCGCTGGGTGGAGCAAGACCGTGTACGGCATATGTCAGTCCGACGTCTCTTCAAGCAGTTCACTGAGAGGGCGCGATGGACCTTCTTCGGCGAGTGCTTCATCTGCAAGCATATTATCGATGGCATCCTGAAGATAGAGGGGCAACGATTCCCAGTCTACATGTGAAGCGAGAACACGCAAAAATGTCTTGTAGTCATCATAAGCCAGAATGACGCCCACTTTATGACCCTGCTCGTCGACAACCGTACGCGGTGGGAAGGAATGCTCGGTTGGAACCGGAAAATCGGATTCGACATCTTTACGTTTGCTGGCCATCGGTTTGCCCTCAAGTTGTGCCTGGCTATGCCACTATGACGCCTGCTGCCGCAGAATCGTACACACATGATCCCCCACCTCACTCGTCGAGCGGGACCCCCCCAAATCCGGCGTGCTGACCTTACCGTCTTGCACGTGCGTCTCTAGCGCTCTGAGGAGACGCGCCGCCGCTTCCGCTTCGCCGAGAAAATCCAGCATCATCTGCCCGGCCCAGATGGTGGCGAGGGGATTGGCGATGCCCTGGCCTTTGATGTCCGGGGCGGAGCCGTGCACGGATTCGAACATCGAGGGATAGGTGCGCTCGGGATTCAAATTGGCGCTGGGCGCAAAGCCCATGCCGCCCATGATCACGGCGCCCAGGTCCGTCAAAATATCGGCGAAAAGATTGGAGGCCACGAGCACATCAAACACTTCCGGACGGCGGACGAAATTCATCGCCGCGGCGTCAACGAGGTTGGAATCGGTCTCGATGTCCGGATACTCAGCCGCGACCTCGTTAAAAATGTCATCCCAGAAGACCATGCCGTACTTCTGCGCGTTCGACTTGGTGACCGACGTGACTTTTCTCTTCTTGTTGCGCTGGCGCGCCAGCTCGAAAGCGAAGCGGATAATGCGTTTACAACCGGTGCGGGTGAAGACCGCCGTCTGGATGGCCAGCTCATGCGGGTACCCACGATGAATCATACCGCCAGCATCCGCATACTCGCCTTCCGTGTTCTCACGCACCACGGCAAAGTCGATGTCATCCGGCGTTTTCCCGACCAGGGGACAAGGCGCCCCCGGCAATAATTTGGCCGGACGAATACAGGCATATTGCTGAAAACTCTTGCGGATTGGTAAAATCAGCCCGTTCAAGGTGATGTGATCTGGCAAGCGCGGCGGGTCACCCACCGCGCCAAAATAGATGGCATCAAAACTTTCGAGTGTTTTGAGCCCGCTCTCCGGCATCATCACCCCATGCTCACGATAGTAATCACTCCCCCACGGAAATTCTTCAAAGTCCATCCGAAAGTCAGGCACCATCTCCTGGAGCGTACGAAGCGCCTTCATCCCTTCCGGCATCACTTCCTGCCCAATCCCATCACCCGCAATCACCGCAATTTGATAACTCGCCACAGCCCCGTTCCCCTTATGAAGAGCTATCAGCTGTCAGCTGTCAGCTCTTAATTTTTTCATTCCGCATTCCGCATTCCGCATTCGATACATGGTCCCAAGTGTGATGGCGGAAGTCAAGTTGCCTGCCCGGCACGGACGGCAGGGCCACATGTGACCCTGGCATCTCGCCCGGTTCTGTGGCATCTTATCCGTTCAGGTAACACCGAGCGAGGAAATACGATGTGCTGGGGTCAGAGTTGCAGTGGGGAGTGCCGTCATGCCTGAGTGGTTCGAGAAAGTGACAATTGGCGAACAATTGGATCGCACAGCCGCGCGCTACGGAGAGCGGGAAGCCTTGGCGTTTCAGGAACAGCGCTGGACATTTCAGCAGCTCAAAGCCGATACCGATCGCGCCGCGCGCGGCTTGATCCAGTACGGGGTGCAGCCAGGGGACAAGGTGGCGTTGTGGCTCACCAATCTCCTGGAGTGGTTGCATATTCAGTATGCTGTGGCCAAGATTGGCGCGGTGCTGGTGCCGATCAATACCCGCTTTCGCACCGCCGATCTCCAATACGTACTGCGCAATCCGATAGCACGACGCTGGTTACCACGGATCACGCCGGCCCCATCGGATACCTCGATATGGTGCGCGAACTCATACCGGAACTGGAAACCTGCACCGATGCCAACGCCCTGCGCTCCGATGCCTTTCCCGAACTGCGGCGGGTTATGATCGTCAGCGAACCGGCCTACCCTGGGACGCTGCGTTGGGCGCATGTCGTGGCGGCAGGCGATGCCGTCTCCGCCGCCACGCTACAGACGCGGCAGCAGGCCGTCGATCCCGATGACACCACCCTCATCATGTACACCTCGGGCACGACGGGCTTTCCCAAGGGCGTCATGCACAATCACAACATCCTGCGCAACGTCGTTGACGAGGCCAACCGCATGGCGGTGCGGCCAACCGATGTGACGCTGATATATCTGCCGCTGTTCCATGCCTTTGGGCTGTACGAAGGGGCTTTGATGACCATTGTCACCGGGTCGCGGCAGATTTTGATGGATGTGTTCGATCCTGGGGAAGCGTTGCGGCTCATTGCGTGTGAACACGTCACGATGATGCATGGCTTCGATACCCACTTTCAGGACTTGGCGGACCATCCGGCGTGTGAACACACCGACCGTTCGAGCCTGCGCACTGGCATCTTTGCCGCCGGGCTGCCGAGTTCGGAACCGGTGGCGCGGCGCGCGCAACACCGCCTCTGCGGCACGGTAAGCGGCTGGGGCATGACCGAAGTTGGCGTGGGCGCGGCGCTGGGATATCCCACCGATAGTGAGGACGACCGCTGTGCGGCGTCCGGGGCGGCGCTGCCGGGGTACGAATTCAAGGTCATCGATCCGGAAACGGGTCAGCCCGTGCCATACGGCACGCCTGGAGAACTCTGCTGCCGGGGTTACTGCCTCATGCAGGGCTACTATAAAAAACCCGAGGAGACCGCCCAGGCCATTGATGCGGAGGGGTGGCTGCACAGTGGCGACATGGCGACGATGCGTGAGGATGGTACGATCCGGTTTCTCGGGCGCTACAAAGAAATGCTCAAGGTCGGGGGCGAGAATGTTGATCCGGTCGAGATCGAAGCCCTGCTGTTACCGCATCCGGCCGTGAATCAGGTCAAGGTGATTGGCGTTCCCGATGCCCGGATGCAGGAAGTCGCTTGCGCTTGTGTCGTGCTCGAATCGGGCGCGCAGGTGGAGCCCGAGGCGCTGCTGGCGCTTTGCCGGGGCAAAGTCGCTAGCTTTAAGATCCCGCGTCACGTGCTGTTTCGCAAAGACTATCCAATGACCTCGAGCGGCAAGGTGCAGAAATTTAAATTGCGCGAATTGTGTCTCGAGGAATTGGGGTTGACGTAAGGCATTGTACGTGAGCGCAGCGATCGCTGTCGCGGCTTGAACGTTCTGATGTTTTTCCCTACAATGGCCGCCGTTTGAGGACTGAGGACTGAGGACTGAGAGCTGAGATCCTTGCGCGCTGTAACGTGATCTGAAGGCGAGAGGAGAAAAACCTTGATGGTGTTCGAGACACACGATCCGCTGAAAGGGGAAATGCTGTGCTTACTCACGCCGGACGGCGCCTATACCGGGCCGGAATTCCCACCTCTCGACGACCAGCAGGTGCGCCGAATGTACCAGGAGATGCTGCTGTTGCGCATCTATGATCGCAAAGCCGTGTCGTTACAACGCCAGGGGCGTTTTGGCACCTATGCCCAGATGGAAGGGCAGGAGGCGAGTCTCATTGCCAGCACCTATCCCCTGCAGCCGCGGGATTGGATGGCCACGACCTACCGGGAAACGGGCGCCATGTGGCGCCATGGCGTCCCTCTGAAATCCTTGTCGCTCTTCTGGATGGGCAACGAATTTGGCAGCCATGTGCCGGAAGGGGTGCGCGTGTTGCCCATGTCGATTCCGGTAGGCACCCATCCCCTGCATGCGGTAGGTCTGGCCTATGCGGGGAAATACCGTCGCGATCACAGTATTGCCATCGCCTATTTCGGCGATGGCGCCACGTCCGAAGGCGATGCGCATGAGGCGATGAACCTGGCCGGCGTGTATCAAGCGCCCTGCGTCTTCTTTTGCCAGAACAACCAGTATGCCATTTCGGTACCGATTCGTGAGCAGACGGCCTCGCCGACCATTGCCCAGAAAGCGTTGGCGTATGGATTTCCCGGTGTCCGCGTGGACGGGAACGATATTTTTGCCGTCTATGTCGCCGTCCGTGAGGCGGTAGAGCGGGCGCGGCGTGGGGAGGGGCCGAGTCTGATCGAGGCGTATACCTATCGTATGGGCGCCCACACCACCGCGGATGATCCGACGAAATATCGCGATGACGCTGAAGTCGAGTCGTGGCGCGAGCGGGACCCGCTGACACGCGTGCAACATTACCTGTACCATCGGGACCAGTGGTCGGAGGACTGGGAGCATGAGTTGCTTGAGACCTGCACGGCGGAGGTGGAAGAGACAATGAACGAGGCCGAAGCCGTACCGCAGCCCCCGCCGCAAGATATGTTCCGCTACATGTATGCCGAGATGCCCCCTGAGCTCCGGGAACAGGAGCGTTCGCTCCTGACGTCGTTGCGGAAAGAGGGGTAGATCATGGAGCAACGGACCCTTCTGGAGGCGATTACCGAGGCGTTGCGCTTGGAGATGGCGGCCGACGACCGCGTCATCCTCTTGGGCGAAGATATCGGACGAGAAGGTGGGGTGTTTCGGGTCACCGAAGGTTTGCAAGCATGCTATGGCCGTGAGCGTGTCATGGACGCGCCGATTGCGGAATCGGGCATCGTGGGCATGGCCATCGGCATGGCCATTGCGGAGCTGCGGCCAGTCGCGGAAATTCAGTTTATGGGTTTTCTCTATCCGGCTTTCGAGCAGATCATCAGTCATGCCGGGCGCATGCGGAATCGCTCACGTGGTCGCTTCACGTGTCCGCTGGTGATCCGCGTACCCTACGGCGGGGGCATTCATCCGCCTGAGCACCACTCGGAGAGCACGGAAGCGATGCTGGTCCATACGCCCGGTATCCAGGTCGTGGCGCCTTCGAGCCCATACGATGCCAAGGGCTTGCTCATCAGCGCCATCCGCAGTCCGGAACCGGTCGTCTTCCTGGAACCGAAACGCATCTATCGGGCCGTGCGGCAGGAGATTCCCGAGACGCTTTATACCGTGCCGATTGGCCAGGCGAGCGTGGTGCAGGAAGGTACGGACGTCACCCTGATCGGTTGGGGATCCATGATGCAGGAGGTGCTGCAGGCGGCAGAACAGCTCCGCACCGATGGCATCAGCGCGGATGTCGTCGACCTCCGGACCCTGTCTCCCATGGACGTGCCCACGCTCATTGCATCGGTGCAAAAGACCGGCCGTGCCGTGGTGGTCCACGAAGCGGCGCGGACCTGCGGCGTGGGTGCGGAGATTGTCGCGCAGATCAATGAGAAGGCCCTCCTGTCGCTGGAAGCCCCGGTCGAACGCGTCACCGGTTTTGATACCGTATTTCCGCTACCCCAGCTCGAAAAGTATTATCTCCCAACCGTGGACGGCATTCTCGATGCGGTGCATCGGGTCTTGGCGTTTTAGCTATTCGCTGTTAGCTATTCGCTGTTGGCCAAGACGAGGGGAGAGGTGCGCACCTCCTCAAAGTTGAGCGGATTTCCGGAGCGGAGACGGTTTGCTGCATCTGCTCGTGATGGACTACAATTCATGGAGAACTAAAATAAAGGCTAATAGCTAATAGCTAATAGCTAATAGCTAAAAAACGAGGTCACTATGCCCGTCGAATTTCGTTTTCCGGATGTGGGTGAAGGGATCACCGAAGGCGAGGTCGTACGCTGGCTGGTCACCGTGGGTGATCCCGTGCGTGCCGATCAAGCCCTGGCCGAGGTCGAAACCGATAAGGCTGTGGTCGAAATTCCCGCTCCCCGCGCTGGGACGATTCTGCGTCTAGCGGTGGGAGAAGGGGAAAAGATCCAGGTGGGGAATGTCCTGGTGGTGATCGGCGAGGATGGGGAAACCGTGGCGGAGGTCGAGCCGCCTGTTGGGCGGACGGCCGCGTCGTCATCCGTGTCGGTCGTGGGCGCGTTGCAAGAAACATCGATGGTCTTACCTCCGCCGCCTGACATGACGGTAACACCTGAAGCTGTGGACCCTGCGGGGCGCACTTTGGCCATTCCCTCGGTGCGTAAACTCGCCCGTGAGCTTGGGGTGGATCTGGCGCAGGTCACCGCTACCGGACCGCGTGGACGCGTGCGCCGGGAAGATGTGCTACGAGCTGCCCCGTCGCGGCCTGTGGCGGTTGAGGACCTGGTGGCCGCGCCAGGGCCAGAGAGCGATGAAAGGCGAGACGACTACGGCGCCGTCACCGTGCAACCTTTGCCCGCCTTGCGGCGCAGGATTGCCGAAGCGATGGTGCGGGCGGCCCATACGGCTGTCCCCATTACCACCACTGATGAGGCGGATGTCACGGAGCTGGTCGCCTTGCGCCAGCGCAGTCGAGAGGCCGCGGCGGCACATGGCGTCAACGTGACGCTTTTGCCCTTTATGATGAAGGCCGTCGTTGCCGCTTTGCGTCAACACCCCTATCTCAACGCGACGCTTGAGGAGGCGCTGCAACACATCGTCCTGAAACATTATTATCATCTCGGCATCGCGACCGATACCCCGGATGGTCTCATTGTCCCGGTGATCCGGGATGTCGATCAGAAATCGATTTTGTCCCTGGCAACGGACTTACAGCGTCTCGCGGAACTAGCGCGGGAGCGCCGCATTGGCCTTGCCGACCTGCGGGGCGGCACCTTCACGATCAGCAATTATGGCGCCATTGGCGGTCTCTTCGGCACCCCGATGCTCCATTACCCCCAGGTCGCGATTTTGGGGGTCGGCAAGCTGGTGCAGAAGCCGGTGGTATACGAGGGCGATGTGGCGGTCCGCACCATCGTGCCCTTATCGCTGACCTTTGATCATCGCGCCATGGATGGCGCGCACGCCCAGCGGTTCCTCAACGATCTGCTCAGCTATCTCTCCGATCCGGCGCGATTGCTGCTCGTTTTGTGACGCGTCGGCTCCTTATTGTCGGGACTATTCAACTCTGGTATGCTATGGTCACACCAACGACGGCTGTCCGCGCCCGCTTGGTCCTAGGGGACAATGCCAGCCCGCCACCGTGGGAGGAAACCATGCAGACCGAAGACATCTTGATGTGTCCTGGCCCCAACGAAATTGCCGACCGTGTGATCCGTGCCATGATGAAACCGGCTGCCTGTCCGGTGTACGAGGAATTCCAGGAGTTTTACGAACAAACGCTGGATATGCTCGCCGACGTGTTCCGGACCGCCAATCAGGTCATCCCCCTGCCCGGGTCGGGCCGAAGTGGTCTCGAAGGGGCCATCACGAGTGTCATCGAGCCTGGCGATCCGTCCCTGACCATTGTCTGCGGGATGTTTGGCGAGACCGCGATACGGATCGTCAACGGCGTTGGTGGCAAAGCCGATGCCTTCACTATGCCCTGGGGCGAGCCGATCGATCTGGACGCCTTTGCGCAGAAATTGTCCAGTGGTTCCTATAAATTGGTCACCATGGTGCACAATGAAACCTCGACGGGCGCCTGCTATGACGCGGCCGAGGTCTCACGCCTAGCGCATGAGCATGGGGCGCTCTTTCTACTCGACGCCATTTCGTCACTTGCCGGCGCCGATTTACCTACGGATGCCTGGGATGTCGACCTGGTGGTTGGGTGCAATCACAAGGCGGTCGGGGCGCCGATCGGGCATGCTTACGTATCCGTGAGTGACCGGGCTTGGGAGGTGATGGAGCGGCGGCGGCATCCGTGCGGCAGCGTCTTCAGCAACCTGATGAATTGGAAAGCGCAACCCGATGAAACGGCCACGGGCGGACGGACGATGAGACGCCCGCAGGGTGTCTTTTCAGCGGTGCATCTTTTCTACGCGCTCAACGAAGCGCTCAAGATGATTCTCGAAGAGGGCTTAGAGGCCCGTTTTGCCCGGCACCAGATGAATGCCGCCGCCTTCCGCGAAGGCGTACAGGCGACGGGACTCCGGCTGTTGTCTCATCCCGATGTGGCCTCCCCAACCGTCAGTTGCGTCCGCATGCCGGAGGGGATTACGTCTTTCGAGTTTCTCAAACATTTGCGCCAGGATCACGGGCTCGCGACGCTACCCGGATTGGGCGACTTTCATGAGAGCGCCGTGCGTATCGGACACATGGGCGTCACGGCGACGCCTCGCAATATTTTCCACGCCTTGCATGCCTTTGACAGTATTCTCGCCCGTTTGGGACACCGGCATGACCGTGGGGCAGGGGTGACGCGGGCGGCGGAGGTCTATGCCAAAGCCGAGAACCTGGAAGCATAGGGGTCTCGGCAGTGGTGGAAGTCGTCAGGTTTTCCGACGGGCAAGAATTCGAGGCCTTCTTCAAAGTTCATCCGCGCACCCATTCCATCGAGGATATCTATGCACTTCTGTGTGAAGGTGAGATCCTGCAAACGGGTCTCATTCCTTGGGGGTCGAACTACACCTTTCTGGTGACGCTCGATGTGGGCGAATCGGCGCCTCTCCTCGGCGTGTATAAACCCCGGCGTGGCGAAGCGCCGCTGTGGGATTTCCCCGACGGGACGTTGTACAAGCGCGAATATGCGGCGTTTGTGCTCAGTGAAGCACTGGGATGGCGGCTGGTGCCGCCCACGGTCATTCGCAAGGGTGAACATGGCATTGGCACGGTGCAGCTTTACATGCACCACAAGCGTGCGGATGCAGACTATTTCGCGTTACGCGAGCGGCACGCACGTGAAGTCAAGCGCATGGCCGTCTTTGATCTCGTGGCCAATAACACCGACCGTAAGGCCGGTCATTGTTTGCGAGATGAAGTGGGGCATATTTGGGGGATTGATCATGGCTTGACATTTAACCTACATTCCGGATTGCGTACGGTGATCTGGGATTTTGGAGGTGAACGCATCCCCAAGCGCAATGTGCGGGATCTGGAACGGGTCTGTGACGATCTCGAATCTCAGCAAGGCAGGGCATGCGCTCTGAAGGAGTTGCTGAACCCAGAGGAAATCGAAGGCCTGATGGAGCGTATGCGTAAGCTCATCACCCATCCCATCTTGCCCGATCTGCGCCGCCGTCGCAGTGTCCCCTGGTCGTTGCGTTAAGGCGCGAGGGATAAGGCAATACGAGGGATTCGATATTCTTCGCTCTGAAGCATGAGCGAAGGTCTGTTTTTTCACTACCATACTCCAGGCTTAATGCTACACACATGGCAGGAACAGTCCATGAGAAAGCTCAGCTCTTCGACATGCTCAAAGCTGAGCTGGCCGGAGAGGACAGTATTGCGCCTCTTGAGCACGATAAGACCTATCTCGTATGGACACCTTATGGTGCTTTTGGCGCTGCACGTGTGTTGATAGAAGCTTTGCAGGAGGCTCAACAACAAGACCATGAGTGACCTAGCAGTCCGGCAGTTTCCTTACTCGATGCCCGATGGTGCGCTTGACGAACTCGACAGTCTCCCGCGATTACCGCTTACCTTACATTACAGGGAGCAACGTGTGGATGCCATCGGGCTTGTCGATAGTGGAGCCACCGTGAATGTGCTGCCGTATTACGTGGGTCTGGTCCTGGGAGCTGAGGGTGCGACCTGAAGACGCCTAACTTAAGTGGTTTGAACCAGTTGAAGGAAATGCAGGTCCGTGTGCGGACCTA
>CBCXVS010000134.1:0-19264 GCA_965178525.1 uncultured bacterium | reverse complement strand
GTCCTGGGTGGCTGCCCCTACATGGACCCGGAGCAGCATCGGCATATCGATTGGTGTTTTGACACGGCTGAGGCATTTGGCGTGCCTCTCGACTTCCACGCGGATTCCTCAGACGACCCGGCCATGCTGACCTGCGATTATATTGCCGAGCAAACGATCGCCCGGGGGATGCAGGGCCAGGTGACCCTCGGCCATTTGTGTACCCTCGATGTGCTCGAGCCTGACCATCGCGCTCGCGTCATCGGCAAACTACAAGAGGCCGGTGTGCACGCCATCAGCCTGCCGGCGACGGAATCGCACGTCAAAGGACGAGCTGACGTCTGCCGCACCTGGCGCGGCATTACCCGCATCGAGGAACTCCATACCGCCGGTCTCAACGTGTCGCTGTCGACCAACAATATCGTCAATCCCTTCACGCCCTACGGCCATCCTGACCTCCTGCGGCAGGCGTTGGTAGCTGCGATGACGGCGCATCTTGGCAATCTCGAGCAGTTGGCCTGGCTGCTCGAACTGGTCACTACCAATCCGGCACGCGCGTTAGGTTTGCGGGATTATGGCCTAGCTGAGGGGTGTCGTGCGGATTTGGTCGTGCTCGATGCCGCCACCCCGCAACAGGCGATTACCGAGCAGGTGGAGAAGCTCTGGGTGTGCAAGAACGGCCGCATGATCGTGCGGAACACGCGGACATCGGAAGTCAGGGTATCATAAATTCGGGAGGGGATGCGTCGCCAAGCTGGCTCGAAGGGCTGTGGGCGTACAGGCGCTCCCACAGCCCGTTTACTTACGGCGTCGTCCAGAAAAGCTTGGACGAATCGTCAGAGAAGCCACAGTTCGAGAAGCCGAACACCATGCTGCCGCCTCTTGAAAAGCGGACGCGCTCGATTTGCGAGTAGCTACAGTCGCTGAGGTTTGGCGTACTGACGTGTTGCTGCGCGTGGGTGGCGACATCGAACACTTTGATATCGTTGCCATCCGATGCGGCTAGCTGGGTAGAATTTGGATTGACATCCACACTACGCGGATGGGCCCCCATGTCCCACTCACCGCCGGTGGCTGTAAAGTTCAGTGGATCGTAGTCAAATACCGTATAGCCACTGCCGTTTCCACCGCCGCAGGCGAAAGCGAGATGCACGCCGTCCGGCGAGATGGAAAGATCTTGGCCATTATAACCGGCATTCCACAAATACTCGGTTTCAGTAAGGGTTGCGCCGTCGAATTGATAACGCACCAGGCTGCTCGGCGAAGAGCCTTCGTCCCCGGTAATCAGCACATCATTAACGCGATCGAACCGGATGAGGGTGGCGCCATCGCCATTGGAGCTTGGATCGTGCTGGCTCACCATGGTGTTGGCGCCACCATCGAGAATAGCGATAGGGCGATCCCACCACGCAGTCCCGGTCTGAATGATGGCGAATGCAGTCGTGCCTTCACCCACGGCAACGGCATGGGCTTGCACGCCGACATCAATTGTCTCGATACTGCCGTTGGCAAGGTCGATCTTCACGATGCCGGGCGCCTGATCCAAGGCCACGTAGAGCCATCCGTTATCGCTATCCAGATCGAGATCGGCTGGCGCCGCCGGCAAGGCATAGGTTGAATGGACTTGGCCGTCTGCAGCTTGAACCACTTTGACGGTGTTGTCGCCACGATCTGCAATCACGACCCACCCACTACACAGAGGCACAATGTCGGCCAGCGGTCCGAGCGCCATCTCGCCCGATATACCGATTGCGGAAACGTCATCGGCGGTGCAGTCGGCTGCCCATGGTGCGCCTTCAACGTCGTCCGCTTCAAACTGAATGTCGGCGATACCAACCATGAAGTATGAAATGACATTCGTCGGCCGCACGGTTATGCCACCGCTTCCGGTGTACGCATAGGTCGAACCTTCGATCGTCACGCTGCCATATGTCTGCGGGAATGGGGCTGTCAGCGGATAGTGATACGCTGCGCCCGAGCCTGCCAGGTAGGCGGCCACGGTGTAGCTCGTACCCTCGTCAACCGCTATCGGCTGTGGCAGGTCAACATAGCTCCAATTGTTTGACGCACTCACTGTCACTTCACCGAGAATGTCGCCTGTTGTGCGGTCGAATAACCGGACGAGCTTTGCGCCGTCGAAGAATCCACCCAACGCCGTAACGCGTCCAGCGGTGTTTGGCATGAAGTGATAGCCCATGACGTAGTTCCATGGCTGGCCAGTATGGGGCGCGCCAGGCGCGTTGTCTTGCCAGGGCATTTCCACGGTATCGCTCGGCGGTACGCTCACCGTGAGATCTTCGATCTCACCCCGCGAAACGGTCGCGCAAGGATCATCACTCGGCGGCGTGCCGTACTGCATCACGACACGCATGCCGGTCTCGCCCTCGGGCGTTCCGGGCGGGAGATTGACGTTACCGGAGATTAAACCGACCCCAGCGCCCACGAAAACACGTTCGGTTGTTTCGAAGGTACCTGAATGATCGAGATCCACCCAAATGGCCCACTGTTCGGTGTCTTGGCCATTTGGATAACCCGGCTGCAGCGCAACATCGAAAGAGATGCCTGACAGCGTGACCGGTCCGGAGTGATTGAAATAACCGCTGTTGTTGCCGGACGGATAACTGACGCCATCTACTGTGACTTCGTCAATGTACTCGTCATTGGTATTGCCCGACACTGGGCAGTAGGCATAGGCCGTGCTTGCGAGACTCAACACAAGGGTCATCATTCCCAACCATCTCAACTGCATGCGATTCCCCTACAGATGAAAGTTTAGGTAAGCAATCGGCGTTTCACGGCTGCTCAGCCATTTGTTGCCTTCAAGCAAGTTCTATCGGCCACGAGCCCGTAGAGTTTAAAGAAAAACGGATAATTTTAATCTTTTCAAGAGGTTAGAAGAAAATCGGCGTTGATGGCCGAAGATCCTTTTGGATTTACAGCACACGTTATATTGCACATATTCTGCACGCATTTTACGTGCTGTATGCATGCAGTCTGATCTGATCCTTGCTTGCGAGGGTTGAAATGACGTAATGCTGCTCACAAAGGATGCGTGATGGTTCTCACAGTACAAAAGTGTAGGTCGAAGTAGACTCGGCTCTTGTGTAGCTATGGAGCAGTTATGTAAGTGATGCCATAAGAACAGATAGGCGCCGCAGCACCTCTCTGTTCGACTGCTACACAAACCCAGAGGTGGTAGTCGTATCTCTACTCATGAGAGGCAAGCGCAGGGTCTGCCATTGGAGCAAACCAACTGCGTTGGTTACATGGACAACGTCCAGTTTATTCATGTCCGATGTGGGGAGCGTCCTGTTTCCGGGTCGGACTTATCAAGGAGAATGATCCATGAGTACAACGAAGCAACTCACGGCCATGCAGCAATACCAAGCCGCGCTTACCACGATGCCAACGGGTCGCCCGCCCTCCACCGCGGACATGGCAGCCTTGGTTGAAAGCGGGAAGCCCGCCGCTTTCATTTACGCGTTCAACGAAAGCGACCGCCAGTACGGCACCGACCAGTATCCGGTGTCCGGCACCTTCAGAGCGACCACGACACCTTGGTTGAACGACATCTCTACTATTCCCTCGACCTGGAGTTGGACGCAGCAAGACATCGAGGGCCAGCAGTACCGCACCACTCAAGTCAATGACGAGAACACTTACCTCCAGACTCATGTACCGGGTCAAACCTACTCGGGCTCGGTCGCCGACCAGATCCAGCAACGCTATACGAAGGGCATGTGGGACACGGGCAAGGTGTTCAGCCAGGACCAGATCGACACCCTGACTCAGAATTGGATCAACGATGATGGCGAGTTCGCACGGCAGCGTCTTGGCGGGTCTAACCCGAATGTCATGGCTCAGTACACCGGTAGTGACGCCGATCTGCAGACCCTGGTTCGCAATAGCGCTGGTGCCCACGACAAAGAGACGCTGCTCAGCACCCTCCAAAGCGCTCATGGCCGCGGCACTCTGTTTGTGTATGACTACAATCCGGCCCTGGGGCAAATACAAAAGAACCAGTTCGTACAAACCAACGCCAAGCCGGACTACATGCCCGATGGGTTCTTTTTCAGCGTGCCCATCGCCTTCTTCGCGCTACAGACATCGAGTCGTGAGAACGTGCTGATGCCCGTTGCGATCCAGGTCGATTCCGTCAACAACGGCTATATCTTCACCACCGCCGACGGTGACAATGCTTGGCTGCTGGCCAAGCTGTGGGTTGCCAGCGCCGATGCGCAGTGGTGGTTCAGTGGCTCGCATCTGTTCAATGCTCATAGCATTGACATGATCTTCGGTATCGCTGTACTTAATCTCATTGAGCAGAACCAGCTCGATGAGAAACATCCGATGCTGGTGTTAATGTCTCCCCATATCCAGAAGGTATTGGATATCAACAACCTGGTTTACGATGCAACCGGCACGACGGACATCTATCAAAAGGACCAGTTCTGCGACCAATTTCTACCCACTGGACGCATCGGTATTTATCAGCTCGTCAACGATCTGTGTCAGAACTACAGCTTCGACGACCAAGCATTCGACAAGACCATGAGCGCGCGCGGCGTAGATGCGACCAGCCTGCCCGTCTCCTGCCCCTACCGGGATGACGGGCAGATCTGGTGGACAGCCATCCGGAATTTCGTTGGTGCGATCGTGGATTCAACCTACACCGATGATCGCGCGGTGGCCAGTGATACGTCGCTCAATGACTGGATGAACCTGGTCCAGCAGGCATTCAACCACGACGGCACGACACGCTTCACCTGGGCAGCTAGCAAAGATGACCTGAAGCAGGCATTTACCAATTTTTTTCCTCTGTTCCGTCCAACATACAGCGGTCAACGACAGCATGTTCGCGAGTTGGGCCTTCGTTCCCAACGGTGCCTTCGCCATGACATCTGCACTCCCCACATCGGGTCGCGTGAGTGACAACGACGTGCTTAACGCACTGCCCGACCCTCAGCTCAAGTCCTCCGCAGGTGGTTACGCTTGGCTGATCCAGACCCAGATCAACTTCGTCATGCAAGGCACACCGCCGGTCACCGACGTCGTGGCTGGAAACGGCAGCGAGCAGAGCCTGCATGCCATCTACCCCTATGATCAGTCGAGCCAGTCCGGCCATTATCAGGCGGTAACAAACTTCTACAACACCTTGTGGACAGGCCGTAACTCGGTGAAGTCGCAGATCACGGCCAATCAAAACCACCGTATCCGTACCTACACCAACCATCACGCGGGAACCGCGACGGTTCCCAACAGCGTGTCCTACTACTATCTGAGTGTGGAGCTGGCGGCCGCGATGTCCCTCAACGCCCCAGTGATGAACTGCATCCAGGTCTGATGCGTCCTGGCGGCCGACCGGGCTGCACACCACCCGGTCGGCTTGCCATCTCGCGTTCGACTCGTTCTATACATCTGTGCAGACCATGAGAATGAAAGAGCAAATGATACCATGTGCGGAAGCGATTGACTCCATCGCAAGCCATATCACAGAAAGGTCAAAGCTGGTGTCATGAGGAATGCCTCCTGGTTTGGAAAGTATCTGGCGCGTACTCAGGACTTCCTACCATTTTGTCAACCTCTGGTGAAAAAAATTTGCGGTCAAAGCGTGACGGTATGCGATTGCCCACCGGTTATCATTTCATTGTACTGAGGCACGGAGTAGAACGTGGGAGGATGCCTCGCTGGCTCCCGGAACGATCTGTGTACCCTGTTCAGGGATCATACGCACTAGGCGAAAACCAATAGTATCCCTACGAGTGGTAGGGCCTACACGGAAGCGACATGCCGCTGCGCACATTCTCGCTCCGTCATACCAACTGCAACCCCGGTATACTCGCTCCGAGCCGTACTGTGGTCCCTGTGGGTCTATTGCTGGCGTAGCAGAATATTTGCCGTACCAGTCTTGTACCCACTCTGAGACGTTGCCATACATGTCGTACAAGCCCCAAGCGTTCGGGCGGAGTTGTCTGACCGGGCGAGTCCCATCAGTAGCGGTGGCAAAACCCGAGTCGTCTATGTCTATCATGGCGCCGGCGTTGGTAGCATACCAGGCGTACTCATGGAGCTGCTCGCTCGAGCTTCCAGAGCTATAGGTGGTTGTCGAACCAGCCCGGGCTGCATACTCCCATTCTGCTTCTGTGGGTAGGCGGTAGAGCTTTTTCCTTTCTCGGGCGTTCAGTCGCCGGATAAACTCTTGTACTTCCTCCCAGGAGACATTCTCAACGGGATACTGGGGATTGTCTTTGAAACGGCTCGGATTGCTTTCCATCACTGCGGCCCACTGGGCTTGCGTTACTTCATGCTCTCCAATATAAAAAGCTTTGATCTGGACCTTGTGGGCAGGCCGCGCACTGGTTTCAATTGAATTATCTCCGATCCGGGACGTCCCTCCATCAACCCGCCTATACTCGATGCCATGCTCCCGTATGGTGCGGGATTTTACTTTGTCATCGTCATTGGGAGAGAGTACTTCTGAGCTTGGCTGTTCTTTACCCCCTTGATCAAGGGCGCTACTTTCTGTTGTCTTTTCAGTCGGCTCCTCTGTCTTTTTAGTCGGCTCCTCTGCAATATCTGATTTTTCATCAGTTTTATTTTTTGACTTTTCTATAAGTTGCAATAATATTATAGCTTCTTTTTTTGTATCTGCTATTTGTTTATCAAATTTTTCAAGAATTTCGTCTTCTTTTCTTCTTCCCCTGTACCTTTTATTTTCATATACTCTTTTCCAATCTTCTTAATTTTCTAATTCTGTAAGTAATTTCTCTAATGTCTCATTGTCTAATGACAATTTAGATGGCATTGGGTTGTTTTCTCTATTTTTACGCGTCAATTCTATCTTCTCCTTGATAATTCGACTCCGATCCAATCTGTTTTCTAACTCCTTCAGACTCGCGTTACTGGAAATGAGGCTCGCAATGACAATAAGCGCGACACTGATGAGACCGACACCAACCCACAACCGTTTATCCACAGCGTACATGTCATCCCCTCCCTGGGATACCACGCTAGACACGCTAGCGTAGGACAGCGTCCACAGCCAAGATCGTATCTCAGACCTCAACCCAACCTTGCTTCGTCATAAGTGAATGTACTGCTGCAAGGTTTCGCGATCATAGATGGCCAGTAGCATGACCACTTTTCCCGCCGAATCAAACTCCAGGACCATCACGATAGGGAGCACCATCCGCTTGCCTGTAGCCTGTGTGACGGCTTCCCAGCTCCCTTGGAAGGCTACAGTGTCTCCCCTGCGCTCGGTGAACCACCGCTCGGCTTTATATTTGCTCTTGGCCAACTGCTTATGTAAGTTCTCATAATGGGTCCAAATTTGATCTTTGCCGTAGAGAACAAAGTCCGGGAAAATGAGCTCGGCATCATCCGTAAAGCTGTCCGCCAAAGCATCTAAATCGCCCTGATCAAAACTGTTATTGTAGGTCTCAAAAAATGTGCCAGCGTACTGGATAGACGGGCGTGTCGCTTGGGTCCACTCCACCATCCCCGCCTTCTCCGAAGGTTCCTCCCACTCGGCTGATAACTTGTCCATGAGCCTCTGCAGGGCGGTTAGACGCTCCTGAAGTGGCTGTGACAACGGAGATGATAACTGCGAAGGAGGTTCTGGCCCCTCGCTGCGGGACGAATGTAATAGCTGCAACGCCGTCTTGAGCGCGCGTTGCAGTTGTCTCTCGCGTGTATGCAGTTGTTCTCGAGCTCTCTCGAACGCGCGTTGCAGCTGTTGCTCTTGGTCGGTGTGTTGTGTTTGTATCTCCTCCAGCTGCTGTTGAGCCTCTTCTGCAAGCCGCATAGCTTCCGCGGCTTGTCTTTGATGCACTGCGAGATAGGGCCGCAGAGTATAATCGGAGATGAGCCAGCCCAGACCGAAAGTCACAAGCAGACTGCCAGCAAGGGCCGGTGTCCACCAGACTGGACGGGATGGCCGGGGCGCTTCATGGGGTTCCGGATCACGTCTCGGCTGGACACGGGCCATAGTGGTTTGCCACGGCAAGGGCATCCGACGGAGCGTCCGCATGATGCGGGCTCGTCTCGGCGCCGGTTCACAGGTGATTCGCACGGTCACCATCTCCGCTTCGTCCTGCGGTGAGGTGATGACACACGTTACACGACGACTGGCCTCATCTGCCCATAACTCATACTTGTTACCCTGACGGCTACTTGCTGTCATATCGAAGGGAAAAACCGCCAGCAGCAGCTCACCGTGTTCGTCTTCGCCATACACATTGATATATGGAACCCACCTCGGCAGACGAAAGGTGCCGACACTGGCAGGCCTCGGCATGAGCGGCGTGTACTCTTCGCCCGCCGCTCGTACGCGGAGGAGGCTCGCCTGATACTGTCTTCGACGCTGCTGCTGTTTGGCAAGATATTCATGTAACAAGAATTGGAGTCGCCCGTCGAATGGCGGTGGCATGTCACGATCTCCTAATAACGAGGTCTCGTCATCGTCGGGCGGAGGCCTATCGCCACTGGGAAATATTGGGACATACATGGTATGATCTCGTGGGTGGCAATTTCTCCTGAAATCCTGGTTGTACTCGCACATCAACCGGGTGATGCCCACAGTAGGATCGATAAAGAGCCGGAGTGCTTCCCACGGCGTACACTTGGTCAGCACTGAGCACCAGGACCCACTGGTTGAGGGGGGAAGTGGGGGATACCAAGGCGTAAAATGAACGAGAGACGCGTCAACTACCGCGTGTTCATCATCCGTGGCTTCTCGTCTGCCATCCGGACCATCCAGGTCGATCGCAAAGCACTTTTCGATGTCACGTTGGAGTGTTTGGAGGCGTTTGGATAAGTTCCCAGCACTGTTATCGAAGATATGGGGCGCAAGGTCCCAGAGGTCGCGATGGGTATAGTTGTAGAGGCAGCATCCTAGAGTGAGCCCCATATGTAGAGGGCCACGCAGCATCCCTCACAAGCAACACCACTTCACAAATCGTATAAGTCTGTCTTTGTGTGTCGGTTGATAATACGGTTCCCGGGCCGGGGGCGACTTTGCTTGGTCCTGTTCCCATTTAGTTGAGATTTCTAGCACTGAGACTTGGATACAGTTGGAGGGTAGGGTAGGAAGGTTGTACGGCGTATACGAACGAGGCTCCTGTAGGTTGGCCTTCTCTTTGTGATTTTGCAGGCGTATTCCTGCCCGCTTCTGATTTTTCACCTGCGTCTTGGCACGTAATTCAGCGTGCTCGTATGCTTCGAGAACGATCTTCAGGGCGATCATGCCTGTTGGCTCTGGGTGCAACCAGTAGGCAAGACGATACGCTTTTTCGTTTTCCTCCTGTGTTGCCATAGTAGATGGCCCTTTTTGTGACACGTACGCCTCGTGACTTTGACGGTTAACTTGACATGTCGGTATGGGAGCACTTTCTTGACGCGTATTGCATAGGCGAGCGCCGAGGCGCCTGCTATCGGTTCATCAGAGATCCTAGCACTGTCTCTAGCCCACCTCACGTCAAATGGTTCCACGCAAACGGGCCAAAACGACTTTCGAGTACACTAGAGTTGTTCCTCAATAGCATAAGATCAGGTTCCCTAGCCCAGCCCAGATGCCCACCGAATCATCCTCAAAGTGATCTTTGCGGTTGCGGAAACGCTGCACCAAAATGTTGAAACGCTTCATACCGCCGATGGCATGTTCGATCAAGATGCGAACTTGACTCACGGCATAATTCGCCGCCTGCTGCTCCGCCGTCAATTCTGGAGTCGGATTCGTCTTGCTCTTCCGGGGTTTCTTGTGTGGAATCTCAAGCATTTCGCCTTTGTAGTCCGACTGAATCCCCTGATAACCCAGGTGCACCCAAACTTCTACGTCACTAAACCGGTCTAAGTCCGGTGGGAACTCTTGTTTTAACATGCTGTAATCATGGTTGTGACCACTAAACGTACGGCCCAGAAAGACGATCCATTTATCCGGCATCGACATCACTGTATTTTTCAGCGTATGGCTTTTTTTTACCACTATAGTGTTCACGTTGGGTCGTCTCATCTTGTGACCGGCGATAGCTTCTTTCAGTCGCATCAATAATCAGTTGATCCACACCTGACAACG
This sequence comes from uncultured bacterium, assembly GCA_965178525.1. Taxonomy (GTDB): domain Bacteria; phylum Tectomicrobia; class Entotheonellia; order Entotheonellales; family Entotheonellaceae; genus CBCXVS01. Next base: position 9,213 of record CBCXVS010000134.1, on the reverse strand, counting down.
CCTCCCTCAACGACTCTGGGGTCTTCAACTCTCGATAAGGCATGAGGTCTAACTGCACTAACGTGTCATACAGGATGGGAGAGAGCTTATGGAGATTTTCATTCGCTTTCGAACGTACCATACCAAATTGTGCACCAAGAACATCAAACGTCGGATACGTCTTGTAATAATATAGAACGAACAGGAGTTTGTCTGACAGAGTGGGTAATTTGCCTTTGATACCTGCACCCGGCTTTCGGCTGCGTTTGCCAGCTTGGACACCCTCCTCATAGCGTTTTTGCTGAGCCTGTTGATAGACGTGGCTGAAGGCGGGCAGCAAGAAGTCAAATTGCGTCTGAGACACACCGGTTAAGGCTTTCATCTGCCGATCATCTCGGATAACCAATGACCTGGCTGGGCTCCCTCCATCGTTTGGGGGAGGATAGCCTACCTCATTAACTATTGGGGAACAACCCTACTAAGCTCACAACCGGATGCGTGCCGACGAGCGGGCGTTCGAGAAAATGGATGCCAATCTTCAGCATGTTCGGTCTTCCAACATCCCGTTCGGATTTATCTTTACGCTCACACAATACAATCTGGATGAAATGGACTGGATTGCTGCGTTTGCCCCCGATTAGGGGGCTCGGCTGTTACAGATTCATCCGCTTGAGGAGGTAGGACGGGCGAAGCAACGTCTCTCTCCATATCGTCTGCCGTGGTGTTCCATCAGCCATGTACTGGCGCTCGAAGCACAACTTCCTACGGGATATTCACCACGGGACTCTCGCTGGGGTACAAGTCCTGGGTAGGTGCTTGAAGCGCAGGGCGCCCCTGGTACTCTCAGCGAGATGACCCGCTACGATGATTGTACTCATCGCTGAAATGGTACAGGACGCCCCAGGACGTCAAGTCAACTGGACGTTGCGGTTGCAAAATCGATGTGCCATTCTTATCCTCCTATTCTCTAACCGTGACGTACTGAGAATGCTGGACTCCCATCTCATTGGAGCACCGCGATACGAGATACAACAGGAGATACATCATGCCAGAACAGGAGTCGTTAAAACAGCGCATCCACAAGGGCGACATCATCGTTGGCGTGTCCGTTCCCATCCGAATCGAGAAATCTCGGCTGGAGGACATCCTGGGACGAGACACGTACAGTTTCGTCTCCGCCGATAGCCAACATAGTCCGTATAACGAAGAGCAACTCGTGGCGTTTTGCGCCATGACCGAGGAGATGGGCATTCCCGTACAATTCCGCATCAAGCACACGCGACACGCCTACCTCATTGGCAACATCCTCGACCTCGGCCCGTTGGGTATTGAGGTGCCATTGGTGGAAGAGGAAGCCACGGTAGACGAGGCCCTCGCCGCGTTCTACTACCCGCAAATGGGCAAGCGCAGTTGGGGCGGCGCGGCACGCTATGGGATTACCGGCCGCGAAGACCGTCTGACGTATGCCGCATGGTGGAACCGTCAGGGGATCCTCTGCCTGCAGATGGAGACGATCAATGCCGTGACCAACGCGCGCAAGCTAGCCAAGCCAAGCGTTGACTGCCTGACCTGGGGGCCGGCGGACTTGAGTTTTGACATCGAAGGCCATCCGGAGCATCCGTTTCAGACCGTGGACGACTGTCTGCGCCATGTGCTACAGCAGGTGCAGGGCACCGACGTCAAGGTGAGTTTCCGGAGCTATTCCGCGGACCTGCGTAACAAGTATATTGACATGGGCGTGACGGTATTGATGGAGCAGCCGAAGCCGTAAGTACCGAAACCAGGAGCCCCATACCATGACGCAGATGGCGCCGACACGTCTCGTCGTGGCGTTCGGCGGTCCGACGCCAGGGGGTTTGCAAGCGGTTTTCTCTGTGACTATGTTGAAGTATGATACGACCTCGGTATCGAAGGAAAGGGGCAGGCTGAGCGGCATGGTTTGCCCTTCATCCGCGCCGAGTCGGTCCATCGCCATCCGGCTTTCATCCGCATGCTGGCGGACCGCGTCGAGGCTGAGCTGGCTGAGCTGGGCTGCCAGGCATCCGTTGCCTGATACTTGCAAAGCGCGTGTGAACTTTTTATTCTTGCTGGCATACTGGAGAAACGTGCCATCCTGTTAAGTACTGAGGCAAAATTAAATGTATATCTTTCCCCTGGAGAAATAGATCAAGGCAATGATGCCCAGACACGTAAACCTCTAAAGAACGCAGCGTTGAGACGAGACGCGCGCATGGGTCTAGGCTATGCTGAATGCACAACTGACCACGTACATTGATAGATTTTGGGAGCAGGAAATCCTGCCTACCCTGCAGGACTACATCCGCATTCCGAACGAATCTCCCATGTTCGATCCAGACTGGAAAGTCCACGGCCATATGGATCGGGCGGTGGCGCTGGTGGCGGATTGGATTCGACAACAAAATGTGCCGGACGGCGCCTTGGAGGTGCTCCAGGACGGCGACCGCACGCCCCTATTGCTACTCGAATTCCCGGGCAATATCGAGGACACGGTGCTCATCTACGGCCACCTGGACAAGCAGCCGCCCATGACGAGCTGGCGTGACGGCCTTGATCCGTGGACGCCGTATCTCGACCCCGATGGCCGGCTCTACGGCCGTGGGGCTGGCGACGACGGCTACGCCGTGTTCTCCGCACTGGCCACGGTGAAGGCCCTGAAAGAGCACGGCCAGCCGCATGGGCGTATCGTCATCCTGATCGAATGTTCAGAAGAAAGTGGTTCCGACGATCTGCCGCACTACATCAATACGTACGCCGAACGTATCGGCGCCCCGAGCTTGGTGATCTGCCTGGACTCCGGTTGCGGCAACTACGAGCAGCTCTGGAGCACCACGAGCCTGCGTGGGATGACGGCCCTCAACCTGCAGATCGACGTGTTGACCGAAGGGGTGCATTCCGGTCTTGCCAGCGGTATCGTGCCTAACCCGTTCACGATTATGCGCCAACTGCTGGAGCGCTTGGAGGATGCCGACACCGCGACCGTCCTGCCGCCGGAACTGCACGTGCCCGTTCCGGAAGAGCGCGTGCGCCAGGCGGAAAAAGCGGCGACGGTGTTGGGCGGCGCCATTGTCGATGATTTTCCGCTTCTGGAAACGGTACGCGTCTTGGCGGACGAGCCCGTGGAACTGCTGTTGAACAACAGTTGGCGCCCGGCGTTGTCGGTCACAGGGCAAGACGGGATGCCAACTGTGGCGAAAGCGGGCAATGTGTTGTTGCCGCAGTTGACGTACAAGCTGTCGCTACGGCTGCCTCCCACGGTCGATTCGGACCAGGCGACGGAAACCGTCAAGCGCATCCTCGAGACCGACCCGCCGTTCGGGGCACGGGTCACCGTGACCGGCAGCGGCGCCAATGGCTGGAACGCTCCGCCACTTGCGCCATGGCTAGAGGAGGCCACGGACAACAGTTCGCAGGCGTTCTTTGGCAAGGAAGCCTGTTATCTGGGTCTCGGCGGCTCGATTCCATTTATGGCGATGCTGGGCGAGCGCTTCCCACAGGCGCAATTTCTGATCACCGGCGTGCTCGGTCCGCATTCCAATGCGCATGGGCCAAACGAGTTCCTGCACACGCCCTATGCCAAAAAGCTCAACTGCTGCCTGGTACGGATCGTCGAAGCGCATTACCGCCAGGCGACCCAGGGCTAAACGCAGCACCTGGATAAACATGGTGGTATGAAATGCGGAAAGACAAATGCGGCATAAAGCATATTTTTCTCCATTCCGCATTCCGCATTCCGCATTCCGCGTTCTAATTGTGGAGGAGACAGGATGAATACGATGCAGGCCGTAGCGCGAATCTTGAAGATGGAGGGGGTCGAATGGGTGGCCTGCTTTCCGTCCAATAATCTCATTGAGGCTGTGGCCGAAGAGGGCATCCGGCCCATCATGTTTCGGCAAGAGCGCGGCGCCCTCATGGCGGCTGACGGCTACAGCCGCATGAAGAACCGCAAGCAGTTCGGCGTCATTATCACCCAGGGCGGTCCCGGCTCTGAGAACTCCATGGGCGGACTGGCTCAGGCTTTTGGCGACAACGTGCCCATTCTGTATCTGCCGGGAGGTCCGGCGGTGGCGCAGCACTCGGTGCGCCCGAATTTTTCCCCGGTACGCACCTATCAGTCCGTTTCCATCTACGGCGAAGTCATCTGGAAGCCGGACATGACCGCCAGTGTCATGCGGCGGGCGTTCCACCATCTGCGCAACGGTCGTCCGGGTCCGGTGATCGTGGAGCTTCCCGCCGATGTGAGTACACAAGAGGTTCCCGACTTTACTTATCAGCCGCCGAAGCGATTTCCGCAAGCGCCTTCTGCCGGCGATGTCAAGGACGCCGTGCAACTGCTGCTGAGCGCCAAGAAGCCGCTCATCTGGTCGGGTATGGGCACGTTGTTCGCCGAGGCCACACAAGACCTGCAAGAACTGGCGGAGCTGACGGAGATCCCCGTTTACTGCACCATGCCCGGCAAGTCCGGGTTCGATGAACGCCATCCTCTCACGCTCGGTGCCGGCAGTGGGGCCACCGGCTTGCATGCGCGGCGGTGGATTCAAGAGTCGGACGTCCTCATCGGCTTGGGCTCGAGCTTGACGCGGACGAGTTATGGACAGCCCATCCCGGATGGGAAAACGATGATTCACAATACGGAGAGCATCGAAGACATTAACAAGGACTATACCATCCAAGTGGGGCTGCCAGGTGATACGAAGTTGGCCATCCGGATGCTCATCGATGAAGTCAAGGCTCAGCTCGGCCAAAACGGGCGCAAGGGGCAGACCCATGTCGCGGCGGAGATCGCCGAGATTAAACAGCAGTGGTTGTCGGAGTGGATGCCCTTGCTGCATTCCGATGAGGTGCCCATCGGCACGTATCGGGTGATTGGCGAGCTGGAGCGCACGCTCGATAAAGCCAACAGCATCGTCACACACGACGCAGGTACGCCTCGCGACACCATTATGCCGTTCTACACCGCGACCGTGCCGCATAGCTACGTCGGCTGGGGAAAGACCACGCATCTCGGCTATGGCATCCCGCTCATGATTGGCGCAAAGCTCGCAAATCCCGATAAGTTCTGCCTCAACTTCATGGGCGATGGCGCCTTTGGCATGTCCGGTGTGGACGTTGAAACGTCGGCCCGCGCCGGCGCACCCATCACAACGATTGTGCTGAACAACGGGGACATGGCGACCTACCCCGGCGGCTATCCGACCGCGCGCAAAGTATTCGACGTCACCGCCATGACCGGCGATTATGCCAAGATCGCCGAGGGCATGGGGGCGGTTGGCATCACCGTCACGGCTCCGGGCGATGTGGCTGCAGCGCTCAAAAAGGCGCAGCAATTGAACGCCGAGGGTAAAACGGTTTTGCTGGATATCCATGTCAATATGGAGGCCCGCAGGTCGCGTTTTGACTAGTACATCGTGGCCAAAATCCGGTGGCGTCCTGGGATAATCACAACGGGCCGATTGGGGATGTCGAGCCCCATGAAATCTTCTATAACGAATCCCCAAACGCCCCAAATACGTCTCATATAAAGGGCCGAATGGGGGGCTGCGATTACCCAGGACACCACCCTTTTTCGTGCCACTGGTCTCGCCGGTAAAACAATGCAATCCAATACGATGCATCCGCAAATACAGGGATCATACCGAACGTTTCGGCGTGCCGTAGAGGTAGTGATCGTGTTGATAGGAGCCATCGGTGGGAAGGTGGTCCAGTTCTTCGTCAGGAATGTTATGGCTGGCTTCCTCGAAGCGTTCCCAGATAGGCTTGCGGGATGGGACAGAGGGCGACGGAGGCGCTTCCACGTGCTTCGCTTGACTGCCATTTGTGCCACGATATCCGAGGCGCACCTGTTCCTGCAACCCTTTGAGCGCTGCCTCAATAAGGGCAAAGATGGGTTTGCCTGTCTCCTAGGACAGAGAGACAAGCAGGGCTTTTTGTTCCGGCGTCAGTTCAAATGGTGTTGTTTCCATAATCACACCGTATCAAGAACGCCAAACGTTTGCAAGAAATCTTATGGCTGTCAGACAGCATCACGTTGTCGACCGAATCGGGAGAGAGAGCCATGCCAGCGGCGGAAAAGGGAAAGCAGAGCGAAGCTTCAAGCTGCGCTCTGTGTCGTTGTCCAGACGGATTGTCAACCGATATTCCGGTCAAGCTGAGGCCACGGAGACCTGCGCCGCCTGGCCTTCATAAAGCCTTACGGCCCAAGAGCGCCACCCCAAAAGGATGCCGGGCCGACAATTCCAGCCAGAGCGCGGTCCACCTATCAACTTCCTGGCCATGGGCTTGCATGCGCGCACGAATTCCCTGCATATGCTGCCGATACCTAGCCGACCAATCCAGCATACGGATGTCGCGAAACGCCGCATCCCGCATCGCCGCCATGTAGGCATCGGCACAGACGTCGCCATGGGAAGGAAATCCCATCTCCACATTGACTTGATCCAATCGGTCAACGAACGCACGGGGCGCGTCAACTCCTGGAATCCAATGATGCATGCCAAATCGGCCCCCGGGACGTAGCACGCGCAGACATTCTTGAAAGGCAACGATGCGCTGCTTGTGGGCAAAACCATCTGGGTCTTGCCCGTAGACGACATCAAAGCTGGCATCCTGAAGCGGCAGATGAAAAAGGTTTCCATGCACAAACGCGCACACCGCTTCAACGCCTTCGCTCTGGGCCCGATGCTGCGCGGCTGCAATCGCGGGATACACAATATCAAGCCCGCTGATACGGACGCCAACGGCCCGGGCCATCCAGACAGCCGATCCTCCTTCCCCGCAGCATACTTCAAGGACGGCGTAACCACCTTGCATACCCAGCTCTCGGACCAGATCGCGGGTGCTTTGCCACCCCCCGGCATGCAGTTGCTCCCGCGGTTCCGGCCAGTTTTGGGCTAAGCGGTCGTGAAATCCAGGCCGAAATTCGTCCACATGCTCGCGTCCGATGGCGTGTTGCTCTGGCATAGGGCCTCTCCACACCCGTGGTGTCCTCTACCTCCCCGCTTTCAGAAAATCGGCCACGCGCTCACCGATCATGATGGTCGTCGCATTGGTATTGGCGCGAATGCAATCCGGCATGACGGACGCGTCGGCGACCCACAGGTTGTCGAGCCCGTGGACCTGCCCATATTGGTTCACCACCGCCATCGCATCCGATGCCGGCCCCATCTTGCAGGTGCCGGAGACGTGATGAGAGGTGCCGATGTTCCGCATCAGCCACGTATCCAGGGCATCCTCCGACGCCAGGTCGGCATCGGTCGGTAATACCCGTTCTCGAAGGAGGCCTTGGAATGCGGGATCTGTTGACATCCGCACGATCAAGCCAACGGCCTTGCGCATGCGCTCGCGGTCAAAGGGATCGGTGAGATATTGGTAATTCAGAAACGGCTGCACATGCGGATCCGTCGAGGTGAGCCGCAACTCGCCCGCGCCCAGGGCGAGCTGCAGGCTGCAACTGATGCCCAGATAATTATCATCATCGTTGATTTCCACCTGGATGGGCCGATGTTCGCTGGTCATGAGAATGGGCGAAATTTGCATGTCATTGCGCAGATACGACCCCTCGACCGTGTAGCGTAGCCCCACCTGGATGGCGGGGGCTTGCACATCAGGCCGCTCGCCCGTGACGCGGAAGAGCACAGCGGCTGAAGGGTGGTCACGCAGGTTCTGCCCCACGCCGGGCAGCTCGTGCACCACGTCGACGCCCACGCCTCGGAGCTGCTCTGCCGGGCCAACGCCGGAGAGCAGGAGCAAATGCGGCGAGCCAATGGCGCCACTACTCAAGATGATCTGCTCCCCGTCTACCGTGAACCGCTCCCCACCGCTCTCGACTTCCACCCCCACCGCCCGTTTGCCGTTGAACAGGATACGACACGCTGTGACGCTGGCCTTGATGGTGAGGTTCATGCGGTGGCGTGCCGGATCGAGATACGCCAGGGCCGTACTGACGCGCACCCCATCCAGCGTATTGCGCGCCCGGGGCGAAATGCCGGTGGATTCGGGGTGGTTCTGGTCCGGGTCATCCGGAAATCCGGCGGCGATACACGCCTGGTGAAAGGCCGTGGAATGGGGCAGCCACTCCTCCCGCGGATACCGGCGCACTGGGATGGGACCGTTAGAGCCATGGAAATCCCCACTGAAATCCATGTCGGTTTCCATTTTCCGGAAGTAGGGCAAGACCTTCGTGAAAGACCATTCATCATTGCCCCACGACGCCCAGTTGTCGTAGTCCTCCGGAATACCGCGGTAGAGCACCTGCCCATTGATGGCGCTGGACCCGCCGGTGGCTTTGCCGCGGGGGATGGTCAGATTGGTTTGCTGTGCCGTGACCGTGGCCTCGTAGGCCCAGCTGTGGGGGCCATATGCCGACAGCCACACATTGTTGCCCAACTTCAGGTCATCGGGCAGGTGATCGAAATTCGGATAATCTGGTCCGGCCTCGAGAAGTAGGACAGATCGGTTCGGATCTTCGGATAACCGTGCAGCCATGACACTCCCAGCGGAGCCCGCTCCGATGACAATCGCATCGTACTTCATCAGATTCCCTCCTTTATGTAGAGTCAGATGTGTAGGCGCGCCCATTCTACCGTGTGCCAAGCCGCATGAAAAGTCTCTTGTCATATGTGACAATTGGAACGCTTCGACCGGAAGCACGCCGATCTTTTAGAGCAGATGGTGCCGGAGACCTTGACGATTTTGCATCAGGTCTGGCTGCACGCGTATCCGCCAGTTACCGGCTAACTTCCGGTTCTGGGGCTGGCGGTATCGTGTCATGGCCATTGACACTGAGGCGATCGACGCGCTGAAAACCCCGCGGCAGTTTGGCGCCGCGCCGGCCACGAAAGCCCGTATAGCGGTCGACGTCAGCCGGCTTGAGGGTCAAATGCCGCTGGCCGCAATAAAGCGTCACGGGTTGTCCGGCTTGAAAACAGGTGAGGGCGACGACCACCTCAGGTTGCTCTGTGGCGCCATTGGCATAGAGCCCGATGAATTTGTGGCCTTTCCCTTTGGCCAAATGCGGCAATTGCGTCAACGGAAAGATGAGCAGCCGGCCTGTATTGGAGACGATGGCCACCATGTCAGCAGCGCCTTGCGTCCCGATAGGGATGGGGGGTAACACCTGGCTCCCTCCTGGTAGCGTCAACACGACTTTGCCAGCCCGATGCCGCGTCAAGAGGTCACCCAGCGTGGTGATAAATCCATATCCACTATCGCTGGCCA
>CBCXVS010000133.1:0-19284 GCA_965178525.1 uncultured bacterium | reverse complement strand
ATGGACTTTTGAATTGGGCCAACCTGTTGATCTACTTAACCCTCCGCCTATTCTGCCAGGGGAACTTCGGCCTAAAGTGTTGGCTCGAAGGAGGTGTGTGCGAGACAACGCTTTTCAAACCTCGATCATTTCCAAAAGTCTTTGCAAAAGATTAGAATAAGGGCATAGCTTATAGGTGACACGTTGTTTGCCCAAGGTTGCGACCGCGCGGTGCGCCTCGATCGGCGCACCGATATACATGTAATACGATCAAGTGATCGTCATGCAGAGCACGGCAGGTATGATACAAGAGGAGAAGACGATGAAACACGGGGTGCTAAGAATCGTTGGTTTGGCTCTTATGGCATGTGTGCTGATGGCTGGTCTGACATTTGCCCAAGGTAAGGTGGACATTAACCAGGCGGGTGTCGACGACCTGAAGACGCTACGAGGCATTGGAGAGGTCCGGGCCAACGCCATCGTGAAGTATCGCCAGATGCATGGCCCTTTTAAATCGCTCGACGATCTCAAAAATGTTCCCGGTATTGGCGACAAGATTATCCAGGATAACAAGTCGATGCTTGCCATTCAAGGGGGCATGACCGGAAAGAAAGGGGGCATGGAAAAAGCTGAGAAGGCGATGGCCGGGTCGAAGGATAAAACAAAGAAGAGCATGACCGGCTCCACGGAGAAAGCCAAGAAGGCGATAAGCGGAGCTACGGAAAAAGCCAAAAAGGACAAGTAGCCGCTATTGCTTGATCATGGACCTACGGGAGTTAGAGACGCCGTGCCCAGGAAGATCCCTGTGAGTTACGCCAGTTGCGGCAACACCCGCGAGCCAAAAAGCTCAATCGCCTGCATGATCTCCGTGTGCGGCGGACCACCGGAGTGAGCGTGGCGCAGGCGCATCACGATATAGGTCGTCCCCAGCGCTCCACGCCAGCGATGCAGTTGTTGCACGCATTCATCCGGTGTGCCCAGAATCAGCCGATCTTGGGCCAGATTCTCCAGCGTAAAGGCCGCTTCGGATTCAATGCCCTGAAACGCCAAGGCTTGGTTACGCCAATAGTATTTGTACGCCGTCATCACCTCCGGGCCGTACACACGCTCCGCTTCTTCACGGCTCGACGCCACCCAGGCGTCCCGCATCAAAATCACACAGGGCTCGCGGTCGGCTTCTGCCGCCGCTTCGCGATAAATCTGTGTCAGATTCAACATCGCGTCCAGCGCCATACTCGGGCCGCCCACCCAGGCATCACCGAGGCGGCCGGCGCGGCGCACTGCCGCCGGCACCCAACCGCCGACCCACAACGGAGGCGCGGGACGCTGTACGGGGCGCGGCGACATCTGCACGTTATCGATCTGGTAATAGGTCCCCGCAAACGAAAAGCCCTCGCCGCGCCAGCACTGGCGAATAATGGCAATACTTTCTTCAAAGCGGCCTACCCGCTCCGTCCGCGGTACCCCAAACATGGTAAAGTCCGCATCTTGATACCCCAGTCCAACACCCAAAACGGCGCGCCCATGGGAGATAATATCCAACGTCGCTACGTCTTCCGCCACGTGAATCGGATGATAAAGTGGCAACAGGATGACCGACGTCCCAACCTTCAAATGCGTGGTACGAGCTGCGATGGCGGTGGCCACGATCAACGGCGAGGGCAAAAATCCATCCCGGTCCTGATGATGCTCCCCAAAAAACATCGCATCAAACCCACAGGATTCCGCTGCTACCGCCTCCGCCGTCGCCTCATCCACACAGCGCTCCAAATCCTCCCCATGCGGCGGATTCGCAATCGAGCTATACAACGCCAGTTGCATCACCCCTCCCTCTCTTCCCATTCCGCATTCCGCATTCCGCACTCCGCATTCACGTATGTTGTGTCAACATCTCTTCCGCATGGCGCCGTGTCGCTTCGGTAATATCGCTGCCGCCGGACATCCGGGCAATTTCGTCAATGCGCTCGGCAAAATTGAGTGTCCGCAACTGCGAGGTGGTTTGCTCCGCCTCCTCCGATTTTTCCACCCGGTAATGCTGATCCCCATGGCTGGCGATTTGCGGCAAGTGGGTAATACAAAAAATTTGATGCGAACGCGAGATCCGCCGGAGCTTCTCCCCCACGACTTTCGCCGTTTGGCCGCCAATGCCGGCGTCGACTTCATCAAAGATCAACGTCGGCATCTGATCTTGTCGCGCTAGCACACTCTTCAGGGCCAGCATGACGCGGGACAACTCGCCGCCGGACGCAATACGCGCCAGCGGTTTGGGCGCTTGGCCCGGGTTCGAGCTGAAGAGATAGGTCACTTCATCGATGCCATCGGCGGTCAGAGTCACCCATTCCGTGCCCACTGCGAGATCACCCTCGGCGTGATGCCGTAGCGTACAGGTAATATGAAACACCGGGTGGGCCATATTGAGGTCTTGTAATTCCTGTTGCACCGCTTGTTGCAGACGTTCGGCGGCTTGCTGGCGTTTGTCCGATAGAGTGATCGCGAGTGATTTGAGCGATTGGCGGAGCGTGCCCAGTTCGGTTTCGGTCTCGGCCAGGCGCGCTTTATCTTGGTCCCGTGAGTGTAGCTCGTGCGCAATGGTATCCCGATGGTGCAGAATATCGGCGATGGTCGTACCATACTTACGCTTCAGACGCGCAATCACCGCCAAGCGTTCTTCAACGACTTGCAAACGCACCGGGTCGACATCCATGCGGTCGCCGTAATCCCGCAGACTGCGCGCGGCATCGTCGAGCACATAGACGCTTTCCTGCAGCGCGTTACAGAGCGGCTCTTGCTCGGGATCGAGCGTGGCGAGCTGGGTCAGTTTATCCAGGGTGATACCCAACAGCTCCAGAGCTGATGTCTCCTGGTGATACAACGCCGCATAGGCATCCTGGGCCAGATCGTGAAGCTTCTCGGCGTTGAGAAGGAGGTGCCGTTCATGGGGCAACTGCTCCTCCTCATCGGGTTGCAGTTCCGCCTGATCGATTTCTTGCAGTTGGAAGGCAATCAGATCTTGCCGTTGCAGCCGTTCTTGTTCAGTGTGTTGCAGATGCTGTAATTCCTGCTCGAGTTCGTGATAGCGCTGATAAGTCTGGCGCAACGCCGTGGCGTCCTCCGAAAGTTTGCCAAATGCATCGAGCAACGTGAGTTGCTGTTCGCGCTGTAACAGGGTGTGATGGTGATGCTGGCCGAGGATATCCACGAGGTGTTGGCCGATCTCTTGCAACATGGTGACGGTGGCCAGGTTGGCATTGATATAGCAGCGGCTGCCGCGTTTGGTGACGACGCGCTTGAGCAGGAGATGCGACTCATCCGTCTCGATATCCAGCGTGTCCAGACGTTGCCGCAGGTCACGATGATCGGAGATGTCGAAGAGGGCTTCGACCAACGTCGGTTTCCCGTGTGTGCGGATGACGTCGCTATTGGCACGCTGGCCCAAGACTAACCCCAAGGCGTCCATGATCATCGACTTGCCGGCGCCGGTTTCCCCAGTGAGGACGTTGAAAGCGGGCCCGAATTCGACCACGACATGGTCAATCAGGGCGTAATTTTCGATGTGCAATTGCGCTAACATGTGGCGTCCGGTCGGGTGCGAATCGCTTCACCCCATTTTAGCTTGGTCCGCAACACGTGAAAATAGCGATCCTGTTTTGTCGTACGCATCAAGCGAATGGGCTGAGCGGCTTGTTGAATTTCGACGACATCCCCATAGTGAAGCTGGATGCCGATTTGGCCATCGAGCGTGACCAGGACATCTTCATTTGGCGTTTGCAGAATGACTTCGATTTTGGCTGTGTGCGGTAGCACAATGGGCCGGTGCCCCAGAGTATAAGGACATATCGGCGTCAGGATCAAGCCCTGCAAGGTCGGGTACAGAATCGGGCCACCTGCTGCCATCGAGTACGCGGTGGAGCCGGTAGGCGTCGCAACAATTAAGCCATCGGCTCGGTAGGTGGTGAGATAGAGATCATCCACATAGATCTCTAACGACAGAATACGGGCTAGCGCGCCTTTATTGATGACGACATCATTGAGTACCAACGGTTGGACGAGTGGTTCGCCCTGGTGATGTACACAGGTGGTGAGCCGGACCCGGTCTTGCAGCACATACTCACCCTCCAACACCTTTTCCAAATGGGCAAACAGCTCTTCGGTGGTGGTCTCCGTGAGGAAGCCGAGACTCCCGAGGTTGACGCCGAGGATGGGAAGATTGCGCTGTTCGAGCAACCGGGTGACGCTCAACAGGGTACCGTCGCCACCGAGCACCATAATGAAATCGACCAACTCGGCAATGGCTGTCCTGGGATAGCTCCTCTCGTGTCCAATGGCCGCTGCGGTACCCGTATCGAGAAACACCTCAACCTGCCGTTGCGTACACCAAGGAATGAGCTGTTGCAGCACCGCCGCTAAGCCTGGGGCATGAGGTTTTGCAATCAAACCGACACGCTTCACACCGTTCATCCTTGTACAAGAATTTCCTGGTCATGTTGCGGGCGGCTTGTGCCGAGCCCCCACCACCGACGCGTCATAGGTCCAGAAGACAAATAAGGTATAAAGCATGGTAGCATGTCCCTTTGGGGGCAAACAAGGATTTTCTTGGTTCCTGGCAAGCAGACGGGCTATCGTGCTGAAAATGCGTACTCTGATGAGGCAGGCGCCCTACCCTGGCCCTGCGGGAGCTTGAGAGACGGATTGCAACCGGCCATTCTGGCCGCCACAGGCCAGGACCAAGCTCCTAGCCTGTGGCCTTTTGCTTAGATCGCGTCCACGATCTCGTTCAGGGTGGGGCTGGGACGCATGGCCTTGGCGCTCCGCTCGGGATCAGGATAGTAATATCCACCGATATCCACCGGCTGTCCCTGGGCGGCGTTCAATTCCTCAATGATCTCCGCTTCATGGTCTGCAAGCTGCCGTGCCACCTTGATAAAACGGGCCTGCAAGTCCGGGTCCTGGGTCTGCTCAGCCAAGGCTTCAGCCCAGTACAAAGCGAGGTAGTAATGGCTGCCCCGGGTGTCCAGTTCGTTCACCACGCGCGACGGCGCTTTGCGGTTTTCCAGATGTTTGCCAATGGCCTGATCCAAGGTGTCGGCGTAGAGCTGCGCCTTGTCGTTTTTGTGCACATGGCCGAAATGCTCGAGGGAGGCGACAAGGGCGCAGAATTCACCTAGGGAATCCCACCGCAAATGGCCTTCCTGGAGGAACTGCTGCACATGCCGAGGTGCAGAGCCACCCGCTCCCGTCTCAAAGAGTCCGCCCCCGTTCAGCAAAGGGACGATGGAGAGCATCTTGGCACTGGTACCCAATTCCAGAATGGGGAAGAGGTCGGTCAAATAGTCGCGCAACACGTTGCCGGTCACGGAAATGGTGTCCTGGCCCACCCGGCTGCGTGCCATCGTGGCCTGCATCGCCTCGACCGAAGACATCATGCGAATGTCCAGGCCGCTGGTGTCGTGCATGGGCAGATATTGGTTCACCTTTTCAATGAGCTGGCCGTCGTGCGCCCGATTCGGGTCCAACCAGAAGATGGCTGCGGAGCCGGTGGCCCTGGCCCGATTGACGCCTAGCTTGACCCAGTCCTGAATCGAGGCATCCGTGGTTTGGCACATCCTGAAGACGTCGCCGGCTTCCACACTCTGCTCCATCAGGGTGGCGCCCGATGCGTCAACGACCCGAATGGCGCCGTTATCGGGTGCTTCGAAAGTCTTGTCGTGGGAGCCATATTCCTCGGCCTTTTGGGCCATCAGCCCGACATTGGAAACACTGCCGATGGTGGCGGGGTCAAAGGCCCCATGTTTTTGGCAATCTTCGATGATTTCTTGATACATCGTCGCATAGGAGCGATCGGGTATCATGGCGATCGTGTCATGCAGCTCGTTGTCGGGACCCCATGTCCTGCCGCCGTCGCGTACGATCACGGGCATCGAGGCATCAATGATCACGTCACTCGGTACATGCAGGTTGGTGATGCCCCGGTTGGAGTTGACCATGGCCAGAGCGGGGCGTTTGGCATACACCGCCTGGATGTCGGCTTCGATTTCCGCCCGTTGGGCGTCGGGCAGTTGCTGGATCTTGGCGTAGAGATCACCGATTCCATTGTTGGGGTTGACACCCTGTTGCCTGAGAACCGCGGCGTGCTTTTCAAAGACGTCCTGATAGTAGACGGACACACAATGGCCGAAGATGACCGGATCGGACACCCGCATCATGGTGGCCTTGAGGTGCAAGGAGAGTAACACATCGCTGTTTTTGGCGTTTGCCATCTGCTCTTCGTAGAACTGGCGCAGCGCTTTAACATTCATCACCGCGCAATCGATGATTTCACCAGCCGATAAGGGAATCTGTTCTCTGAGGATGGAAGTGCTGCCGCTCGTGGCAACAAATTCAATTTTTGCATCCCTGGCTTCCTGGATCGTGACGGCCTGTTCACTGCCGTAAAAATCGTTACTGTTCATGTGGGCCACGCGGGATTTGGAAACCTCAGGCCAGTCCTGCATCATGCGATGGGGATTCCGTTTTCCATGCTCCTTGACTGAATTGGCGGCTCTTCGATCGGAGTTCCCTTCCCTCAGAACCGGGTTGACGGCACTGCCCAGAACCTTGGCGTATCGTGTAAACAGTTCTTTTTCCGCGTCCGTTTTGGGCTCTTCGGGACAGTCGGGGATATCATACCCCTTTTCCTGCAACTCCTGGATCGCCGCTTTCAACTGGGGAATGGAGGCACTGATGTTGGGCAGCTTCATGATGTTGGCATCCGAGCTCTCGCACAGGTCACCCAGTAGGGTCAGATAATCGGGGATTTTTTGATCTTCCGTGAGATGGTCAGGAAAGTTTGCGATAATTCTGCCCGTCAGCGAGATGTCCCAGGTGTCCAACTCAATACCGGAGCCCTTGGTATAGGCCTGGATGATCGGGAGCAAAGAGTGAGTGGCCAGAGCAGGGGCCTCATCAATTTTGGTGAAGATAATCTTCGATGCGTCTGCCATGTTTTCCTCCTTGGGGTTTCGTCGTATGGCCAGGGGACGTTGAAAAGGTCCAAATCAATCTGTGGCCGCACAAAAAATTTCCGCTTATCCGGACCTTTGAACCGCTGAGGTCATAAGTTGGCGACGATTCATTATGCAGCAGGATAAAGCATAGTCAAGAAAAATAATTAATCAGTATTTTCAATATTTTACAAGATCATTGGCGGCAGTCCAGCGACGGTGTGCAAGCGCTTGGCTGGTGGCCTCATCCCATGCAGCAGACGGCGCAGCAAAGGATCGGGTACGCGGGAGGCAACACTGCAGTCTACCCCGCTATTCGGCGCAGATCAGCGCTGCTACGCTGGCGGGGCACGATCAACCGGATACGGCCGGCGACTTCGACGGTGTAACCCTGTTGCGGGGGAATGGGATCACCGTCGGTCTCGAAACCGCAGGAGGCATCAGGGATGACCTCCAATTGTCGGGCCCGAAACGTCAGCGTATTGCGTGAGAGATCATAATGGCCGGTCAATATCACCGTAAACAGGAGCGGATATTCCGTGACCGGGGCCGCCAGCACAAGCTTGACATCGAACAGCCCATCGTCACCCACGGCGTCAGGCGCCATGCGTAAGATCGAACCGTAGTGGGAAGTATTGAGCAAGGCGCCCAAAATATACTCCTGGCGGGGCAACTCGACGACGCGGCCCGTCACATCGGTATAGCGAATGCGTGTCGACCAGGGCACAAAGTCAATATGCCGGAGGGCATCGTATGTCCACCCGACCCGGGACTTGGTCACGCGCCGCGCTGAGAGATAGGCGAAAAGTCCGAAACTGGTGTTGACAAAATAGTATTGCCGATTGATGACACCGATATCGAGCGGCACGGTGTGCATGCGGCGGATTGTCCTCAGGGCGCCAATACTGGTGCGCCTGAGTCCATAGGAGAGCACCAAGTTGTTGCCCGTTCCATAGGGGATGACGCCGAGAGGGACACGATCCGCGAGACCATAACGCATGAGTGCGGAGGCCACGATATTAACCGTGCCATCGCCTCCAACCGCCACGACACAATCGACGTCCCGGCTGCACTGGGCAAAATCCTTGACATCATAGCGTCTCCCTGGCCCTGTTTTCCGTGGTACTGTGTGCGCCACGGCAACCTCTTGACTCTGCAAAATCTTGGCGGCCTGCGCCACGATAGCCGTCTCAGCTCTCTTGCTATAGCGTTTCGCCTTCGGATTAAACACCAACAGGTATCTCACCGTGTCTTTCCCGCCTTTCTGGTCTTGTGTTGCTTGAATTTGCTTGGCTTACACACCGAAAGCCGCTCCGTCCTTCCTTGACACACGATCGCCCGCTGCACCAAGAACTGTACAACACGTGTTACTGCTAAAATAATGGGTACAGAGAACGGAGGAAGAAGTTGTGAATAGCTCGGTTCCGCCTCATAGAGCGGATAGCCGTTCTTCTCTGAGCAGCGACCTTACGGGAGGCAAAGATCGCCCTTGGAGGGGCCGTGTCACCTCCTGGCCCACATTCTACCTGATGCGGTCTGTCTGAGCCAGTCCTGTTTCTTTCTATTCCGACAATAATGCCCATTGAATCAAACGAAACGGAAGCCTGGCATTCCACAAACTTTATCGCCCCAGATTCCAGTACTCAGGTGGTGCAGAAGCCAAAATACACGTACAATCTTATTCACAGCTCGATTCCGGCATGAAGGATACGTCATGATAACCATACGCCTTGGCCTCATCTTCCTCACCCTGGTCCTTGGTCTTCCCTCCGTCCTGACCCCACCAGCCCATGCAGCCGACCGCAAACGTCACAAACCACGAGATTCTCGAGGCGCTCAGCGGTATCCGGCAGGAATTGGTGCGCGTGGAGCAGAGCCTCAAGGCGGACATCGCCCGGCTCGACGCGCAGCAACAGGCCACCACGAAGCAACTCGACCACATGCGAGCTGACCTGCGCGATATTCGCAGCAATCAATGGTGGATCGTGGGGCTGGTTTTCACGGCCTTGCTAGGCATGGTGGGCTTTGTGGTCTGGGATCGCCGCACGACCGTTGCTCCCGCACAGCGCCGCATTGACCGACTTGAGGTCGCGCTGAAGGAAGTTGCCATCAGCGATTCCACCGTCGCGGCGGCACTGCGCAAAACGGGCATTCTCTGACTTGCGGATGATGGCGTTCGGCCGGAAGGATGTCGTCGTTACTACTAAGCGTGTAACAACAAGGGGTTTTGGCCTTAGCGGCCTCAAACAAAAAACCGGGGAGCCGGATTCCCGGCTCCCTGGGAATGACATACCTTGACGACTGCTGTCCTGGCTGCAACTGCCCACTGCCCTTAGCTACAACCTCGCAGCGATTTGCTGAAAAATTATTCTTATCTGTGCATAATCGTCGTCTTCGCCATCACAACCGTCGCGAAACTCGTCTGCCTCTATCGCCGAGGTAAAAAACGTCCCTGCGTTACCCGTTGTGGAATTCGCTAAGCCGTTTACCATCGCAATGCACACGTTCTCCGCAACGGGTTCTCCGTCATCGTGTGCCATACCAAAATTAAGATAACCGATACTCGCCAGCACCAAAACACCCACCACTATTATTGCTACTCGCTTCATTCTATCATCCCCTTTTGCCCTGGCTCACAGCACGTGAGCGCCAGGGACTGATTGATACAAGGCAGGAGAGGGAGCCGGATTCCCAGCTCCCAGTGAGACACGATGCCATGACAACTAGAAGATTGCCCGGAACCGGATTTCACCCCGTAGCGCTACGTCGTCGCCGTCACAGGGAACCCTCGGCGCCTGATTGTTGACATGAGCGGTGCCGTCGCATTCTTGCAGTTCGGCAATATCTTTGCCGCCACTTCCGAGCCACAGCAGACTCCCAACCAGGCGAATGTCGAAGTGCTTGTTGACTTGCCAGGTATACATGGCTCCAACTTCATGGGTCATCGACTTGCTAATGTTGGGGGGCACGTTGAGGGTCCCGAACCCGTTCTCTATGGCCTCAGCTTCAATGATACCCTCTTCAAACACCGCCCTGTAGACGTACCACAGGTCGAGCGTGTGACTCTTCGCGGGGAAGATCCTGATGCCCGGCGACAGCCACAGGGTGCCCGCGTTACTGTACGCGGTACGCACACCGTGCAAGTCCCTTCCGATGGTATTGTTCCAGGGGCCGACCACGGTATGCAGAAACTCCTCCCCATTGTCGAGATCGACCCGGGCCGGCGTATGCACATCCCGTGCTCCCAACGAGGGCGAGCGCGTGTATACACTGAATTCCGGCCGTACCGTCATCAGTGTAATCTCCCGTTGGGGGAAATGAAAAAACCCATTCAAGTCGTCATCCGTGTGGTCGTCGTCACCCGAGCCAATGGCGAACGCGAACCATGGTCGTACCTTACCCAGGTCGGCCTGTATCTGGCCAACGACAGCCCAGGCAAAGATGTCCAGGTCCTTGTTCGAGCCTGCGAACGCTCCCGCCAAGGCGGCATCATTTCTCTCCGCCTCGCCAAAGGTAACCATCGGCTGCAAGAGGAAGCTCACGAGACCAAACCGTCCGCGCACGCTGGGCATAATCAACACAACGTCGTGTTTTTGCCCAAAGCGGCCGAGGGACTCTTCATTTTCAGGAGTGACCGGATTGTCTGTCTGCGCGCGCGTCGCGCCGTTGAAGCGCCACCGAAAGTAGGCGGCGTGGAGCCCGAAGCGGAAGGGCTTCGCGTCGTAGGCAAACCCACCCATATAGTAGACATTGTCGTTGTCGTTCTGCAGACCGAGCCGCAGCGATTCGTTCTGCAGCACCACCCAGAACCCCGCCTCCCAAGGGCCCTGGTTCAACCTGAAGCCAATGCGCGGATCGTCGTCTCCAAGGACGCCGGCCTGATCCAGCAGCCAGAGACGCCACCCGACCTCAAAGGTCAGCGGCGTGTTGGGGATATCGTAGTCAATCCAGGCACGCTCAGCGTGGACTTGGTTAATCCGTAGGTCCCTATCGAGATCCCCGCTCTCTCCTTCGGCGAACCGTTGCACATCGGGGTCATCGCCGTCCCGGTCATGGGTACTATCGACCGCGTTGCCGTCTATGGTATTAACATGTCGGAACCGTACGTGCACGCGCAGGTTTCTCTTGTACCGGATATGCGCGCCAATTTGGCTTGCCGTGTAGAGACAGTCACATTCACCGCTCTGCACGAGCGATGAGGCATTACTCCGAGTCGCCGACCTATCCCGGATATCCCCCTCAAAGTCCTGGTTGTGGTTGGTGACATAATTAAATTCAGTGGTGAAGAGGAAATTCACCCACACATCGTCCGCGATCTCCAAATAATCACCCAGTCGCGTCACCGGTACTGGCGCGTCCTGCGCTACAGCTATCGACGCCACAGCGAGCAGCAGGGCGCACGCCAAGCTAAGTTGTACAGCTCGTCTCCTCATAACCAGCCCCCTTTGTGTTTGTTAGGAATAAGACATCTTCAACCTAAAGATGCTCACACTCTGACTGCTTGCACAAAGCAGCTTAGCAGCAATGAGCAGCGCCCCAGACAACATGCCCTACTCCCATTAACCGTTATTCCCTCCTCGAACACTTCAATGTGCCTAAAAGCCTCGCCTATCACATGTATCATAGAGCTGTAGCGTGGAATTGGTTTATTCATAAGAGGTGGGACTTATGAGGACAAGGACGCGACCTTGGCTTGCAGGATGCTAGGCCCCAAACGAGCTTATGGCAGTAGCTCAGCAGCAATGAGGAGCATCCTAGGCAGCATACCTTGTCCTCATGGACTCAAGATACTAGCCCACACTAATTAGGAGTCGCGATTCACATCGCACTACGAACACTTACTTTTAGCGTCTCTTGTCAAGTAAAGATACATGTTTTTCTCTTCGTATTCCTGATGAAATTCTGATGTTCTTCTGAGATAATTCTGATGATTATCTGATGAATCCTAATACAAAAGCCTGATTATTCCTGATGAAATTCTGATGAAAACCTAGGAAGTCCTCAAGAGCTACGGGGTAGGAAGGAAAAACACGGTATGCAGCTCCGGACGTGATAGGCCTGGGGGCCGGTCAGCGCATCGGCGGCCAGGAGTCGTACAGCCCGATATCTCGCTGTGCTTCCTTCTTTATGACATAGAGGAATGAAAGTAGAACATCCGAGGGAGAGAAAATTGAAACGGAGTGGCCCTGGCGGCTATACGCCGCCGCCACAGGCGACGAACTGATGGAATGAACCTCTCGTACCTATCGAGAGCCGTGCCGACGGCTGCCTATTTGCCATGCGACAAACGACGTCTTTGGCGTCAGATCGGCTCAGCCGACATACCCACAGAGGTGGTTCGCGGCGCATCGGCCGCCCTCAGCAAGAGCATCTGATAAATTTTGCAGGGCGCCATAGACGGGGGCTTCGTCTCAGCCGCGACTAGGCCGATGACCTCTGCATACACCGCTTCCTGCACCAGTTGATACGTGGTTTCACTCATGAGAATGCGATCAGAGTCTACACACGCCTGCAGATTGGCGGCAAATTTCAATGTATCCCCCACCGTCATATAGATCCCCTGAGGATCATCCCCAAAACGCTTACCCAGGATGTCCCCGGTATGCAGGCCGATACGCACCGCCGGCGGCTTCGGTTGCAGGCCAAGCTCCCGCTGTACCGTGCTCAGGCCATCTTGCAGCTCCAAAGCGGCCTGCACCGCACGCAGAGCGTGCTCTTCATAGGGCAGGGTCACACCAAACAGCGCCAGAAACCCATCTTCCATAAATTGCACGATCAGGCCGCCATAGGCTTGCACCTGCTGTGTCGCGCAATCGAAGAGGTACTCTAGAAGTGACGGTACCGCCTCAGGGCGTCTATTGTCCTTAGCGATCTCCTGAAGCCTAGCAAATGTACAGGAAAACACGGTGGCCTGCTTGACATCGAGCGTATGCTCAGCCGTTGTCTCGACGTCGGCCTCACCGGCATTCTGTCTGGTTCCCGTGCCACGGGATAATGAGGTATGCAATAACGAAGGGGAAACGGCTTCTGGCTGACCCTGGTAGTCGGAACCCCGTAAGCTAGGCAGTTGGGCTTGAGGTAGGTCTACTCCCTGGGTGAGACCTATCGTGACTGGCGCCACAAACCGATAGCCACGGCGATAAAAGGTTTTGATGATCCGCTGCCAGTAGCCGCTGTCACCGAATGCTTTGCGGGCGGTCATAATGCAGCGTTCCAATGCCGATTCACCAATGAACTGGTCAGGCCACAAGTGACTGAGGAGTTCCTGCTTCGACACGACGCGGTCGCGATGCTGCAAGAGATACACCAAGACATCAAAAACCTGAGGCTCAAGCTTGATGAGCTTTTGCCCATGACGGAGCTCATAGATTCTGAGATCGAGCTCCCACTCCCCAAAGACATAGATCACAGCTCTACCCCCTCTCTGACATAGGTGGTAAGAGTCAGTGCACGATGTCAACATCAAGGACGTGGTGGCCACCACACATGCACTTTTTTCGTCAACCGACGTCCATGCTGAGACCAACTCGGCGTTGCTCTCAACGGCCTCCTTCCAATCCGCTCTGGCAAACGCTACATCTCCCATGGCTCGACTACATCCACGGCTTGCACGCATATCGGCACAAAGTGGGTACGAGCGAAATAAATCGTATTGAAGGGGCACCACCATACAGAAATTGAGAAGGGCAGTCTAGTGCCAAAAAGAAGAATATGGTCAGCTTCCACATCCGTTAGGCGGGATTCATTTGGGCCAAAAATCACTTTAATCCATTGTTTATAAAAAACTTCCAATACAACGCAGACTCGCCTAAACGACGGCGTTCAAGTTATGATGATTTCCTGATGATTTCCTGATGATAGACGCAGAATATCGCGGCAGCAGGCCCCAGCCTTCGATGCATGTCTCTGCCACTCCCCCCTTTGGCAAAGGGGGGAACCGGGCATGAGAGTGCGGGCTAATTGGCACGATCAACCCCGTATGCCGAGACTTCTAAGCGCGTCTGGCCATCTTGCGGATGACGGAGTTCGACCAGAAGGATATAGTCGTCATTGCCAGCGGGACGATAATCCACGAACCTGAAGCCCGCCAGTTCTTCCGTGTCAGGCAGCGGTTGCTTCGTATAAAAATTGACGAGCTTGCGGAGACTCGACCAATTGTAGACGTCGGTGGTATTGGGGATACTGGAATGGACCGCCATATATTTGGCCATAGCATCACGGATGGCTTGGAATCGCTGCTTGAGTTGCGCATCCGCCACCTCAGCCCTGGGCTCGGCCTTCTTCCCAAGACCCAAAACGTTGCCGATCTTACTGAGAACCGTGGGCTTTTGTTCCCCTTCTACCGCTGCCCGGTGGCTCGCTGAGCTTGGCGGCGGGCGGTTAAAACTCTGTAAGGTGGCGTTAAATTGCGCATCCGCTATCTGGCGTCCGACATCACCGGTGGCAGATGGCGGCAAGGGCGCCACCACCCCGGCTCCTACTGGCGGGGCCGCCGGGACGCCGGAGAGTGGCGCGGCAGCACGGGCGGGTTGCTTGATCAGGACGCGCGCTTGCAGCTGGACAAATTTCTCGTCGCGAATGGCGCTGATATACCAGTCCTCGACTTCACGGATGAGGGTGAACGCCATATGCGACTCTTCGACGGGAAAATTGACTTTGCTGAGATAGTCATCGATAGCGGTGATGATCACATAGGGCGTTGTCCCGCGATACGGCGCAATGGCCCAGGTATACAGATGACCCAGGTTGGGCGACTGGCGCACCGCCGTGACCACAACCTGATTCGCACCGCTCGGTGTCGTGTCGAGGAGTTTATATTGAAACGCATCGGTAAATTTGCGGCTCAGGAACAGATCGGCGGTGGCGGCATCGAGACCGGCCCCGCCGCTGCCAAATAGCCAGTTGCTGAATAACGAGGCGCGTACGTCCACGTGTTCCAGCAGGAGGCGGTGCGCTTGCGCAAAGCGCCCCTGACGATGCGCCTCGATAAAGAGCTGTACCGTCTTGGCTGGCGATGTCGCAGCGCTGGCCACGCCACTTGCCAGCAGGCCAAGCAGCAAGCTCAATACCACCTGACGTCTGGGTTCCATTTCGCTTCTCCTTATGCCTATTTCCAACGGCTTCGCTTCGATTGACTCAGACAGAACGTGGTGTCCCCTCCTCCTTGACGGGGAAGGATGGGGGCCTGTTAGGCGCCGGTTACTCGCACACCTATAAGAATGTCAGCCAGGTATTTTGACAGGTTTTGGAATGGGACGACGCGATAGAGTCAAACGTGTTACAGAGCGAAGACATGGTCACAACCAGGGTGATGTTCTGCAGGAACGCGTTATATCCTTACCGGAGATCACCGTATCATAAAACTGTGATGGATGCACGGGACTTTTTGTGAAGGGACGCCACCTGACACCTCTCAACCGTTGGCCAGGCGGCGCCCAGATCAGGCAGGAGGAGCCGGAGGGCCCGGCTCCAGGTAGGAGATGAACACGAGACGATTAGAACCGCGCCCGGACTCGGATCTCGCCGCGTAACGCCACGTCCTCGCCCTCGCACCGCTGGGTTCCACCGCTGCAGGTGAACTCGGTTTCCGCCAGGTCCTTCGTGCCCTTGCCAGGGATGGCCGCATGGCCGGCCAGACGGAGATCAAGGTGTCCGCTGATGGTCCAGTTCCAGATTAGCGCCAGTTCGTGGTACTTCGACTCGTCAATGTTGGTACCCGGACCAATATCAGCCTCGAAGAGAGCCGTCTCCGTAAAGGCGCTGTAGATGTACAAGGCGGTGAGTTGATGCCCCTTGAGCGGGAAGATGTGGACGCCAACCGGGATGTGCAACGTGCCCGGGTTGGAATAGGCCGTGTTGACACCGGTATGCCCCTCATTCCCAGGGAGATCGTTAAAGGCATTGCCCGTCGTGTGACCATACTGCTCCGGGCCGCCGCCGGCGCAAGCCCCACGCGCCGGACATTGCGTGTCACGAGAACCCGTGGCGAACGTCGTGACCATGAAGCCAAACGTGCCCCCGTTGAACAGCGTGATGGAATTGTCGGGAAAGTGACTGAACCCTTCGAGGTCGTCATCGTTGGGGTCGTCATCGCCCGTGCCATAGACGACACCCAGGAACGGGCGCGCGATACCCAAGTCGAAGTCCACATACCCGACCACGGCCCAGCCAAAGACATCGAAGTCCCGGGTGTCGGTTTCGATTTCGCCAAAGACCACGTTGAACTGTAGCAGCCCGGAGATCGGTCCAAAGGACCCCGTCCAGCTCGGCATGAGCAACACGGTATCCTCTTTTTGTCCGCCCTGATCGTTCCGGAATCGGAAGTACCCACCATCCAAGGCCAGGCGGTGCGGCTTCAGGCCGGTGTAGGAGCCGCCAAAGGTGTAGTAGACGTCATCGTTGTCGTTGGTCAGACCCTGCCGCATCGCTTCCGTCTGAATGACCGCTGAGGCGGATAGGGTGAAGGTGGGGTACTCGAGAAAGATCGCCGCACGCGGATCGTCATCACCCAGCAACCGGGCGGGATCGGTCGTCCACAGATCCGCCCCCAACCGCACACGGACGGGCGTCTTGGGGAATCGGTAGTCGATCCAGAAGCGCTCGACGTGGGGAGAGTTCTCCTCATCGGAGTTGTTTTGATCGTCGATCAAGTTACCGTCGAAGATACTCTGGGTTTCGAAGATGATTCGCGAGTGGAGATTCTTCTTGTAGCGGAAGTCCGCACCCCAGCGAATTTCCACTTCCAGATTGTCACTATGATCGGCTGACGTCCCGGAAGTGGGACTCACACCCGTCGTTGGGTCAGAGCGCGTGCTGACGACATCCCGGACATCATCCTCAAAATCCTGGTTGTGGTTGAAGTTGTACCGCAGGTCGATATTGCCAATGATATTCATCCAAGCATCATCGCCAATCTCCACCCAGTCTCCCATACGCACCACAGGTGTTGGCGCCTGGGCACTCGCCATCGCTATCATGGCGAGGACAACCGCGCACACCACGGCCCCTTGGAGTAAACGTTTCATGGTTTGGCCTCCTCATTGCTGCTGAGCTACTGCCTGTCGTAGCGGTACAGACCGACAAAAACGTCCCTGCAAGCCATGAAGGAAACGTCTTGCCTACGCGTCTATACCCCTGTCTGCATCTCGACTCTCTCCGCTGCCTGCCGCTCCGTCACCTCCTTTCCCCAAACGGCCTGCGCGACAGCCTGCCCGCCATCGCCAAGTGGTTCTGTTGCTATTGCGTGACACGGTGCCGCTGGTTCGTTCCGCCCCTCGCGTCGGCGGACCGAGCTTTCAGATGTCCCTAAGCAAGCGGTCTAACGCTGGATATATACAGGGAAATAGCCGCCAAGTCCACCCAAAAGCACAGAAAATTTTATGGCATCTCTTGGCGCTAACGGCCCCAATGGAGGTTCCGGCAATCGGAGACACCACAACCACACTAGGCTGCGATTATAGACTAAGTATGTGACAAGTCAAGCAGATAAACAAGTTTTTTTCTTGTCAATAGCAAAAAAAATTTTAGCAGTATCTGCTGTGTTTGCAAGATCATGACGCCTATATGCTTCACGCGAAACATGTCCTGCCTGCACGCTCCCCGGTCACACCCAGAAGGTAGGGGGATTACCATATGCCAGGCGTTTGAATTTCCGTGACGGCCTATGTTACACTGACGGCACAAGTAGGACGATGACGCGTCACATCTAAGTCCCCATTCTTTATATATAAGTTAGAGGCTTATCCATTCTCCTGAGGAGAAACCTATGTCGACACCAACCCATATGGCCGCGCCAGACCTCATCAACCTCAACGTACCGCCGGCAACCCCTCCGGCTGGGGAAAGTCTCATTACCATCACGGCATCGGCGGCGGCGAAGATCAACGAGCTGATAGCCAAAGAGGGAGACGCAGAGTACGGACTGCGGATGCGGGTGATCGGCGGTGGCTGCTCGGGTCTGCAATATCAGATGGCTATTGAGGAAACCCCAGCCGAAAACGACAACGTTTTTACCAGTAATGGCGTCAAAGTCTTTGTCGATACGAAGAGCGCCCCGTTTCTCGCCGGGGTCGAAATCGATTACCTCAATGGGCTGATGGAGTCCGGTTTTAAGGTGAGCAATCCGAATGCCCAAACCACCTGTGGTTGCGGTCAATCCTTCCGCTAGCCGAATGCGGAATGCGGATTTTCAAAAGTTTTAGATTCCGCATTCCGCATTCCGCATTCCGCATTCCCAGGCTCTATTGACACTCTCCGAGCGCATCAGGTAGACTAACACCCGCCCCCACCGCCATATTTAAGTATCTGAATACAATCTGCAGCAGGTTTCCACAGGAAAGACGGGCCAATGACTGTGAGCCAAGACTGACAAGGAGCACGCGCCATGTTCGATGGGTTTTACAATGCCTTCTGGTTCCTCCTCATCGGTATCGCCTTCGTCCTGGTCAATCTCTTCATCAGCAGCCTCATCCGACCCGCAGCGCCAGACCCGGTGAAGCTGACGCCCTACGAATGTGGCGAGGAGTCCGAAGGCACGGGGTTCGTGCGTTTCAATCCGCGATTTTACATCATCGCGCTGGTCTTTTTAATTTTCGACATCGAGACCGTGTTCATTTTTCCCTGGGCCGTGGTGCTCAAAGGTGCCGGTGTCCATGTCCTGATTCACATGGTCATTTTTCTCACCATCCTGGCCGTCGGGCTGGTGTATTCCTGGGGCAAGGGCGATCTAGATTGGATCAAACAGCCGACGCAATGGTAGGATGGAAGAGGAGGCGCGCGTGGTTCAGTGGTTGGCGGACAACGTCTTTAAATTCATTGCAGAACTGATTTTGCCTTTCCTGGCCTCATGGACTTGGATACCGTGGTATACCATTGCGCTCTTGCATGTCGCCGGCATCATCATCGGGGTGATCTCGGTGCTGGCCATGTTTCTCATTTGGCTGGAGCGCAAGGTCTCGGCGCATATGCAAGATCGCTTAGGGCCGATGCGCGTAGGTGGCTGGCATGGCTGGGCGCAATCTATCGCCGATGGCATCAAGCTCTTACTCAAAGAAGATATCATTCCGGCGATGGCGGATAGACCGCTCTTCATCCTGGCGCCGGTCATCGTTTTTACTGCCGCGTTCATGTCCTTCATCGTCCTGCCTTTCAGCCAATATCTCATTGTCTCCGACCTGAACATCGGCATTCTATACATGTATGGGATTTCGACGATTACCGTCATTGGCATCATCATGGCCGGCTGGGCTTCGAATAATAAGTGGTCGATGCTGGGCGCCATGCGCTCGGCCGCGCAGCTCGTGAGCTACGAAATCCCGGTGGGCCT
>CBCXVS010000132.1:0-19358 GCA_965178525.1 uncultured bacterium | reverse complement strand
GGTCAATTCGTTTCAGGCTTTTGAGTTTTTATTTCAACAAGTTGTCGCCGAATCACGGGAGGAACTTCGGTCTAGTGAAGGGATACCGTGAGTCTCTTGTGTCGACTTGTCCACGTTTCAGATCTACATTTTGGCGATTCGGTAGGTATTCCTCGCTTGCTCAGATTGGCATTCGTTCCTGGGTTAAGGGTACAGGACGACCTCGTGGTGAGGACATTACCCAGGGTCGTACGCTTCCACTGTCGGAGCAGTCAGGCCCCCACTTCGGTTATTGCAACAGGAGATTTAACCACATGGGGTACTGCTGAAGCCTTCGAACGCGTTCTAGGTTATTTACGTGATCAGATTTACATAGGATCCGGAGACCCCGAAGGACGGGTAGGACTTAATGATCCGGAAGCGATGGTCTTACCTGGGAACCATGACATTTGGAGCGGGACACTTCCAGGGCTTGGCGGCGGCATATCATCTTCCACACGCTCCAATTTCAACCGGGTCATCGACGATCCTGCTCCCTCAGCAGTATATCCTGGAGCAGGTAAAAACTTCCCGTATCAAAGATGTCTCTACGATGGAACACCGGGTATCTATCTGTACGGCTTAGACTCGACGCGGGTTGATGAAGCAAGTAATCCTCGATGGCGTAGCCTGCTGGCACAGGGCTTCATAAATCCGGAGCAGCTTGCAGATTTGGAAACCTTGATCAGCCAGGAGTCGGATAAACCCTGTGTCCGTATCGCGTCCCTCCATCACCCGTTGGCGTATCCTCAGACCACTGGCGTTGGAGGACACCCAATACTGATCAATCTCGATAACGATGTGCTCCCAACCTTGCAAAAGCTTGGATTTACGATGGCGCTCTGTGGCCATCAGCACTGGGGATTTGTACGTCCAACAGGAGCCGTGAACACGTCGAGCCCTCCCATTCGGGTTTTCTCCGTTGGCACGTCCACTCAGGTCGTTGGTTTATCGAGACGGGAAAAACAACTTTTATCTCGCTCGCATACCTCTCTTACTCCTGATGAACAGAACCAGAGACACATGGCTTCACAAAAATGTAATGAGTTCCGTATATACGAGTTTGAAACTGACCCACAAGTCTCTCATCAACTCAATGTGATTGTACATGTC
The DNA here is from genome assembly GCA_965178525.1 of uncultured bacterium. Taxonomy (GTDB): domain Bacteria; phylum Tectomicrobia; class Entotheonellia; order Entotheonellales; family Entotheonellaceae; genus CBCXVS01. Next base: position 18,227 of record CBCXVS010000132.1, on the reverse strand, counting down.
TATCGATTTTATCCTCATTTTTTTACCTTTGTTAAGATTACACCCACACTGTTTTATCCTATCCAAATCCAGGAAGGCGGTTAATGGTTGGAGGGCTCAAGCAGAACATCATATGCGCCCTCAGAGCCCTGTCCTCCCCCTCCCCCTTTACTCTAGCACCTTTTCGGCTATGGCTAAGGCATTTAGCGCTTTGGGAAACCCACTATAAGGGGCGGTCTGCACTAACACCTCAGTAATCTCTTCCTTACGCAATCCCATGTTAAGTGCAGCTTGCAGGAATTTCTCGAGCTGCACCGTTAAGTTTAGCGCTGTAAACGCCGCCAGCGCACAGATGGTGCGGGCGCGATAGTCCAGGTCGGGGCGATGCCAAATTTTGCCATATCCATACTGAATGGCAACGGGATACAGGGCTGATGTCACCGGATTGCTCGGTGAAGCATAGCCCTGCTCACTCCGCTCTCCATGCAACTTGTGCATCACGGCGCGGCCCTTTGCGTCTAACTCGTCGAGGCTATAATCTGGCAAGGACGTCTCGGGGACCACGATGTTGCGTGCCTCAAAGACGTCTCGTGCCGCCCCAAGGGCATTCACCATGGTCGGAAAGCCTGCATAAATCGAGCAATGGATGACAATTTCTTGTAGTGTTCGGGGCGCCATGCCAAGGTTGAGGGCGCTGTTGAGATAGGTGCGCAATTGGGGCAAGTGTTGTAACACGCTCAGGACCGCCAGCGTACCGACCATGCGGTCATGCACGCTAAGCCCGGGTCTGGACCACACAGCGCCAAATGCGACTTCGGTGGTCAAACGCGATATGCCAGGGACGCTGCGCGTCGCGGATGGCCCGGCGTCGGGGTGGGTCCGATGTTGCAGTTGATGGCGCATGTGCTCGCCTCGTTGGGCGAATTCCTCACGGCTGGCCATGGTGTCAATCTCCTTCTAGTGCCACACATGAGTGAGTAGATGATGATCTTGCTTGATAGAAAAAAGAGCATGCTCGCGCGTATAGGCCAATGTCAGGACGGTTTCTGCAGCACTTCGAGCACAATCCGTATACCGATCAACAGCCACCCCACGACCACGACCCCCCAAACAACCTTTTTGGCAACCTCCGCCACGACCAGAAAGACGGTTAGGAGCGCGAGATAACCAATAGGGTCAACAAGTTTCTGCGGGGTTTGGAGAGGAATAATGCTCTCCACAAGTCCAACAATCAAGCTGCCCACCCAGTGGGCAAACGTGTAGATAAAGGCTAGGACTTGCTCCAGCCAGCCTTCGGGAGGAGGCGGGAGTGGATTGAGAGTAGGGGCAGGGGAAGCAGGAGGCCCTGGCGGGGAGGGGGCCTGCGTTTGGAGCTGCACGATGAATAATTTATCGACCACACGACCTCCCTTAGATAATGGGCCCTGCATAAAGATGAAGCTGAACCCCAACCATAACAGAGCGAGCCTAGCGTACCGCACCACTATACGCACTGTCACACGTCGGAAGCAATAGCACGCCCACGAATTCCGCACCACCCGCCGCGCATACTGAAGGTCGGCTCCGGATCAAAAACGTGTCATCTTGTGGGTTGCAAACCCTCAGGGTCTCTGGTATGGTATAGCTTAACGCTAGGGGTGTGTGATGCTGAGAGTTACCGTCACCATGTGGGCACACGGTAACAACCCTCGGAACCTGACCTGGGTAATACCAGCGTAGGGAAGCGCTATTCAGTACCGACATGCTGCCGTAGCCAGGTGGTCACCAGGCTGTTGTGACGGGGGAAATGGCTGCACGCCAAGCGTTGCGGCTTTATTTTTTGGCGATTAGCTAGAAGTGCTTAGCTAGAACCTATGGGGAAGGAGGCTAAACGCTATCAGCTAAGAGCTAAAAGCGTTTACATGAGTGATTGCCTATGATCGAGATCCGCATTAACGGTGAGCCGCACGCGCTTCCAGAAGGGAGCACGGTGCGCAGTGTCCTGGAAGAATTGGGAATAGCCGACCGTGAAGGTACCGCCGTTGCCGTCAATATGGAAGTGATTCCACGCGGCGCGCATGTCGCCACCGCCCTGCAGGCCGGGGACCAAGTCGAGATTGTGCAAGCAGTTGGCGGGGGGTAGGAGGAACAGGGTATGACACATGATGATCCACTGGTGCTTGGAGGCAAGGAATTTAACTCCCGACTCATCATTGGAACCGGGAAATATCCAACGATGGACCTGATGCAGCAATGCCACGAGGCGTCTGGCGCGGATATGGTCACGGTGGCCATTCGCCGCATGGAGCTGCCGGGCACGGGGCAAACGTTTCTCGACTATATCGACCGGGATCGATTTACCATTTTGCCGAACACAGCGGGCTGCTATGACGCGGACTCGGCCATCCTGACCGCCAAACTCGCCCGGGAGGCGGGTCTGTCAGATTTTATCAAACTGGAAGTGATCGGCGACGAAAAAACCCTGTACCCAGATACCGAAGAGTTACTCAAGGCGACGAGAGAACTCGCCAAAGACGGGTTTGTGGTCATGCCCTACACCACGGATGACCCGGTGGTGGCCAAAAAGCTCGAGGATGCCGGCGCCGCCGCCGTTATGCCGCTGGGTGCGCCGATCGGTTCCGGGCTAGGCGTCTGCAATCCCTACACGATCCAGATTATTCGTGAAACGGTGAAGGTCCCGGTCATCGTGGACGCGGGTGTGGGAATCGCCTCCGACGCCGCGATCGCCATGGAAATGGGCGTTGAGGCCGTCCTCATGAACACCGCGATTGCCGGTGCGCAAGACCCGCTGGCGATGGCTCACGCCATGCGCCTGGCGGTGGAATCCGGGCGTTTGGCGTACAAAGCCGGCCGCATCCCGCGCAAGCTCTACGCCACGGCTAGCAGTCCTCTGGAGGGCATTATTGGTACCTGAGACTGCCCAGCGCATTCCGCGTCTCTACGTCGTGACGGACCGCCAGCAAACGGCGGGCCGGCCATTAGAGGACGTCCTTGCCGGCGCCGTACGCGGCGGCGCCGAGATGATCCAACTGCGCGAGAAGGATCTCAGCGCCCGCGACCTCTATGCGCTTGGAGCGCGTCTGCAAGAGGTGCTGGCGCCTCATGACATTTTGCTTTTGATCAACGACCGGCTCGATGTGACGCAAGCGCTCGATACCGCCGGCGTCCACCTTGCCGGCCATTCCCTGTCCACGGCCTTGGCCCGGCGCGTCTTGGGGCCACACAAACGTATTGGGGTTTCCACCCACAGCATCGACGATGCCCGCCGCGCCATGGACGAGGGCGCGGATTTCATCGTGTTTGGTCCTGTCTTTGATACGCCTTCTAAAGCCGCGTATGGCGCACCGCAAGGTCTGCAGCGTCTGGCAGAGGTGGTCCGTCACGTCACCATTCCCGTCCTCGCCATCGGCGGCATCGATGCGACCAATCTCCCCAGCGTCTTGCAAGAAGGCGCCCATGGTGTTGCCATGATTCGTGCTGTGCTTGCAGCGCCTGACCCCTGTGTGGCGACGCGGCAGCTCTGCGACATCTTGCTTCGCTTGCCAAGACGTGACGCGCTCATGCATGTAGAGTAGGGCGTAAAACAGGCCAGGAGAAAAAGAGAGGTAAAGGTGCGAGGAAGTCGTCCATCAGTCCGCACGATGGACGACTCATCACGCAGAACGATACGCTATTCCTCAAGCAAGCGAGCGACCTCAGCCCTTAGCGTATCGAGATAATTCTCGTAGGCATGTTCCTGATAGGCCAACAGCTGTTGGGCCTCTGCCGAATCGTACCAATCGACCCAGCCAGGCTCATGCTCATCACGGAACGACGTCATGTCCAGCGGCACCCCGAGAAGCTCGAAGTGATCGGCGACGTATTGGCTTCCCGTTGTCTGCCACGTCGGACCACCGCCGATGTTGAGAGTCTTGCCCCGAGCTTCCGGCGTCACCAAGGCTTTGAAGAGCGCTGTGACGACATCGTCACGGTGCACCATCTCCAAACGCTGCTCAGCGGTAAAGGGCCATACCTCCGGCGGCTCTAGCAACATCGGTACTGAGATGCCGGCAATACGCAAAATGACCGCATCCACCGACGATTGACGGATGCGATCTTCGCTGGCAATTTTGCTCTCCGCATAGATGTCGAGTGCGGTTTGAGGATGCGCGGCCAGTACCGGCGGGGGCTCCGCACGCGTATCCCCATAGGTACTGACCGACGAGCTAAAGACCAGTACGGCATCTTGGGCGCCTGCCCGCATGGCGTGGAGAATCGAAGCGGTGCCGTCCACATTGATGGCAATGGTCCGCTCCCGATTCGCCTCACTGGCCGGCGGCAAGATCGCGGCGAGATGGGCCACCGCACTCACACCCTGCACGGCCTGCTCGACGATCGAGACGTCCGTAATGTCGCCCTTCACGACGTCGATGCCGTCTTCGCCCTCCAGCCCGGTAAAGTCACACACCGGCAAGTCAAAGACGCGTACCGGGTGTCCGGCGCCGCGGCAACGCTGCACCAGAAGACGCCCAACACTGCCAGCGCCTCCCGTGATCAAGATCGGCCCGCTCATGTAATCGTTGTCCCGTCCATCTTTGCCTTGGTGACCAGGGCTTTGGTGACTTTCTGTAGTTTCTCCATCGCCGCTGGTAGACCGGTCCAGTTTTGTTGTTCGACCAATGTGGCGACCGCAGCCGCTTCGGTCTTACACGCTTTGGTCGGTGGCACACTCATCATGGTTTTAAGGAAAAATTTGCCACTCACTTCATGGAGCGAGGTCAGCGTCTCATCCAACATGGTCTTCGCCTGCGCCGCTTCAGCGGCGCCCACGTCCGCCAACGCGGTATTCGCCTGCTGACAGGCGTCAATCGCCTCCTGCAAATTCTCGATGCCTTTAGTAAATTCTGCCATGGTCTGCTCCTATCTCATCGACATAAGCTGTCAGCTCTCAGCTTCCTCTTCGCTAACAGCTAACAGCTTATAGCTAATCGCTCTTTTTAGTCATCGCCAGTGGTCGTTGCTTCGGCTGATCCAGCCGCGCTCACGCCGCCATTATCCTCGGCGCCATTACCGTAATTATGCTTCACGTATTCAATATCGGCTTCGTTATCACGCAGGAAGCCCTCGCCATCGTGGCGTTCGTACGGGAAGGGGGTGAATTTCAGGAATTTCTCACGGAAGCGCTCGCCGGTCGGCCGCAAATCAAGCGGGAAGATGTGGCGCTCGATCGGCTGCGGCTCGGGCTCATGCAGCGTGTAGTCCCGGCTCCCCAGGCCATTGATCACACCGGTGTTGATCTGGGCTTCCTCACTGAGGCCATGGACGGTCGCGGAAACCGTCTCGAAACGCCGCGTCCCAGGTTCGAGCATATCGAAATCATCGGAAATCGACCCCGGCATGCCATGGGATTCCCGCACCTTATCCAGGCACGCCATATCGATGGCGACCGGATCTTTGCTGCCAAAGACGCCAATGTTGGGTACGATCGGCATATCGGAGAAGTTGACGCAGTCACAGCGGGGCGAAATGTCAATCGCCATGTTGATAAAGCCACACTTCTGCTGTCCCACAGCGGTCACGGCCCCAAGGGCGCCATCGGCAATGGAGGCATCGGTGGCGGCAAACTGTTCTTCCGAGAACTCAAACAAGCCACGGGGCGCCATGACGCCATTGCAGCCCAAGCAACTGGTGCATTTTGCCCGATCCCACTCGATGGTATCTTCATGCACCTTGAATAGACCATAGGGACAACAGTCCTCGAGAATCTTCCAGTCCGGCATGTTGGCCTTGCCCGGGAAATTTTCCGGGTGCCAGGTCACGGCATTGGCCACGCTATATTTCGGATGCCCACCCAGGTGCACGTTGTGCTTGCCGCGTTTCGACTGGCAGCCGATGCCGAGATTCTTGATGGCGCCGCCGATGACACCCATCGGGTGGCCTTTGAAGTGGGTCAAGGCAATGAGGACATCCGCCGCCGCGACGGCCTGGGCAATGTAGGCTTCTTTCAGCAAATAGCCGGTCGGGATATCTACTCGGTAGTCCGACGTGCCGATGAAGCCGTCAGCACAGAGGAAGGGGCAGCCGAGCACCGCCGAGCTAAAGCCATTGCGTTCCGCCGTCATCAGAAGATCGAGTTCCGAGGCGCGCGAAGCGTGCGGCGAATAGGTTAGCGTGGTCGTGTCGCAGACGAAGGGACGGCCCCCCAACTCTTTGATCCGATCGGCAAGCGCCCGTGGGAAGACGGGCCGCAGATAGGCGGTGTTACCCCACTCCCCGCAGTGAATCTTAATGGCCACGAGATCGCCGGGCTTAATCATCGCCTCGATTCCCGCCGCCTCGAACACCGTGAGCATTTTCGCCACCAAACCCGTCTGCGGCGATTCACTGCGCGCATCCATAAAGTACACATCAGAAGACATATCGGTTCTCCTCTACCACGGACCTACCAAGACGACCCTATGAGTTGTCCTATAACGCTTACCATGCACTATAGAAAAATCTTGGCCTGAAGTCAAAACGAACTCGCAGGCCAGGACCATGCCGTTTTCTATTTGTATACGATCCCCCCTTTGGCAAAGGCGGGCGTGCAGGCAGCAACAGATAGTGCCGGGCGTTGGCGCCGGGTTCAGATCGATTGGTATCGTATTCATTTCTAATGCACTCCGCCTGCCACGTCAAGCTCCATACCTTCATGATCGATAATAAGGACATCGCAGCAGAATTGGCACAGGAGATTATTCTAACCGATAGAGTATCCTATGGAACGAGAACGTGCAGTCGATAATCGATATTGTGACGGGCCCACACTGCAGTTTATAGCAGATACGTTCGAGGAACCTCAGGCGTGGACGCGAGAACATCTATCACCTGCAGACTGGCTGATCCGGCTTTCAGACGCCTGTCTGGCAGAACTGCATGAGGCCATCCGAGCTTTTCGGATCGCGCCGTGTCCCATCCCAAACCTGTCTCCCGACACCTTGTCGCTTGCCGCATGTATGGCCGCCATGGCCAAGGTCCGGACGGCATTACAGCAGACCGGGCTGGCCGTGCTGGACCGCGTACCCGTGGCGCAATACAGTCCGGACGAAAACAAAGCGATTGCTTGGCTCTTGTCTAGGATGTTGGGGCCAATTGTCTCACAGAAGTTGGACGGTACGACCTTGTACAACGTCAAGGATTCCGGCAAAGCTTTAGGGTACGGGGTCCGGCGATCGGTGACCAATCTCGAGCAGTCTTTCCACACGGATGGCGGGTGGTTGACGCACGCGCCGGAAGTGGTCGGCCTCTTCTGTTTGCAACCTGCCCAGGAAGGCGGCAGCAGCCGGGTGGTCAGTCTCATCACGGTGCACCATGTGATGCAGCAGCGCTATTCTGACCTTCTGTCGCGGCTCTATCAGCCGTTTTGCTGGGACCGGCAGGCAGAACACGGACCGGACGAGGCGCGATATAGTCGTCATCCGGTCTATCAGTATGACGGTCGCATGCTGACAGCTCGGTACTATGAGGACTACATTTTCAACGGCTATAAGCTTGCGGGAGCATCCCTCGACCGCACTGGCGCCGCGGCCCTGGAGGCGATGCGGACGGTCATTGAGGCCCCGGAACATGGGGTAGAATTCTCTCTAGGCAAGGGCCAAATCGCGTTCATCAATAATCAGCAATGTGCCCATGCTCGGACCGCATTTCGCGACGCTGATGCGCTGCATTTACGACGCCATATCGTGCGGCTGTGGAACCGGAGGATAGAGACGCCGACGCTCGAAGGGTAAGTATCGTTTGAATTGAACGCAAGAGCCGTAACCGCCGCAGATGGGTTCGCCGCGTTGCTGAGCCGGCGATATCCTAAGGATCTGGACAACATTAGCGACCTCGTTTTTCCAGAGGAAAGATATGAATTTAATTCTGCTCGGGCACTTACCACGGCTTGAACAACAGGCGTTGCTATGAATTTAGAAACTGTTGTCTATGCGGGTGTGGTCCTCTTCACCGCCTACTTTGTACGCGGCATCGCCGGCTTTGGCTCCGGGTTGATTTCCGTGCCCTTGCTGGCTCTCCGCTTCTCTGTCCCGCTGGTGGTCCCGCTGGTGGTGTTCCTGGATTATATCGAGTCTGCCAGCCAAGGCTTCAAGAATCGAGAACATATCGCGTGGAAGGAGCAACTTCCTCTCATTCCGTTTACCCTCGTGGGCGTAGGCGTGGGCTTGTTCCTGCTCAAAGCGGTGAGCACGACGGTCTTGGGCAAAGCCTTGGGGATCTTCGTCATCGTCTATGCCATCTACCAGTTGCTGCCGTTGCCCGGGCTCCGGGGTTCACGGCTACTACTGGTCCCATGCGGATTATTTGGCGGTTTTATCGGCACCTTGTTCGGCACGGGTGGACCCCTCTACGTCATGTATTTCAATCTCAGAAAGCTTGAAAAAACAGTCTTCCGCGCCACATTTGCCATGAATTTTCTCATCGACGGCGCGATTCGGCTCATCGCTTATGCCAGCATCGGTTTTTTCCATCGTGATGTGCTCTTGGCGCTCCTGGCAGCTCTGCCGGTCGTAGGCGCTGGCCTCTACTTGGGTGGGCGCATGCAGACGGGTCTGTCGCAAGAGGCATTCAGGCGATTTATCAGTGTACTGCTGCTGGCAAGTGGTATCGCGCTGTTGTTGAAGAATTAAAAAGCTGTTAGCTATCAGCTATTAGCTATTAGCAAGACAAAATAAGAAGTGAAAAAGCTGAGTGTGTACTCAATATTCTTCATTCTTCAGCTAACAGCTAATAGCTAACAGCTAACAGCTATTCCTCCAGAAAATACCGCAGCACCTCATTCGAGCCATGTAATCCACCCAATTTTGCATCAATGAGTTGATAGAACTCTCGGCTGAGGTTCGTGATGGGCATGGCCTGCTGCACCGTGCGTCCGCTATCGACCGCGGCGGTCATGTCCTTCAGCCCGTGAAAGGTGGCTGGCGGATACTCGCCGCGCAAGATGGCGCCTTCCAAGGAACGGAGTTGACGGCTGTCTGCGGTACACGTGATCATGGTTTTGTACAATGCTTCGGGTGACACACCGGCCTTCTGCGCCATGGCGAAAGCTTCCCCGATAGCGAGACGGCTCACGCCGAGAATCAAGTTGTTGGCGAGCTTGCCAACGAGGCCGGAGCCAAGGGGTCCCAGGTGTGTAATGTTGGCTGCGACGGTATCTAATAAAGGCCGCTGTGCCGCGACCACATCGGCCTCCCCGCCACACAGGATGGTTAGCCTGCCCTCCGCGGCCCCCTCAACCCCACCGCTCACTGGGCAATCTATCACGTGCACGCCGCGTTCATGCGCTTGGGCGGCCACATGGCGGAGCTCCGACAAGGCGATGGTGCTGCAAATCATGATCGTGCTGCCGCGCGCCATCGTCTGCAGCAGACCGTCGCTACCGCTGATCACGGCTTCCACTTGCGCGCCGTTCACCACCATCACCATCGCTTGTTGGCACTCCTGCCCGATGTGAGCCGGGGTCGTCGCCTGCCGGGCGCCCTGCGCCACCAGCCGCTGGAGGGGGTCAGCGGCGACGTCATAGGCCAACACATCATAGCCAGCCGCCACGAGATTGCGGGCCATTCCCATGCCCATATGGCCCAAACCGATAAAGCCGATTGCTGCCGCATTGCTCACCTGATCACTCCTCTGACATCTGTTGCAACGGGTGTAAAGAAATCATGCCAATCCTCCTCGAGTATGGTATCATAACTCCACTCAGATACCGTCAAGTTCCCAATTGCGGTCGTTCCTGTCGTGTCATCATGCATAACAATTGCCCTCGAGAGGGCGTGGAGGAGGCTAATGCCAAGAAATGGCCGTCTGCCCAAACCATGGGCCATCGCTGATACCATAGAAACCTACGGGATCCAAGATTGGGGGAACGATTTTTTTCAGATTAGTGAACAGGGTCATGTCCTCGTCACCATCCCGGGGGAGGCCGAACACACGATCGATGTGAAAGCCTTGGTCGATGAAGTGCGCCAGCGGGGCCTCGGACTGCCGTTTTTGCTGCGTTTTTCCGACATCTTGCGCCGCCGTATTGATATGTTGAATCAGGCGTTTCAGACTGCGATTGCAGAATATGGCTATCCAGGCGTGTACCGCGGCGTCTACCCGATCAAAGTGAACCAGGAACGCCAGGTGGTCGAGGAAGTGGTGCGCTTTGGCCGCCCCTACCATCATGGCCTCGAAGCCGGCTCCAAGCCCGAGCTGCTTGCCGTGCTCGCCATGTTAGAGGATGAGGAAGCGCTCATTATTTGCAACGGCTATAAAGACGAGGAGTATGTGGAGACGGCCCTCTTGGGCAGCAAACTCGGCCGCATGATCATTCTCGTGGTCGAAAAGCTCAGCGAGCTGCCTCTCATCGCTCGCATCGCCGCAAAAACTGGCGTGAAGCCTCGTCTCGGTATGCGCGCCAAACTCTCGACGCGTGGTAGTGGCCGGTGGGAAGCCTCTGGGGGGGACCACGCCAAGTTCGGCCTGTCCGCCCGGGACTTGCTCGAAGCGATGCAGTTTCTGCGCCAGCATGATCTGCTTGAAACCTGCGAACTGTTACATTTCCACCTCGGAAGCCAAATCTCCAATATTCGTAGTATCAAAGAAGCGTTGCGCGAAACCGGACGTTTTTACTGCGAACTGGTGAAAATGGGCGCGCCGCTGCGCTATCTCGATGTGGGTGGGGGGTTAGGAATCGACTATGACGGCTCCCAAACCAACTTCCCGTCCTCGATGAACTATACGCTGCAGGAATACGCCAATGACGTCGTCTACTCCGTGATGGAAATGTGTGAGGACGCAGGCATTGAGCCGCCCACGCTCGTGAGCGAATCCGGTCGGGCGACCGTGGCGCATCATTGTGTCCTGGTCGTGGATATACTGGGCGCCATCGAACTTCGCTCCGAGGCTGCTCTGCAGGCGCCGGACGAAGACGCGGCGGTCGTGGTATGGAATTTGTACGATACCTATCGAGAGGTGTCGCGTAAGAACCTCCTGGAAGCGTATCATGACGCGGTTCAATACAAAGATGAAAGTTTGACGCTCTTTGCTCTCGGACATCTGAGCCTACCCGAACGGGTCTTGGCAGAAGATTATTTCTGGGGGATTTGTCACAAAATCTTGCAGTATGTCAAGGACATGGAGGACATGCCGGAAGAACTTGAGGGTCTTGAGCGCTTACTGGCCGACACTTACTTTTGCAACTTTTCCATTTTTCAATCCATCCCGGATTCTTGGGCGATTAACCAACTCTTTCCGATTATGCCGTTGCACCGCCTGAATGAAGAGCCGAGCCACAACGCCGTGCTGGCCGACATTACGTGTGATTCCGACGGCACCGTCGATGCCTTTATCGATCGCCGGGACGTCAAACATGTCCTCCCCCTGCACGCGCTGAATGGGGACAACTATTATCTGGGGTTCTTCTTGGTCGGAGCCTACCAGGAAATCCTCGGAGACCTGCACAATCTCTTTGGTGATACCAATACCGTGCATGTGTCGATCGCCGCCAACGGCGGGTACCATCTCGAGGAGGTCGTCGCGGGTGATACCGTGACCGATGTCTTGCAATATGTGAGTTATTCACGCACCGAGCTGGTGGCGCGCTTGCGGCGCGCCATCGAACATGCCCTGCGGGCGCAGCGCCTGACGTTGGACGAATCCCGCCATCTTCTCACCATTTATGAAGCGGGATTGTCCAGCTACACCTATTTAGAAGCGCACCAAGACGACCCTATGGAAACGCAGATATCGCCTGCACATGCCACGCACGGCGTCACGGCTAACGGTACGGCAACACCTCTCGTCCCATGAGCTCACGCGCAATGACCATTTTTTGGATTTGTGCGGTGCCATCGCCAATCTCCAGGCCCATGACATCCCGCATGCGCTGATCGAACGGCATGTCATCCACATATCCATAATGGCCATGTAACAAGAGGCACTGGTGGATGACGTCGACCGCGAGCTTTGGGGCCCACCACTTACACATCGCGGCTTCCTTCGTATGCGGCAGCTCCTGATCCTTGAGCCACAGACACCGGTAACAGAGTAAACGCGCCGCCTCCTGCATGGTATGCGCTTCCGCAATGGGAAATTGCACCCCTTCGAATTTGGCAATCGGCCGCCCAAACGCTTCCCGTTCCTTGACATACTGGATGGTCTCATCCAGAGATTGGGCTGCCGCGCCCAAACACATGAGAGCAATGATGGCCCGCGCATAATCGAAGCCCTGCATAATGGCGCGAAAGCCCTCCCCTTCCCCGCCAATCAGATGATCGCGCGGCACCCGCACCTGATCCATGTTGATCGTGCCACGCAGCAGCGATTTCGAGCCGATGCTCGGCAGGACGGTGCGGCTCACACCGTCCCACTCCGACCGCACCACAAAAGCGCTCACGCCCCGGGTGCCGGCAGAGACATCCGTTTTGGCAAAGACGATACAATGATCCATCTCCCCGGCAAACGTCACCGACGTTTTTTCGCCATCGAGCACATAATAATCTCCCGCCCGCACCGCTCGTGCCCGCAGATTCGCCGCATCGGACCCCGCCGCTGGCTCTGTGAGCGCGATGCCCATAATGGCCGAGCCATCCGCCATACCCGGCAGATAGCGCGCCTGCAGAGTTGGCGCGCCAAACCGGTACAATAATTCCCCCAAAAATGCATTCTGCTCCACGAAATAGGCGCAGTTAAAATCTGCCCGGCCAATCTCTTCCGCCGCAATACCACTCACCACACACGGTTGCAGCGTGCCCCCGTACGCTTCCGGAATCCGCAACCCCGTCAAACCGAGACCCGCCATCGCCTCCATTTGCCGCCGTGGAAACGCCTTGGTCACCTCCCCGTCTCGATACCCAGGCGAAATCTCGCGCTGTGCAAACCGCCGCACGGTGTCCCGAAACTGTTCCTGCTCATCACTGAAATGAAAATCCACTCTTAGCCTCCTCTTTTTTCTTTTTTTCCATTCCGCATTCCGCATTCCGCATTCCGCATTCGGTCCCCTTGCTCTACAATACCTTCTATGGTGAAGCTGCACAAAGCTTGGCTGCGCTTTCGCCGCCTCCACGTGTCAAATACAAAGGAATTCCCATGGAAACCCAAGAAGAAACGCTCGCACAAGTCAGGCGCGCCAATGAACGATTTTACCGCGCCTTTGAAACGTTGGATATCGAGCAGATGGCCGCGGTGTGGATCCATGCCGATCGGACCAAATGCGTCCACCCGGGGTGGGATCTCCTCGAAGGCTGGGAGCCCGTGTACAAGAGTTGGGCTGCTATCTTTTCGAATACGGCATACATGCGGTTTGTGATCACGGATGTTGTGGTCCATTTGTACGGCCACGTGGCCTGGGTAACGTGCGTCGAAAACCTCACGGACGTCGTCGAGTCGACACAAGTCAGCCGGGTCCTGGCCACCAATGTCTACGAAAAGAGCGATGATGACTGGTACATTGTGCATCATCACGCCTCGCCCATTCTGCGTCCAACGCCCTCGTTCAGGGACGTCGATCCGGAGCTTTTGAATTGAGATGGTGCGCCTCTGCACATCCGCTGTCGCTTGACCCTGGCCAGAGGCGTTGGCTACAATGCCGCTGACGCCAACGATGGTACGGCGTAGACCGGACGAATCGTAGCGGCACCATGAGACGTGATGCCAGCACCCTGCTAACTGGCCTTCGATCTCTGCAAAGATGTTGCACCCTTTCGGCAGCCGGCGGCGTGACGCGTACAGTTGCCATGCGAGGATAGATTATGTTGTTTTGGCAAAATCCCCAGATATTGATTCCGTTTATTCCGGTGATTTTGATTGCACTGACCTTGCATGAGTTTGGCCATGCTTGGACGGCGTTACGTTTCGGCGACCCAACGGCTAAACGCGCTGGCCGGGTGACGCTCGACCCGCTCAAGCATCTCGATCCATTCGGCACGATATGTCTGTTCATCGCTCAAATTGGCTGGGCCAAACCCGTACCCGTGAACCCGGCCAATTTTACCCATCCTCGTGCCGACCTCTGGGTCTCCCTCGCCGGTATTATTGCGAATCTGCTTCAGGCTGTCGCCTATGCCCTTATCTGGCATGGCGTTGGCTTCGATCTCTTTGCTCCACCTGTATTCAGTGGGGGCTTTAACAGTTTCCTTTGGAATTTTCTCCAGTGGGGGATCATCGTCAATTTGAGCCTGGCGCTGTTCAATTTGTTGCCGATCTTTCCGCTCGATGGCTCGCATGTTTTGAAGAATCTCCTTCCACTACCGCAAGCAATACGCTTTACGGCCTGGAGCAATCGCTATGGGACCATGGTCCTTCTCGGGCTGTTCATGATCGGCTTTGTCTCAGACGTATCACCCTTGGGGATCCTCATTGGCGTGCCAGGCAACTGGCTTGCAAACCTGCTTTTGCAGGGCATTTAACAGGCAGTATTGACGACAAGGAGGTTAGCCATCGTGAGTTATGAATACCTCATCTACGACACGATTGACCGAGTCGCGCGGATCACGCTGAATCGGTCCGAAAAACTCAACGCGCTCAGTGTGACGTTGTAGACCGAGCTCATCCAGGCCGCCGAAGAAGCGGAGGCGGATCCCGGCATCCATGCCCTCATCATACGCGGGGCGGGACGCGCTTTTTGCGCGGGTTATGATATTACGCCAACCCCGGAACGCGGCCAGCTCCAGGCCACACGTACCATCCGGAACGATATGTCTCGCATGGAAGAGACAGTGGGGCGCTGGAATACCTTGTGGAATTTACGCATCCCCACCATCGCCCAGATCCACGGCTATTGCGTTGCGGGCGGTACCGATCTGGCCTTGCATTGTGACATGATCCTCATGGCTGACGATGCGCGCATTGGCTTCACCCCTGTGCGGGCCATGGGCACGCCGCCCACGCATATGTGGATCTACTTCGTAGAGCCGCAATGGGCCAAGCGCCTCTTACTCACCGGGGATCTCATCGATGGCAAGAAAGCGCACGACATTGGCTGGGCCATCGACGCCGTTCCGGCCGCGGAGCTCGATGACACGGTCCTGCGGCTCGCGACGCGCGTGGGCCATATTGGCAAAGATCTGCTGACCGCCAATAAATATATTGTCAACAAAGGCATCGAACTCATGGGGCGGACCCTGCTGCAGCAGATTGCTTTGGAACACGACGCCATGGCCCATCTGGCACCGGAGGCGCTTGAATTCAATCACATTGCTCAGGAGCAGGGGCTCAAAGCCGCGCTCGACTGGCGCGACGGGCCGTTTCGGCAATAGCGCCAGTCGGTATCTCTGCATGTTGTGGCCGGATGCCGTGAGAAAAACTTGCAAACCCGTGCGGACCCTGGTACTCTGCGCGCTTGAGAAATGCCGAGCCATGCTGTGAGTGCAGACTATCAACGCCAGCTAGTGCACCTGGAGCGGAGCGTGCAAGCTATGAATAAATCTCGCAAGACGTCGCCCGCGAAAGAGCAGGAAATCATTGCGGTTGCTGCCCGGCTGTTCAAAGAAAAAGGCTACCGTGCCACAACGCTCGAAGACATTGCCGCAGCCGTCGGGATGTTAAAGGGGAGTTTGTATTACTATATTCGGAGTAAGGAAGAGCTGCTCTATCTCGTCGTCCGCGATCCCATCCGTCATGCCTATAACAAACTGGAAGAGATCGTCCATGCCGACGCGCCGGTCACGGTCAGAATCGGTCAGGCGGTAGCGAACCATATGACGCTTTTCCATCAACACTACCCACACATCGCCGTCTATCTGCACGATTATCATAATTTGCAGCAGAAGTTGCAACATAACGCCATCGAGACGCCCAAACACTATCAACAGCTATGGGCCCAACTGCTGCAACAAGGCGTGGATGCAGGGGAATTACGGCAAGATCTCGACATCAAAGTCGCGGGCTATGCCATGCTGGGGATGTGTAATTGGGTCTATCGTTGGTACAACCCCGAAGGCGCCATGTCGGCCGAAGAGATCGCCGATGTCTTCACCAAACTCACGTTGGAAGGCTTAACCCGGCAATGACATGCGCCGTATGCGTGATGGCGGCGCCAAGCTCCGGTAGGCATTGACGGTCGTAGAGCCCTCGCCAATGCCCATGAGGGACCTGAACATGCAGATTGAGATGCGTCCCACCGTCTCTACGCTTCTCGTGCTTTATCCTGCCCGTTGTTTGCGTTCGGCCCGCCATTCTGCCAACTGTTTGCCCATGCCAAGTTCTTTTGCGAGCTTGCGCCGTCTCGCCGACAGGGTTCGCGCACTCAATGCCTGGGTCATACGAATACCATGTTTCTGTTTATATTCGCGTGGCGTCAGTCCGTGCAACGCGAGATGGCGATTGGAAAGCAGCTTAAAAGACTTCCCACATTCCAAACAGACGACTTGATTCCGCTGAATCGACGATTGCGGGTCACGGGAGATCGGTTCTTCCACCTCTGCGTTCTGACCAGAGCGCTGGACTTCCTGTAACGTCCGGAAGACTTGGCGTAAGCTCTCGCCAATTTCTTCCGGAGACAGGCGCGTGTGCCCAGCCTGAGCAGCCACGATTTCCGCGCACATCTCGACCAGTGACTTTGCCATGCTCACCTCTCCTCCATAGGCTTGCAAGCCACACATCACAAGAATGAATATTTGAAGTTATGACACGATTTGCGACATTGTCAAGTTTTTTTCGAACGTAAGGCTCATCTATTGTGGAATATCCAAAAAACGTGCCTACGGTATTTCCATATGAAAGTCTTGCATATGACAGAGCGCTATAGGACATTCCACATTATATGCCGAGATTTTCGCACTGTTTTCTGTTCAGACTGCCTAGAAATCTGTACCGTGCACACCACTTGGCCACAGAAGGCGTCAATGCGAGCCGCCGTTGGCTGCCTGCGAGACCATGGCTGTTACGGCGCCATGGTGAGCGCATACGATGCGGTCCGTCCTGATACAACACGAATGCCACGTCGGGAGGACCCGCATCTGCCAGTAAGAATTCGGGACAGGCCGTCTCTAGAACGGCGCCGTGATTTGCAAGCTGGTGAACGTCGGCAGCGTGCCAATGTCATATGGTGCGATGGAGGACGGGCACCGGTAGGAGACGGGCACAATCTCTGAGTTATTCGGCCTGAAAAATCTGTTGGGTCTGTAAACATAAAGCGGTCAACTTCCCGTAACCCATCCCTTGATAACACGCTCCTGTATCGATACCGATCTTATCCTCATCCCACATCACATGAGGAAAAGGTGTATGCCCGAAGACCACACACTTTCCCAAGCCATGCGGCGTATAGAGAAATGGTCCGCGAATACGTAAGAGGTCATTCTCATACTGCCGTTCGAGCGGAATACCGGGTCGTACGCCAGCATGCACCGCGATGTAAGCCTCATTCGTCCAACAGAGCGGCAGGCCGTCGAGAAAGTCGCGATGTTCTATGGGAACGGCCTCTATAAGTCGCGCATCGGCTGGATCACGCAGCGTTGGATGATAGCTCTGCAAGGTCGCCACACCGCCACCCGCAAAAAACGGTTCGCTGAGCCAATAGTTGGTATGGTCCCCGGCGGCACAGGCGCGCAAATACGTCAAGAAATTGTCTTCATGATTCCCCATCAGAAAAATATTCGCCGGATTTTCCCGATACAAACGGAGCATGAGATCCAAAACACCCTTACTATCGGGGCCGCGATCGATATAATCCCCAAGAAAAATGAGGCGGTCTGTGGCCGGGTCATACTGGAGGACCTCGAGCAGACGTAACACCTTCTCCAGGCACCCGTGCACGTCACCCACTGCATAATCCATAGATTCTACCTTTGGTCCTGCTGGCCGTCACATGATGCGCCGATAGGCACAGGTCGTCTCCGTGAACGTACCGGATTCCCTAGCACCCGTCAAGACGCGGCCGGTTTCTTGGCCATGTGGTCTTCAAGGAAAGCGCGCGTAAGTGCCTGAACAGAATTAAATTCATATCTTTCCTCTGGAAAAACAATGTAGCTAATTTTGTCCGGAGACTTATATACTGCGGATTGCAGATTGCAGAAGAGGGAAAATAACTGCGGAGGAGCAACGATGGAGACGACTTTCACTTTCCACGATATCGTCTACAGCAAGGCAGCCGGAGTGACGCGTATCACCATCAACCGCCCGGAAACATATAACGCCTTTACCGATATCACCCTGCGTGAGATGAACAGCGCCTTAGACCGAAGTTCCCCTGGCAGAATAGGCGGAGGGTTAAGTAGATCAACAGGTTGGCCCAATTCAAAAGTCCATTT
>CBCXVS010000131.1:0-19439 GCA_965178525.1 uncultured bacterium | reverse complement strand
GAAGCGGAACTCGCAGATGGGGCGGATCTGTTGGATTTCACCAGCCTGACGGAGACCGTCAATATCAACGGCCGCAGCCACACCCGTGTCTATGATGCGGCGACCCGCACCTGGACCGATACCAGTGCAGAGGGCCGCGCCATCCGTACGGTTTGGGACGAAAAAGGCCGAGTCGTTTTGCAGCAAGTGCCGGGGCTAGCGGATATCGCCTATGAATACGACAATCGCGGCCGGCTGATCAAAATGACCCAGGGCAGCGGCGCACAAGCGCGGACGACCACGTTCGGATATGACCCGGATGGGTATCTGGCAGCCATGATCGATCCGTTGAATCAAAGAACGGCGTTTGAGCGGGATGCGGTGGGGCGCGTCTTAAAACAGATCCTGGAAGATCAGCGCGACATCCAAACCCAATACGATGCGAATGGCAATATGGTCAACCTGACGCCGCCGGGGCGGCCGCAGCACAGCTATACGTACACCGCGGTTGATCTGCTTGACCGCTACACCGCGCCAAATCTTGGCAAGGGTTCGAGTCGCAGCGATTACAGCTACAATCTCGACCAGCAATTGACCTCGATCAGCTATCCGAATGGCGGCCTGGTCAGCTTGAACTATGACCCCGCCAAAGGCCGTCTGCATACGATCGTGACCGATATCGGCACGGTGCAATACGACTACGACCCAGATACCGGGCAATTGCAACGTGTCACCGCTGAAGACGGCGGTGTGGTGAGCTACGGTTACGACGGCATGCTGACGGAGTCCGAAAGCTGGAGTGGCAGCATCAGCGGCAGCGTGGCCAAGCACTACGACCATAATTTCTATACCGAATCGCAAAGCGTTAACGGCGGGAACACCGTCAACTTCGCCTATGACCAGGACGGTTTATTGACGCAAGTGGGCGCACTCAACATCGTGCGTGATGCGCAAAACGGACGCATCACCGATACGAGTGTCGGCGCGCTAGCCACGCATTTTGATTTCAACGCGTTTGGTGAACTCAGTGGTCACCGCACCGATGTCAATGGTAGCACGATCTATGACGTCAGCTATAGCCGCGATAAGCTGGCCCGCATCACCGGCAAAACCGAGACCATCCAGGGCGTTACGCGTGATTATCAGTACGAGTACGACGACGCCGGACGGTTGGATATTGTTTACGAAAATGGCGTCCCGGTTCGCGATTACGCTTACGACGCCAACGACAATCGCACGCATATCAACAACACCCTGGTCGGCCAGTACGATGACCAGGATCAGCTGATCCAATACGCAGGGGTGGTCTACAGCCACAATCTCAACGGCACCCTTGAAAGCCATACCGAGAACGGCCAAACCACGGCATATACCTATGATCTGATCGGCAACCTGCGCGCGGTGGAGCTGCCGGACGGCAGGCAGATCAGCTATATCATCGACGGTCACGACCGGCGTATGGGTAAACAAGTCAACGGCACGCTCGTGCAGGGGTTGCTGTATCAGGATCACCTCAATGCGGTCGCCGAACTCGACGGCAACGGGCAGTTGGTCAGCCGGTTTATCTATGGCCCCTGGGATACCGTGCCGGTGCTGATGGTAAACAATGGCGAGACCTACCGCATTGTCTCCGATCACCTTGGCAGTGTGCGCCTGGTGATCAACACACAAAACGGCGACGTGGCCCAACGATTGGACTACGATGAATGGGGCCGGGTGCTCAACGATACCAACCCCGGTTTCCAGCCCTTCGGTTTCGCCGGCGGGTTATACGATCCGGATATCCAGTTGGTGCGCTTCGGCACCCGCGACTACAACCCCGACATCGGGCGCTGGACAGCGACCGATCCGCTTGGACATAGTGCCGGCGATACGAACCTCTACGCGTACGTGTACAGCGACCCAATTAACAACGTTGATGCCAGCGGTATGTTCTTGAGTGTCGTGGGTAGCTGCCTCTTCGGCGGCGCCTTTGAGCTGGGCTATCAATACTTTGTTGAAGACCGTGACTTCGATTGCATCGACTGGACCGACGTGGGAATCGAAACCGCGTCTGGTTGTGCCGGCGGCTTTCTCAGCAAATCCAGAAAGTTGAAAAAACTCGCCAAATGCGCGGTCAATAGTTTTAGTGCCGCAACCCTGGTGCACACCGAAGACGGCTTGAAAGCGATCGAGGACGTCAACATCGGTGATAAAGTCCTAGCCTACGACCAGGTTACTCAAACCACCGCTTACGAGCCGGTTGTTGACATGATCACCAGCAAGCGTCGACAGCCGTTCATCTTGCTCACGCTGGCGACCGGCGAGATTGTCGAAGCCACCGACGATCACCCGTTCTACGTGCAAGGCAAAGGCTGGCGGCTGGCCAGACAGTTGCAAGCGGGCGAATGGCTCTATACTCACGACGGCAGGACGATCGTGATCAAGACAGTGGCGAGTGTCACTCGTGAAGAGACGGTGTATAATCTGACCGTCGCCCAGCATAATACCTTCTTCGTCGGCGAAGCGGGGGTGTTGGTGCATAATGCCAAGAAGTACCACCGGAGGATAATAAAGAAGCAGAATATATCAAAAAGACATCCGACGCGTAAGAGAGCCATGGAAGCAGCGAGGAACACGAGGCAACCTACGCCAAAGAAGGATGCATCGAAGAAGAAGTGGGATCGTTATCGGGAGCAGCAGAAATACAAAAAGCCTGAACGTCACCCTAACTCAAATCACTCGGAGATTCATTTTCATGACAGCAATAAGTCGTCGCAACCTGTAAACGTACACCATACATTCCCCAAGTAATCTGCTATGACAGTATGGTACTTCCTGTTTGAGGGACGTTTTCGAGCAGGGGATCCCATATTCGGATGCAAAGGCGTCTGCTCCAGTTGTATAGTTCCAGCTATAGAAAGGCAGCGTGCTTGGGAAATGTTTAACGTCACTCTTGATGAGGAAGAAATTGACCTAATTGTGATAGAAGACTGCTTCGAAGTCAATCCTCCTAATTTGGACAAAACATCACCTGAGAATGCTCGGTAGGTGGCATGGCATGATGAGGCATGGAGTAGTGGCGAAGTGTTATTTGATCCGTGGCAAGTGTTTGATCCTGATGAAGAAACTTCAGAGACGTAACGTCTGCGAGAGAAGGAGGACTTCAAAATGGTAAGTAATCATCATTACTACGAGATCCTAGAAACTGCACAGGCAGCCGATATGACTTTTGCGAATGAGCACCTAGAGGCATTCGCGAATTCCTTTGTGATAGGGAATAAAAGCGCCAGATGGATCGATTTGTTGCGCAATAGACCAAAGAAGGTATTTGGGATATCCCACAAGTTGGAGAGCGATCTTGATAGGAGATTCTGCTCGCTCACGTCAGATTTGGGTAAATACGCAACAGAGAAAATAGGCATTTATTATGACTTCGCTGATTCCCCAATATGCGTCTCGGGAAAGGACGCGTTGATATTGGGCACAGATCGTGATGCGATTTTTTCACTTGTTCCAGGCAGAAGCGCGTTGCTGTTCTCTCATGAAGGGAGAGCTTGGGAGTGCACAAAAACATAGTGTCACTTATTGTGTTGGGGATAGGCATTCCAAACGCGATTTTCCATCACCCCACGCCACCGTTGGGTGAGCCGTTGATGGCGGCGGGCAAGCCGCATGCAGCGCGCGGGGGACTGCTCCAAACGCCCTCCTGCATGCTAAGTGGCTTTATTTAAATAAGCTGGCCTTTGAGAATGGCTCTCAGTTGTAAGCGGCCGGAATATTCAGGGGGCATTCGAGCTGCATTCCGCGAGCATCCTGAAGGGACTTACACGAAGTCGGCGAACGTTGCACAAACCCGGCGGAAGAGGAGTCCAAATTCTGTTCCGGTACGTCTCTCACAGCCAGCCGGCTTCTCGGTACCACTGCAGCGTCCGAGCGATGCCCTGCGCCAATGTCACCCGGGGCGAATAGCCAAACGTATGGCGGGCTTTACCGCTGTCATACACCCAGAACGGTTGCAGACGTTCGAGCAAGTTCGCACGGCTCAGCATACTCGGCTGACCGGCCAGCCGCGCCCAGCTCTCGGCAACCGTGGCAGTGGCCAGCACGAGAGATCGAGGCAGGCGGATTTCCCAAGGTCGTGAGCCGAGCTGGCGGGCGATTTCGCGGCCCACATCCCGCCACGTATGGCAGGTGCCGCTCAAAAAAAACAGGTCGCCGCACGCCTGTGGACACACCGCGGCGGCGAGTATGCCCTGGACAAGATCGTCCACAAAACAGACGTCCAGCCAGAGTTCTTGAGGTCCGATACAGGGCAATAATCCACGTTTAACGGTTCGGAAAAGCGGCAAAAAATCCGTATCGTAGGGCCCATAGATGGCGCTCGGACGGAGCACGACCACTGGCAGGGACGCTTTGGCCGCCAAGACAGCCTCTTCCGCCCGGCGTTTACTGCGTCCGTATGGCCCCACAGGACACGGTGGATCAGCCTCGGTAAGCGGCTGCCCGGTAGGACTGGGTCCGGCAGCTGCGATACTGCTGATGTAAACAAATGACCGGAGGGTCAGACCGGCCTCAGCGCAGGCGTGCAAGAGGTTCTGGGTGCCGCCGGCGTTGAGGCGGTCAAATTCGGCAGGCGTCCGGGCTTTTGTCGCGCCGGCAAGATGAACAATCACCTCGGCGCCCTGCACCGCCTGCCGCAGGACCGTGTGATCCTCTAAGCTTCCCACCACATACTCCAGCGCATAGCCGGTCAAGGGACGCCGATTACTCGTTTCCCGCACCAAACACCGCACACGCCAGCCGCGGGCCACGAGGGCGCCGATCAAATGGATGCCAATAAATCCAGTCCCACCGGTTACCAGAACTTGCATACACGATCTCTCCAATGCCTCAAGCGCCCGGTTCTCCAAGGCTTTCGTCCGGATGAGCGCCAATATGGACGATATGGGACGTCCCGACCTGTCTCTATCTAGGGTATGAAAAGCAGGAAAAGCATTGACAAGCAATAGTGTAAAGCATATGATACCGTGCGCCAACGTAAGGCATTTTCAGCCGGAACTTGGCTGGGTTCCCGCTTTCATAACCATTGCCCTGCCCTCCCCTAGGGAGTTTGTCGGACTATTTGAAAAGATTGCTCATGCTTCACTCACTGAGGATGGAGCCCACATGAAACTTCTTGAGAAATGCCGGAATTTTACCGAGGCTGCCATCGCGCGCGAACAGGGGTGGTATCCCTACTTTAAAGTCGTCGAATCCCAACAGGGGCCGGTCGCGACGGTCGATGGCAGACAAATGATCATGCTCGGCTCCAATAATTATCTCGGTTTAACGGACCACCCCAAAGTCAAAGAAGCGACGATCAACGCGGTCAAAGTTTTTGGTACGGGCTGCACCGGGTCACGGTATCTGAATGGCACGCTATCATTGCATGAAGAGGCGGAGATCCGGCTCGCCAAGTTTATGCAACGGGAGGGCGCGTTGCTGTTTAGCACCGGGTATCAAACCAATCTTGGCACCATCTCCGCCCTTGTGGGCAAAGGCGAATTCGTCATCACGGATCGTCAAGATCACGCCAGCATCGTGGATGGTTGCCGCCTCTCCTTTGGCAAAACCCTCAAATTTCGGCACAATGACCCGGCAGATCTGGAGCGTATTCTCACACGCCTGGGACCAGATACGGGCAAGATGGTGGTGGTGGATGGCGTCTTCAGCATGGAAGGCAGTCTGACCCGGCTGCCGGAGGTCGTCCGGCTCTGCAAGGCCCATGACGCGGTCTTGATGGTGGATGATGCCCACTCCGTCGGCGTCTTGGGCGATAACGGCCGAGGAACGGCCGAACATTTCGCCTTAGAACACAGTGTCGATATCGTCATGGGAACATTTAGCAAGTCGTTTGCCACCATGGGCGGATATATCGCCACCGATTTGCAGACGATCGATTACATCAAACACCACTCTCGTCCCTTGATCTTTAGCGCTAGCATGGCCCCGGCAACGGTGGCCACGGTCCTGGCGGCCCTCGATATCATTGAGCAAGAGCCTGAGCGCCGGGAACAATTGTGGCGCAATGCCGAGCGCTGGCGCAATGGGCTGCAAGAACTCGGGTTCAATACCGGCCGCAGTGAGACGCCGATCGTGCCGGTGATCCTGGGAGAAGACATGCTCACCTTCCGATTCTGGAAGGCCTTGTTTGACCATGGGGTCTTCACCAATCCCGCGATTCCGCCGGCTGTGGCGCCGGGGTGTTCACTGCTGCGCACCAGCGCCATTGCGACGCACAGCAACGAGCAGCTCGACCGCGCCTTGGAGGCGTTTTGGCATGTGGGCCGCGCCCTCAACGTGATTTCGTAAGGCGAGGATGGAACGCGGAGACGGAATGCTGAGAGGATTATGCCATGTCATCCGCCAATGCCATCACCGTCGTGGCCCTGCCTCCGCGCGACACGAAAGCGTTCATTGCCTTGCCGTGGCGTGTCTATCAGGATGATCCGCATTGGATACCCCCGCTGCGCATGGAGCGTAAGGAATTCCTCAACCCCCGGAAAAATCCGTTTTTCCAACACGCCGAGGTGCAATTGTTTCTCGCCCGGCGCGGCCGCGAACCCGTGGGGCGTATTGCCGCGATCACGAATGCGTTGCACAATCAATACCATCAAGAAGAGGCGGGTTTTTTCGGCCTCTTCGAGTGTCTACCGCAGGCCCCGGACGCTGCTACCGCCCTCCTGCAGGCGGCGGAGACATGGGTTCGGGAGCGGGGTGCAGCATTCATCCGCGGACCGGTGAACTTCTCCACCAACGAGCTGGCCTGCGGACTCCTCGTTGACGGTTTCGAGACACCGCCGATGTTCGACTCGTCCTATAATCCTGCGTACTATGCGACCTACATCGAGTCCCATGGCTTCATGGCTTGTAAGGACCTCCTGGCTTTTACCAAACACTATGACCCTCCACTGCCCGACCGCATGACGCAGATGATTGCACGGCTACGGGCGCGTCGAAAGGTGACGATCCGTCCCATTAACATGCGCGACTTCACCGCGGAAGTCCTCCGCATCACCGCCGTCTATAACGACGCCTGGAGCCATAATTGGGGCTTTGTGCCCATCACCAAGGCCGAGGCGCAACATATGGCCAAGGCGTTGAAGCTGGCCGTAATTCCCGAGTTCACCCTCTTAGCCGAAATTGACGGCGAACCCGTGGGTTGCTTCGTCGCTATCCCGGATTTGAACCGGCTACTACGCCATATGCACGGGCACCTGACCCCGTGGGGTCTGCTGTACTTCTTGTCGCAGCGTCGCCGTATCGATACGGTACGCGTGGCGATGATGGGGGTGAAACAGCGGTATCGGCGTCTGGGTATTGATAGCTTGATGCTTGCCGCAGCCTGGGACGCTGCGTCCACAAGGATCTTGCGCTATGGGGAATTAGCTTGGATTCTGGAAGATAATGCGCTCATGATCCGGGCGATTGAAGCCATTGGCGGCAAGGTCTCCAAACGCTATCGGCTGTATCAAAAAGACTGTACCTAAGCCCAGCCGCCATGACTCGTCTACCCTCAAGTCAAACGGATGGTCGGTACTTAATACCGCCACTGGCGCGGCACGGCGGCCCGACTTGCCTGCCGTTCCAGCGACGCCAGTTCGGTTTGAAAATACCGGCGGGTTTGTTCGAGCTGGGGTGAGGTGTTGGTGGCCAAAAACGCATCGATCAGCGCCATTTGCTGCCGATAAAAGCGGAATTTACGCCGCCACCAATTTTCCGGTTTGCCCCCAACGAGCGGGGCGTCCACCATCTGCTCCAACGGCATGAGGCGCATGGCGTTATTGGCGGCACTGATGGTCACCAGAAAATGATCGAGAAACGACATGCCAAGCAGCCCGGTATCTTGGCCGGGCGATGTGTCGTGCACAATCACCTCAACGTCATGGACCGTGGCAGCTCCCACCGTAAGCGACCGGACTTTCGTCAGATGCGCCAGAAAGGTCCCACTCGCCGACTGCATCGGAAGAATCGCCGCTTGGTCCAGGTTCAACCCCAACCGCTGGGCTGATGTCGTTGAAATCACGGTGAAGGCGGCCCCCGTGTCAACCACCAGAGGCACACGCACGAAGCCATTGAGCGTCGCCTGCGCGAATAGGGCATTGCCAACACGTTGCAGCGCCACCACGATACCTCGGGACACCTGCGGTTTGCGCTCCACCTTGGCAGGCCCTGGGGTTGTTTGCTGCGTGGGCGGCAGCGGGCGGGTGTCGCCTGAGCGAACCTCTGTCTGGTTCCGATATGGCGGGGGAATCGCGGCGGGATTATCGGTAAAATGGACCGTGCCATCCTGGCCCACCCACCGGTAAATCTCCCCAAAGGCCACGCACACTTGCAAGAGCACAATCACGCACGCCAATACAACCACTCGCATCGTATTCCTCTCACGAGACGGGAAAGATTCATGCCTCGCCAACATCAAACGATCTGCGATTTTGCCCTAATTTCACAATTGTAGCCCGTCATCACCCAGAATACCCAATAGCAGCCCACGTCATGCAACGGTTGCCCCGTTGACACGCCTTTGGTACCGTCGCACGGACACGGGATTGTCACCAGACGCGTACGAAACGATCCATCCATTCCGCATTCCGCATTCCGCATTCTAATGTCTTCTCCGAAGTTGTTGAAACAACGAGAGGGCATCGAAATTGATGGGATCAAGGCGCAGCGCATCTGTGGCGGCCGACAGCCCTTTAGAAAAATCTCCGGACCGAAACAAGGCGCGAGCCAGTCCCAAATAGCCTTGGACATTCTGGGGTGCGATCTGCGTCATTTCCGTATACGTCGCAATGGCTTCGGACAGCTTGCCCTGGGATAGGAGCTGGCTGCCAAGCCTCAGGAGGGCCTGGCCCAAGGACTGTTTGATCGGTTGGGATCCCGGCGCTAGGGTAAACGCCTCTTTGAACAGCGTGACGGCCTGCGGCGCCTCTCCCTGCCGCAGCCGCGCACTCGCCGCGCCCAACAGGGCATCGAGCAGAATGGCAAGCGCCTCTTTTTTCGTCTCACCAGGCGCGAGGCGCCAGGCGGTTCGCAAGGGCGCAAGCGCATCAAACCAGCGCTGCAAATTCAGGTAGGAGCGCCCCAGGTAGAGAAATGCCCGGCCAAATTCCGGATCGAGTTCGGTCGCTTGCAGAAAATGCGGAATGGCCGCTTCGTATTTGCCCTGGTTGAATAACGTCAGCCCGGTCTCGAATGCGGCGCGGCTATCAGGGCGTACCGCCAAGCCCGCACAGGACATGAGACAACAAAGCGCAAGGAGAATCATGAATAAACGCATCAGGCGCATGGAAATCGTCCTTCCAGCCAGAGCTATGCCCATCAAGAACAGCCTTTAGGGTGCACACACCGCAGGGCGTCTGACAACGCCCATGCCAAACGTCATATCGAGTGTGTCCAGCTCCTCACACGGAATAAAGCCGTTCCCCCTGAGGTTGAGGTTGGTCAGCTGGGACAGCGCTTGGAGTGGACGGACATTCACGATGGAGAGATTGCCGCTCAGGTCCAATCTCTCCAGGCCAGTCAAGCCCATCAGCGACTGGACATTGTCAATACGATTGTTACGCAAGTCTAGCTCCTGTAGATTCGTGACCCCTTCGAGCGGTTGGAGATTCGCAATCCGGTTGTCACCCAGAAATAACCGGGAGAGCTGAGTCAGCGCCTGTAGGGATCTGAGATCGGTGATCTGGTTACGACTCAGGTTCAGGCTGGTGAGACGCGTCAGTTGTCCTACCGTGCTAAGCGTGGCGATCCGAGTCGCCCGCAGAGATAGCTGCGATAGCTCGGCAAGCCCGAGTAGCGGCGTGAAGTTGACGATCCGCGTCTCGCTCAAATCCAGTTCTCGCAGGCGCGTGAGACCAGCCAGGGGTGCGATATTTGCTATCCAAGTTCCTTGCAGAAATAGGCGGCGGAGCTGGGACAAACGGGCTAGCGGTGTGAGTTCCACGATCCGATTGTAACTTACGTCCAGCGACTCCAAATTGACGAGCCCGACCAGCGGTTGGAGATTCCTGATCTGAGTCTCACTCAGGAATAAGCGCCGCAGCTGGGTGAGGCGGGATAGCGGTGTCAGGTCTGCGATTTGGGTCTCATTGACGGAGAGTTCTTGCAGGGATGTCAAATCGGCCAGGGGCGTCAGGTCTGCGACCCCGGTGCCGCGCAGAAGAACACGGCGCAACTGTGGAAAGCCCGCCAATGTCGTGAGATCGTCAATCGGAGCTTGCGTCAGATCCAGCTCCTGCAGACGCGTGAGCCGCGCCAACGGTGTGAGATCGGTGACGCGGGTCTCGCGCAGGGCGAGCCGGGTCAACTCGGTGAGCCTGGCCAGCGGCGTGACGTCCTGAAGCGGGTTGATGGCCACGATCAGCAGTCGTAGGTTGAAGAGTCTGGCCAGGGGCGTGAGATCGACGATAAAATTATCGAACAAAATCAGCTCCTGCAAACGCGTGAGCTGCGCCAGCGGCGTCAGGTCGACAATCCGATTATGGCTCAACCTGAGCATCGTGAGGTTGGTAAAATTCTCCAGACCTGACAAGTCGGCGATATTGAGTTCATTGCAGATGAGCTCGATCACCTGTTCGGTCTCGTTCCATCCTTGCATACGAGCGGTCTCGTCCACGCACGCTTGCAGATTGATGTCGGGTAGCAGCAGCGTTGCAAGCGGTATGGCGGCGGCTTCCTGGGCTCGCATGCTCCCAAGCGCCACGGTAAAGATCATGACGAAGAGCCAAACGGGTGATCTGACGTACGGCACGGATTTCCTCCTTGGCAGGCATACTCAACGCTACGCTTGCTCGTGCTGCCTCCTATATGACTGCAATAGGCGCGACCCCACAGAGAACAAGGCCGGGCCGGATGATCTTACATGTTGGCCATAATCTTGCGGGCAAACGCTTCCAGCACCTCATATTGTGTCTCAAACGATGGCAGAATCATGATCTGATGCAAACCCGCTGCTTCAAGGCGGCGAATTTGCTCGATGATTTCTTCAGGCGCGCCCACCAAGCATGTGCCTTTGATGAGCTCAGGGGTGACGAACTGCGCTTCCTCCGGGAGCAGATAGGTGCAATGTCCGGCGTGGATGCGCATGTGCCGATAGCGTTCAGGGGTCGCCTCCACGAGCTGGCTATACGCCTTCCACATACCATACCCCGCACATGCGAGGGGGGATGGCCACCCCATTGCCGAATCTTGTCGTATAAATAATGCAACGACGAGATGACGAACGGTCCGTATTCACGCAGGACGCGTTCCGAAGTCAAGGATTCGCCCGGCTCCAGGATCACCGCGGTGGTCAAGGAGCACGTGTAAAACGTCTCGGGCGCCCAGGTACGCCCGGCCCGTTCGACGCCAAACTGGGCATGACGCAAGGCCCGTTCCAGGAAGTCCGGTTGCGGCGGGATGGACATGACCAGGCCATCGCCGTATTCGCCCGCGACAGCCTGGGCCTTGGGGCCAAAACTGGAGACGTATATTGGGATGGGAGATGCGATATCGATGAATGCGTATTCCGGCATCATGAGGCGCACGGTGGACGTCTGGCCACGCCAAGTAAACTCGGCATCTTCCCCACGTAACAAGGCGCGGATGACGCCCAGGTCATGCGCAAAGTCTTGCAGGCGCAAAGGCTTCTGGCCCATCAAACGCATGGCGGTATTCCCCGTGCCAATACCAAGGAACGTGCGGCCCGGCACCAAGCGGTTGATCGTGGCAATACTGTGCGCGATGACGGGAGCGAGGCGGACACCCGCCACGGCGACACCGGTGCCGAGCCGGATCGTCCGTGTCTGTTGCGCCGCCAACGCCAACACCGCGTAACAATCCGACCAGATCATCTGGCTATCGGCGATCCAGGCGTGCGAATAACCGAGGTTCTCCGCATGCGTAATATAGCCGATCTCGTCAATTTTGGACGCAACGCACACTCCGAAGTCCATTCCTGTAACCCCTACGTCTAGCTGGGAATAATGCCGCCATCGACGTTGAAAGCCTGCCCGGTAATGTTGCGGGCGCCCGGCGACGCCAGAAAGGCGACCATCGCCGCAATGTCCTCAGGCTCATTAGCACGCCGAATGGGAATGGTCTGCACACGGCGCTGCTGCAGGTCGTCGACGGTGACACCCTCTTCCTGCGCCCGAATTTGCAAATTCGCTTGCGACAAGGCGGTGTTGGTCACGCCGGGGCAGACCGCGTTGACGTTGATGTTGTGCTGGGCTAATTGCTGGGCCGCCGTCTTGGTGAGACTGATGACCGCGCCCTTACTCGCCGCATACGCGGCATTCGAGGTGCCGGCATAGCCCTTCCCGGCAATGGACGCGATGTTGACAATCGCGCCCTGACCGCTGGGAATCATCTCACGCGCCACCCGTTGTAAGCAAAAAAAGACCCCTTTGGCATTGACGCGATGAATGCGGTCCCAATCGTCTTCGGTCAGGTCCATGATATACGCACGCCGCGTGACGCCAGCATTATTGACGAGGATATCGATGCGTCCGAAGGCGTCGATGGTTTGACGCACCATGCGATCAATTTCTCCCAGGTCGCCCACATCGGCCTGTAACGCTAAGCCTTGCCGCCCGAGCGCGAGAATCTCACCGGCGGTTTGCTCAGCGGTTTGGCCATTAATATCCACCACCGCAACGTTGGCGCCCTCCTGCGCGAGGTTCAGAGCCGACGCTTTTCCAATACCCTGGCCCGCACCCGTGACCAAGGCAATTCGATCGGTAAGTGTCATCATGTCATCCTTCTTCAGCCAAACGGCCGTAGGCCAGCAACGGACTTGACTGCCGTATACATTGTGTCTAGGATCTGCCGGAGCAGACTGGACTGTAGCCTGTCTGGAACAAAAACACAATCGCTTGATTTTTCTATCTATGGCGCCTAATAGCAAGCCCGAGCCGAATTGAGAGCGGACAGAAAGGGAGAAACCGTGGGACACGAGACGAAACGGTCACTAAAAATCCTCCACACAGCCGATGTGCATCTGGACTGGGACAGCTACAGCAGTGTGGAACAACGCCAGGCGCAACGCTCCCTGTTTTTTCACTGCTTCGAGAGAGTCGTGGACCAGGCGATTGCGGAGAGCGTCGATTTGTTCTTGATTGCCGGTGATCTCTTTGATCACAACCGCGTAAAGGATGAGACAGTCGCGTTCGTGCAGGAACAACCCCGGCGTTTGCGGCAACCTACGGTCATTCTGCCCGGCAACCATGATTGTCTTTATACCGGCGCGATTTACGATCGCTATGACTTCTCGGCGGCTTGTGATAACGTCCAGGTGATTACGGCACTCAATGGGCAGGTGATCGAATTCCCGGAGTTGGATGCCGTGGTGTGGGGGCGTGCGGTGGAAGAGCATGAGCCGGGATTTCATCCCCTCGAACATATCCCCACACGTATCGATCCGCGTTGGCACATTGCCATGGCGCATGGCCTTTTCTATGACCAACGGCAAGATGTCGATCGCTCCTCCCCGATTTTTGCCGAAGAGATTCGCGATACCGGCTGGGATTACGTGGCCATAGGCCATGGCCACGTGCTGACGGATCGGAGCCAGGGCGACGTCGCGGCCTATTATCCGGGCGCATCGCTCATGCACTGGGGTGGTGAAACGCCACGTGGCCATGTGTTACTGCTTGAGTGCTCTCCCGAATTGGGTATTGTGGCACAGCCACAGCAATTGGAGCTGTCAGCTATCAGCCGTCAGCTATCAGCCAAAAAGTGAATACTCTAATCTTTTCCTCCATTTTTAGAGCTGAGAGCTTTTTAGCTTTTCACCACCTCAGAATAAACGGATTGCGAATCCGGGCAACCGTGTCGCCATGCTGATTCGTGATCGTCGTTTCCCGTATGACAAAATGCATGATACCTGAGCGGCCGGTTTTGTCGTAGAGATCCGCGATACAGGTCGAAAAGGTTAGCGTATCGCCCGGATAGACGACCTCGTAAAAGGTGCATTCATAGCCGGCATTGAGTCCACCTCCAGTAAAGGGAATTTCCGGTGGGACCAAGGGACTGGCGGCATCGGCGATGAGGAACGTGGGCATCGCAATGATATCGCGATAGCCGCGTGTGCGTGCGGCCTCCGGGTCCAGGTATACGGGATGGCTCATGCCCATCAAATCCGCGTAATCCAGCAGCATCTCCCGCGTTACCGGGAGTTCGGCTCTGGCAAATTCTTTTCCTAAGATACTGCGCTGTTTGTCTGTAATCCATTGTGCGTTACTCATAGTGGCTCCGCTGATTTGGGACGCGTGCGCGTCATGCGCCGTAACAGGACATACGCCGCACCAGCGCCACCGTCATGGGCTGGGGCGCTGGCAAAAGCCAGCACCAGACGGCTGAGCCGTCCCTGGCTTAGCCAAGTATGCACATACTCTTTGAGAACCGGCCGATTATCGGGAGAATTGCGGCCGCGGCCGTGAATGAGGCGCACACAGCGTTGGCCGCTCTTATAGGCGTTGGTTAAAAAACGGCCCACCAGGACTTTGGCTTCCTCGACCGTATAGCCATGTAGGTCGAGATGTCCTTGAATAGCAAAATCGCCGCGGTGAAGCCGCTGGGCGAGATACCGGTCCACGCCAGGCGCGACGCCCTCGATATATTCGTCTGTGTATTCAATGATAAACGTACTCCGGCCGGCAACGACGTCCTGCAGCTCCGCCACCCCCGCCTCCTCGTCCGAAAATATATCGGCTTTGCTCGATGGCTGCCGGTGTCTGTCCACCCGGCCCCGAGGGTCGGGCGGCAGGGGAGTGACATCGGACATCGCTTCCAAAAAGAGGTCGCGCTCCTGCTGCGCCTGAGCTTGACGACGTTTGGTCTCCGCGTGCAACGCCTCGTTGGACTGAGACGGCGGCGGGGCGGATGGCGCCGGAGGGGAGGAAGAATGGGTCTGTTGCCATGCCTTCTTCAGGTCGTGAAAGGGTGCGTGAAAGCGCTCCTTGCGGTCTGCTGACGGTGGGGGCGGTGGGGACTTACGACGTTTTTTGCGGGCCATGATCGGATGTCTCGTACGGATGCTTCTGCCGGTGTCTACCTCTTATGTCTCATGTGGTTCGGAAGTATTCTACCTGAATGGTCAAAAAATCCAAACTCGCTGTCTCGCGAGATTTTACGTATCTCCCTTCACACCTGTGAGGGGAGACATTTCAACAGCACTTTGAAGAAATGGGATCAACTCTTGAATGATGACTTTTTTTCACAAAGGAGAATTCATGATTCAACGCCTGCTCCCTCTATATGCCCCTTTTATACCCTGCTCACGGACCGCTGGTGGGTCTCGCTGTCCCACGCTGGTCACACCCCGAGAGTGCCATTTCCCACAGAGGAACACCAATTCCTGGGTCGTGTGACCTACGCGGTACCCTTGATGAGGAAGGAAAAAACGTTTAAAATTTTTATCCTCCGATAGGGTGTGAGGCTGACTACTACGGAAGTCAAGGGTCGATTGGTACAACAGGGAGGCGTGCCGAGTTAACATACGGAGAGAAGACAGTGTTCGCGTATATCGAGGAACCTCTCATCCGCAGGTGCCACAGGTATCGCGATCGATGCGGAATCAATCGATGGAAGAAATTCCATCCGGCGAACAGCACCTCCTATCGTCTACCGAAGCCCGCGAACACGCTTTCCATGGAAGGGGGTTCCACCCGGATGGCATTTCCGTTACGACAGACCCGGAGGTTGCGGCTCTCTACGGGTCGTACCCGATCATCTATGACATTCCACACCGGGTTTTTAGCCGCTTACCCATAGGTGACCCCACTCTGGGAGAACGCGTATTCAAGTACTCGATTCCTGAGGCTTATCGAGTAGGGGCGATAACGCCATGATTCTCTACCGCGAATGGCACGATTTCGTGATCTGGCCCACGCATCCGGATCGCATCTCTACAGCTGGCGAACGTCTAGATACCTCATGCATTGACGCCGATTCCCATGCACACTCTGGGAACAGCTCCGCGAAGCTCGTAACCCAAGCGACCGTCGTAGATGCGGAGGATAATTTTGAACGTATGGCGGTCGGGGAATTTGGAGACATCACAATTTGGACAAGAGATAAGGTCTGGTGCATACGTCGAGCGCATGGCATGGAAAAGCTCATGTATTTGCCCAGGCATCCCCCGCCCCATATGAATGCTTAGGCTCTTCTACGGCCTCAGGATAAGGTCGGTGGCCCTAGAGAGATCAATGAACGTGATCTGTCCCCGATTTTTACCCTTCTTGGCATGGCGGTTCCTGACGTTGCGAGGATCAGCAGCAGAGGTATCATCAGGATACGCCCCCGGCAGCCTCGAAGCAGACGGCAACGGCCTCAGCCGTAACGGGGGCGCAAGGAGTGGCAGTGATAAGCTAGCGAGGGGTGACGGCCTCACTGCAGTGGGTAAGGCCTGCTTATCCGCAGAGGAGGCCTAAAAGACGATACTGTGCTGTGCACCCTCTTCTTGCTCATCGGACGCTTCCGGGTTGACGGGTTGGTCATAATAACCAATGGTGTCCTTGAGCTGATCCGCATACTGATATAAGTCATTCAAGTCGTCGATGGGTATGCGTTGTTCATTCTTCTCATGGTCGAAGATGCCAAGGTATTTCTGACTGCGGTTGAAATGGAGGCGACAAATTGGCTTCCGACGATTGTCGTCAAGCAGAATGCCAAAATAGTTGAGCGTATCACGCGGGGCGATACGCTTAGGATCGATAGCCTCTCGTAGCATGGCTTTGACCATATGGAAGCCTTCGAGTTCCTCTTCCGTCGTTACAATGCGGCTGTCGCGATTCTGACTTGACGTTGCGTTCATGGGGTCGTCTGCCTCCTCTCCTGGCGCGAGACCAGCAGCCGAGGATATGATTTGTTCGTCGCCCAAGGCCGATTGTAAACGTTTACTAATTTGCTCATTGATGAATTGGTGGAGCGCTTGCCGTGTCGTCGCGGCAAACTGTTCGCGCACCGCTTGTGTCATCCGCCCCGTATATACTTGGCTGGCCAAAAACCGGACGAACTCCTCGGAAGGCCCACGTAACTGATCTTCCATGAAGAGCCGAATCTCGCGCGTATATTTCAGCTCGCTGGCGGCGTTAATCATCTCATCCAGATTAAACGACACTTTCGTCAGCTTCTTGAGTTCGTGGACCAGCGGCTCGTGGAGGTAGAGAAGATCGACTTCCAAAAAGGGTCTCGTATCCATGCGATT
The DNA here is from genome assembly GCA_965178525.1 of uncultured bacterium. Lineage (GTDB taxonomy): Bacteria > Tectomicrobia > Entotheonellia > Entotheonellales > Entotheonellaceae > CBCXVS01. Next base: position 2,248 of record CBCXVS010000131.1, on the reverse strand, counting down.
CGGGGTTTCTAAGTCCGTATAAAACCGATAGAGAATGCCATTCGTCAACACCGCGATGCGGGCTTCCGTTACTGAAAAGTACCGAAAGAGCTGGGATGCGTGGGTATCATTCAGATCCACATTGCATGACTTACATTCGAACAGCATCACAAGTCTGCCACCTTGGAAGATGGCATAATCAACCTTCTCTCCCTTTTTAATGCCAACATCCGCTGTAAACTCTGGGATTACTTCCGTAGGATCGAACACGTCATATCCAAGTGCACTAATGAACGGTAGGACAAAAGCATTCTTTGTGGCTGCTTCGGTCTGAATGTGGTCACGCTGTCGTTCAATTTTTGTGGTGATAACCTGTATGTAGTCAATCAAATCCATGTTCATCCTCTTGATACGGTCTAAAGTATATGCCTCAAATCAATCTTGTGTTCTAGATTCTCTAAGCATATCAGGAGTTGAGATCTAGAACATCTAGAGATGCTATCACCTTATCGGCTCTGAAAATTTTCACTATGAGTCCCTTCGTAAAAAAGGCAACAGGAATGATCGAGCCAAAGTCGCGTGTGGATATCCTATTCTTAAAACAGATCAAGTTCGCGGCCGCGCAACGCAGCTTGCGTCCGATCCCGTGCACCGATCTTCTGCAGGATCACGGTCACATAGTTCTTCACCGTGCCCGCAGCCAGAAAAAGCTGCTGGGCGATTTCCCGGTTGGACAAGCCCTGGGCCAAGCATTTTAACACCTCCAACTCACGCTCCGACAGCGGCTCGGCCAACCCCGCATTCGGCGCGCGGGCCGGCTTGGACAGGAGCGCGAATTCCGCCATGACTTTGCCCGTTACGGCCGGATCGAGCAGCGTCTTACCAGCGGCGACAGTGCGTATCGCGGTGGCCAGTCCCTGACCGGACACGGCCTTGAGCAGATAGCCCTGCGCGCCAGCTCTTAACCCCTCAAAAAGGTACTCGTCTTCATCGAATGTGGTCAGAATAATAATCCGGGCATCGGGCCATTGCTGGCGTATGCGGCGGGTCGCTTCAACGCCATCCATGCCGGGCATGCGAACGTCCATCAAGACCAAATCCGGCGCTAACGCCGCATAGCGCTCCAGGCATTCTTGACCGTCTGCAGCCTCGCCGACCACGTCCAACCCGGCTTCCAGCTCCAGCAGCGTGCGCAGGCCACCCCGCATCAGTCGCTGGTCATCCACAATGAGAATACGAATCGATGCGCTCATGGCATGTCTCACGGCCTCCTTGGCAGGTTCATGATAATGCGGGCGCCGCCGGCAGGAGATGATTCGACAGCAAAACACCCATCGAGCTGGGCGGCGCGTTCTTGCAAACCGCGCAACCCAAACCCCTTGCCGCCGCTGACCGGGAGACCCACACCGTCATCTTCTACCGTGACTTGCAACGCGGTGCAGCCGGTGGAGTTGACGAGTTGGTCGAAGCTCACGGAGACCGACTGCGCCTGGGCATGCTTCTGCACATTGGTCAAGGCTTCCTGCACGGTCCGATAGAGGGCCTGGCAATGGTCAGTTGACAGGTCGAGGGGGCGAACGGGCAGGGTGAGATGCGTCGGGATGCCGGTTGCCTGTTCAAAATGATTGACGAGGCGGGTGAGCGCCTTGGGTAGTGACAGATCATCCTCCAGAGGGGCGCGAAGGGCGGCGACGGTCTGCCGCAGTTCGCTCAGTCCCTCTAGCACCTGTTCACGCACGGTGCCGATCATGCCAGCGGCTTTGTCCGGGTCGTGCGGCATCAGCTTTTGGGCGCCTTCCAATTGCACCGCGGCAACCGTCAACCGATGGCCCAGCGTGTCGTGGACTTCACGCGCCAACCGGTTGCGCTCCCGAGAGATGGCCAATTCTTCGGCTTGCATGGCCTGTTGGCGCAATTGATGATGGGCCACTTGGAGTTCGTTGAGGAGGCGCTGGCTCTCATCGTTGGCGTGCTCGGCGCGGCGTTGGGCACTGGCGGCAAAGCCCAGGAAGAAATAGCCGCCGAGGGCAGCAAGCCCAGTCAGCACGCCGGACATCGCAGGGTCCATGATAGAGGCTAACATGCCGATTGTGCAAAGCCCGAATAGGACAATCCACCCATACGCTTCACGCATGGCTAGCGCTTCCATCGCATGGACGCTGAGGACAAAGAAGAGAATGACCGGAATGGCATTAAGTCAAGCCAACTCCTTTCTTGATGAAGCAGTTACGCCGATTGCCTGAGACCGACTCTCCTGTCATGATGAGGG
>CBCXVS010000130.1:0-19494 GCA_965178525.1 uncultured bacterium | reverse complement strand
TGACAGGAGAGTCGGTCTCAGGCAATCGGCGTAACTGCTTCATCAAGAAAGGAGTTGGCTTGACTTAAGGCCATTCGGGTCGAACCCCGTTTTACCCAGCGGTGGCAATATCGGGAGTGGCCGCAGCCGTTTCTGGATGCACACCGACTGCATCCAACAGTTGCAGGGACAAGCGGGGGCTCGACAGGTCACCGGGGTCAAGCCTGAGATCGCGGTCTCCGGCGGTCCCATGCCGCTGGGCGGCAACTTTACCGTGTGGAGCGCCACCCCTGACTAGACCTTGCGGGGGCCTCCTGATTCCAAGGATGATGAGGTCCCCAAACGGCCAACGGCATCGCTTACGCTTACATGAACGCACGGCGAACACATTGGGAAGAGAGGAACCGACTTGGTGATATTGATCAGTTTTGATATAGACGGTACCTTGGAAGTAGGCGATCCGCCTGGAGTCCTGACCATGGAAATGGTGAGAAGAGTTCGAGAGAAGGGGTTTTTGATTGGCAGTTGTTCGGACCGTCCCATTAGCACCCAGCGGGCCATCTAGGACCAGCACAACATCCCGGTAGACTTTGCCGTCGGGAAACTGATGCTCCCTGACGTCAAGGCGAAGTTCGAGGCGGATGTTTACTATCATATTGGCGACCGAGAAGACCTGGACAAGAAGTATGCGCTAGAGGCGGGATTCGAGTTCCTGTGGCCAGACGAAGCGATAATGAAGCCTTGGTTCCGCTCAGATGGCCATTCCGGGCGCCTATAAGCGTCCCGGTGTTCCCGTCACCTCTAGAGATTCAATGCCTTGCCAGTTGAAGGCTTCCGATCCGTTCCAGCATCCCGGCCAGCATTTCCCTGGCCATCAGCGTCTTAGCTAGTTGCCAATGACGCTCCCAATCCGCATGAGGGAGAGACTCATGAAGCTACTGACCTACGATACCGGGACCGGACCGCGTTGTGGCGTCCTTCAGGACGACCAGGTGATCGACGTGACGGCGCTACTGGGCGCGCCCCAGACCTTGCGAGACGTGCAGGCTCTGCTGGAATGGGACGACGCGGCGGTGGACCGGGTGCGGGACGCCCTGGGCCGGCACGTGGCGGCGCCGGGACTCCCTCTGGCGCGCGTCCGGCTGCGCGCCCCCGTCCTGCAGCCGCCCACCGTACGTGACTTTATGATCTTCGAGGAGCACGCTACTGCCCAGGGTACCCGGCAACGGGAAGAAGCCTGGTATCGCATGCCCATCTTCTACTTTTCCAGCCCCCTCCGCATCTTCGGGCCAGACGAACCCGTCCCCTACCCCTCGGCGGCGGCCATGCTGGACTACGAGCTGGAACTCGGCTGTATCATCGGCCGCACCGGGAGCAACGTCCGCGAGGCCAATGCCCTGGACTACATCGCTGGCTTCTGCATTTTCAACGACTGGAGCTGTCGCGACATCCAGCGGGATGAGAGCGCGGTGGGCCTCGGCCCCGCCAAGGGCAAGGACGCGGCTTCCTCCCTGGGGCCATGGCTGGTGACGACCGACGAAATGGCCCCGTACCTCCGCGATGGCCGGCTGCACGTGAAATGCTCGGCCAAAGTCAACGGGGACTTCTGGTTGCAAGACAGCGATGGCGGTCTCTCGTATCATACCTGGGGGGCGCTGGTCGAGCGGGCCTCGTGGGACAGCCGCATCGCACCAGGGGATGTGTTAGGCTGTGGCACGGTCGGAGGCGGCTCGATTGGCGAGGCCATCCGCAAGGGATACGACCAGGCGCGCTTCCTCCAGCCGGGCGACGTGGTTGAGATGGAGGTTGAGGGGATTGGGGTGCTGCGCAGCACCATTGCTCCCAAGGTCAATACCGATCCCAACTACCGCTACCAAGCCAAAGAACAGCCACCTTTGCCCGAGCGAGGGAGCGCCAAAGACTACCGGTACGAGCTGCGGGTCCGCTGAGCCCCCAAGGCGCTCTGACGGGCCACAGCCGTGGCCCAAACGCCAGTGCTGTGGCCAACCGCGTCATGTGCGAACGGCAGCATCAGACGGTGGGTTTCTCAGTCGGCGACGGGTAATGAACAGCATCGGCAGCATTGCCAGTAGAAAACAGAAACCAAAAGCAAAGAAGCTATCACGGAAGCCGGCGGCCACGGCTTCGATATCCATCTGACGCCGGATGGCGGGCAGCGTCAGGGGGCCGATATCCGTGGCGCCAATACCGGAGTCTCGCAAGGATCGCGCGATCTCCTGGGCCGTTTCCGCATGGGCCGGAGACGTGGCGTTATAGGCGTTATAGGCCAGCAGCTGATGGTGCGTCTGACGGCGGACGAAGATGACGCTGGAGGCGGTCACGCCCAGAGATGCGCCGATATTGCGCACCATACCGAGGAGGCCCTGTCCCATGCGCACCTGATCGGCTTTGTGGATGCGGACGTTCAGCGCCGTCAGCGGCGTATTGATCGAGAACAGGCACATGCGGTAGAGCATAATATAGCCCACCAGGACGCCGCTCGCGGTGAGCGCGGACACGGTCGCAAAGAGGTTGAACACGATAATCAACAGCGAGAAGCCCACGAGAATGAGCGTGCGCGGGCTGAGCGTGTCACTCAATCGTCCCGACAAGGTCCCGCCAAAGGCAGACACAATGAGGGCGGGGACGATAATCAGCCCGGCTTGCAACGGGCTGAATCCCATCACTTGTTGCAAGAAAATGGGGATCATGAATTGAGCCCCGAATAATCCCATCGTATTGAAAAAGGCGGCGCACAAGAGCAACCGAAAGGCAGGGAGACGAAACAGTTGGATATTCACGGCCGGATGCCGCGCCAACAGTTCTCGCAGGATAAACAGGACGGCTCCACTGAGGGCCAGGAATCCGAGCAGCGCCAGTGTCATGGTTTCCGTATCGTCGCGGCGGGCAAAACTGATGCCCAACAGAAGCGGTACGAGGAACAAGGCGAGTGCTAACAGACCGGCGTAATCGACCGGGATGCCTTGATATTCGCGCTCCTGGGGGAGAAGGAGCAAGCCGAGTAGAGCCGCGGTGAGGCCGGAGGGGATACCGATGAAAAAGATCACACGCCACGAAAAGAGTTCGATCAAATACCCGCCCAAGACGAGGGATACGATCTGTCCGGTTGACCAGCCAATGGTGCGCAGACCAATCGCCATGCCGCGTTGGTGGGGCGGAAAAGTGCTAACCATGATGATCACGGTCAGCCCTTCCATTGGGCCCATCACCAAGCCTTGTATGAGGCGAAACACGATCAGCATGGGAAGGTTCACGGCCAGGCCACAGGCAATCGAGGTGGTGACAAAGCCGATCATGATGCCGACAAACAGGTTGCGATAACCCAGGAAGCCGCCGAGCCAGCCGAGGATCGGCACCATCAGCGTGCGTGTAATCAAATAACTGGTGGTGATCCACTGCGTCGTCGCCAAATCGGCGCCAAAGGTGGTCATAATGCGAGGGATCGCCAGCGTCACACTGCTCCCCCCGCCAAAGGTTTGCGTCGCGCCAGCCAGGAGTACGGTACCGGCGACCAGCCATTTATAGTAGGCCGCTTGTGTATCAACTTGCAAGAGGGTGCGGGGAGACGCGGTTTGAGTTGTGTTTGCCATATCCGTATCTGCCCCACAGCCTGCCTGATGGCGCCAGTTAACGAGGAAAGAAGGCGATCGTCGTCGACCACGACATCCACTTCAAACGGTATGAACATCTCAACGTGCATCACCGTTAGAGAAGGCGGTATTATCGCCTGATATCTCTCACGGGACAACTCCGAACCGATGCGTCGGGCGAATGGTTTTGCCGGACAGCCTCCTAGATGCCTTCAAGACGCTGCCCCCGCTTGACAATACTTAGGTGCGCGCGCAAAATGTGCCCTGAATTTTTTGTCCATCCATAGCAGCCAAACAGGCGTTCCTGGCAAGGCCGTCTAGGTTTCCTAGATCACATAAAGCACTGAAAATGGAGCGACACGATGCCGAAGGTTATCCCGGTACCTGATGAATTGAGCCAACCTTTCTGGGATGCGGTCAACGAAAAGCGATTGGTCTTGCAGAACTGCACTGCCTGCGACAAGCTCCAGTATCCACCGCAACCGGCCTGCCAGATCTGCGGGTCTGCCGAAAAACTGGAGTGGAAAGAGGTCAGCGGGAAGGGCCACATTGCCACGTATATCGTCATTGAGGACGGCCGGCTCAACCGGCGCATGCCGGATCAGCCCTACAATCTTGCGATGGTCACCCTGGACGAAGACCCAACGGTCAATTTTTACGCCAACCTTCCCGGGACGCCAGCCTACGAGGTCCCGGTGGGCGCCGCCGTCGAGGTCACATTTGAGGAGGCGGCACCGGGCCAATTGATCCACGAATGGCGCGTAGTCGACTAGCTCAACACGACGGCGCAAACGACGCTTCATATCGATTTGTCATGAAGAAAGGGCGATCCATGGCGACGCAGAGCAATTATTCTTGGCGGAGAGACAAAGACGGTCTGGAGGTGTGGGAGCACCGGGGCAAAGTCGCGGTTGCCGGGTTCGGTCATTCCCCAGTTGACCGGCGCTGGGACGGTACCTCGATGGACAAAACCCTGGGCGCCTACTCCATACTTGCCTGCCAGAAGGCAATGGACGACGCGGGCGTAACGCCCGACCAGATTGACGGCATCATTTGCTGCCAGAGCCACATCGCCGGCACCAGTGGCGGTTCCGTGTCGCAATGGGCGCCGCGGCCCTACTTTGACCCGCCCTACGACTCCGAGTGGGGGCTCACGCTGGTGAACGCGGCGTGGCTGATCGAGCAGATGGGCCTGCCCAACGTCACGTATGCCCCCTCCAATGTGCCAAACATCAGCGAAATGGTCGGCCTCGCCTCCCAAGCCGTGGGTGATGGCCTGTGCAACACCTGCCTGATGATCTACCCGACGGGCAACCTGGAAGGCCGGTATCGCCGCGGCGGAGAGAACGCGGAGGACTACGCTAGAGGCGCCCGCCAGTGGACGGCGCCCTGGGGAAATCATGGCGGGAACGACTTCATTAACATCTTCCCCCACAATCAATATTGCCTCAAATATGGCGGCCACCACGATGACCTGGCCCCCTTCGTGATCAATCAGCACCGCAACGGCCTCATGATACCTTGGGGCTTCAACGCCACCCATGGGATTGATCAAATTACCGTGGAAGACTACGTGACCTCGCGATATATCCTGAATCCTCTCAGGATATGGGACTGTGACCGGCCGGTGAACGCTTCCGCCGCCTATCTCTTCACCACCGCCGAGCGCGCCAAGGATATGAAGCAGCCACCCGTCTATGTGCTGAACCATTCTCAGCACAACTTCAAACCGCGCACCACGCAGCCGGACTTGGATGAAATCGAAGATTGGACGGACCGCGCGGCCCGGAGGATGTATGAGGGCGCCGGACTAGGTCCGGCGGACGTCGATATCTTCAACCCCTACGATGGTTACGCCACCATGGCCCAGTTTTTTCTGGAAGGTTTCCAGTGGCACGGCGTGAAGCGTGGAGATGCCTTCGCGTTTTACGCTGACGATATCAGAGTCGAGGGCCCGCATCCCTTCAGCTCCAGTGGTGGCAATCTGGGCAACGGGCGCACTCGCACCGCCATGTACACCGATAGTATTGAACAGCTCCGGGGCATTGCTGGTCAGCGCCAGGTGACGGTACGGGCCGAGACGGCTCTGGCTGCTTTTACGACGCCTAGCAGCGGCGGCTGGATCATGTTTGGCAAGTACCCGAGCTAGTGGTTCAGGCGTCATCATGGCCTACGACACCTTTATAAGGACACGTATACTGCATCAATCAGACGCCGCCCGGTCCCCTCGACCAGCAAGCCGACTTTCATCTGGTTCATCACATAGCCGAAGCCCAGACGCGCATCCGGATCGGCGAATCCCACCGAGCCACCGGCGCCAGGGTGGCCGAAGGCGTTTGGATTCGGCCCGAGTGGCGCCTCCGGCCGCGACAGCCAGAAGCCCAGAGCAAAGCGCGTTGGAGTAGGCAGTTGGGCATCCGGGCCGCTGGCCTGTTCGACCGTGGCCCGGGCGATGGCCTCAGGGCTCAGGACGCAGACGCCGTCCACTTCGCCTCCGCATGCGAGTGCCCCGTACACGCGCGCCAGCGACCGGGCGTCGCTATGGCCATTGGCGGCCGGAATCTCCGCCCGCCGCCACGCCTGTGTGTTATGGTCCCCTGGGGAAATCTGGATGGCGCCCTGGGCTTGGCGCAACCTCGGCTCCATGCTCTCGATCTTAGCTTGGCGCTGCTTCTCCTGCTCCTGCGCCGCTTCCGACTGTGGGTCTACGGCGACCATCTCGGCGATGCGATCATCGTGCTCGGCGTCGAGGCCAATATGAAAATCGAGCCCGAGGGGTTGGACCACTTCGTCACGGAAGAAGGCCCCGATACGCTTGCCACTTACGCGCCGTACCACTTCGCCCACGAGCCAGCCATACGTCAAGGCATGATACCCGTGTCGGCTGCCGGGCTCCCACAGGGGCGCTTGGGCAGCGAGCGTCGCGGTCATGGTGTCCCAGTCGTAGATGGCCTCAGGCGGCATCGGGGTGCTCACCGTTGGCAGGCCCACGCGGTGACTGAGGAGCAGATGCACCGGCACATCCTGCTTGCCGGCCTGTGCGAATTCCGGCCAGTACCGGGCGACCGGCGCTTCGAGGTCCAGCAGACCCTGGTCGGCGAGGCGATGGGCGCAGATGGCCGTCATGCCCTTGGTAGTGGAATAAACCGTGACGAGGGTATCGCGCTTCCAGGGCCGGGTGCCGGCTTTGTCGGCATGCCCGGCCCAGAGGTCGACCACCGGGCGGCCGTCTAGCGTCACCGCCACCGCGGCCCCGATTTCCTCCCCGGCGGCGAAGTTGGCGGCAAACGCGTCGCGCACCGCGGCAAACCGGCTGTCACATGTACCTTGAATCGGACTCGTTATAGGCTGGGTCATCGCTTGCCCCCATTGAACGTGATCCGGATTACTTTAAGACATCCCGTAGAACTGCATCGCGCCACCGGCTAAAATCTGGTGTTTGGCCTCATCGGAGAGCGCCGTCCGATTCGCGATCATCGCCGGAGCGCCTGGGAAGAAGCCATCGCCATGCGGATAGTCCGTGGCCCACAGGATCTTGTGCGGGCCGATGTACTCCGCCAAGACGTCCAGGCTACCCTCAACCGGCTCGAAGGAGATCCAACAATTGCGCTGGAACAGCTCGCTCGGAGGCATGCTCAGGCTGGAGTCATTCATCCCTTGGTCGTTGAAATGACGGTCCATACGATCCAGCCACGGCGCGATCCAGCCACCGCCAGACTCCAAGAAGCCGATGCGAACGTTGGGAAAGCGGTCACAGACGCCGTCCCAGATGACGCTTATGGCCGCGAGCATCATTTCTATGGTGTGCGAGATGATGTGCTTGGCGGCACGGCTCTCGAAGCGATCCACGCCGACCGTGGGCATCCCGCTCGACCCCCCTTCGTGAAAGCCAATGCTAAAATCGAGGTCCTGGGCCTCGGCCCAGAAGGGGTCGTAATCCGGATGTCCGGCCATGCGGCCATTGTACGGGTTCGGGCGGAGAAAGCCGCCCTTCATGCCTAGTTCCTTGCGGGCAAAATGCATCTCTTCAATGGCCAACTCGATCGACTGCATCGGCAGCATGGCGACGCCAAAGAGACGATCGGGATAGGGCGCGCAATAGTCCGCCAACCAGCGATTGTAGGCCCGGCACATGGCAGCGGCGAGCTTCTCGTCCTGAATCCCGCCGGAAAACAGTCCGACACTGGGATAGAGAAAGGCGGCATCAATGCCGTCCAGATCGAGGTCTTTGATGCGCTCATGGGGGTCAAACCCGCCCTTTTGACCCTCAAGATATTTCATGTCTTCCGGCACCTTCCCGTCTCGGGCGCCGATCCCCCCGAGGCGGCCTAAGCCCCGAGGCCCCCCAAGAATGACCCCGTCCACGTTCAGGCGCTCTTTACCGTCGGTGTCGACAAACATGAACGGCGCCCGGTCGCGGTATTTGGGCTCCATATAATGGTCCCAAATATCGACCGGCTCAAGGATGTGTCCATCGGAATCGATCACGTTGTACGTCCGACTCATGGGTGTTCCCCTCTCCTGGTCTCTCAGTTACGTTGATGACATCGTCGCCATTGTGTCAGCTCTGCTTTCCGAGTGCAAGGTGGTGTCTCGAGCTGGGTTGAAAGGCTCTTGGCCACGGCTATCGTGGGGATAACCAGACGGTTTGTTGAAAAACGCTTGTTCGTCCTAAAGGGTGACCCCTTTAATTTACAATCGCAATACTGATCAAACCAAAGATCCCCTTTGAAAGCCGACCCACGCCAAACCCTTCAGGGGCGTGGGTCGTGGGGTGTTTGAACTGGTCACCCGCTTTGATACGGATACCTATCGGACGGTTATCGCGGTGCAGATTGGCCGGAACGTGTATGTCCTGCATGAGTTTCAGAAAAAGTTCAAACGGGGCATTGCCACCTCGAAACGAGATGTGGAGTTGATCAAACGTCGCTACTGAGAGGCCCAGGAGCTTGCAACCGAGTTAGGTTCGCCCCGCGGTTATTGCCGCACCCGAATTCTGTGGACTTCGAACACCAGTAGGGTTGTTCCCCAATAGTTAATGAGGTAGGCTATCCTCCCCCAAACGATGGAGGGAGCCCAGCCAGGTCATTGGTTATCCGAGATGATCGGCAGATGAAAGCCTTAACCGGTGTGTCTCAGACGCAATTTGACTTCTTGCTGCCCGCCTTCAGCCACGTCTATCAACAGGCTCAGCAAAAACGCTATGAGGAGGGTGTCCAAGCTGGCAAACGCAGCCGAAAGCCGGGTGCAGGTATCAAAGGCAAATTACCCACTCTGTCAGACAAACTCCTGTTCGTTCTATATTATTACAAGACGTATCCGACGTTTGATGTTCTTGGTGCACAATTTGGTATGGTACGTTCGAAAGCGAATGAAAATCTCCATAAGCTCTCTCCCATCCTGTATGACACGTTAGTGCAGTTAGACCTCATGCCTTATCGAGAGTTGAAGACCCCAGAGTCGTTGAGGGAGGCGTTGTCAGGTGTGGATCAACTGATTATTGATGCGACTGAAAGAAGCTATCGCCGGTCACAAGATGAGACGACCCAACGTGAACACTATAGTGGTAAAAAAAAGCCATACGCTGAAAAATACAGTGATGTCGATGCCGGATAAATGGATCGTCTTTCTGGGCCGTACGTTTAGTGGTCACAACCATGATTACAGCATGTTAAAACAAGAGTTCCCACCGGACTTAGACCGGTTTAGTGACGTAGAAGTTTGGGTGCACCTGGGTTATCAGGGGATTCAGTCGGACTACAAAGGCGAAATGCTTGAGATTCCACACAAGAAACCCCGGAAGAGCAAGACGAATCCGACTCCAGAATTGACGGCGGAGCAGCAGGCGGCGAATTATGCCGTGAGTCAAGTTCGCATCTTGATCGAACATGCCATCGGCGGTATGAAGCGTTTCAACATTTTGGTGCAGCGTTTCCGCAACCGCAAAGATCACTTTGAGGATGATTCGGTGGGCATCTGGGCTGGGCTAGGGAACCTGATCTTATGCTATTGAGGAACAACTCTAGTAACTTACCGCAATAATGCGCCCGGTCAATATGAGACGATAAGTAGTCTTGCAACCTTTGCATGAGCTGCGGAATAGCCTCTGGGTGATTCCGCACTTGAAGGGCGATAATGCCTTGGTAATGTGCTGGAGGATAGGTGACAATATCGGCAAAATCTCCATTCAATGATAATAGGACGGCATCAAGCTGCTGTGCCTTTGCGATGACATCGGTATCAGGAGACTCTACGGGAAGATGCTCCCGCAGCCGCACGACTTCATGCCCGGCTTCACGGAGTGTTTGCATCATCGCATTGGACACGCGGTGATCGGCGAAGAATCGAAAACCCATCACACAGCCACTTCGAATTCTGCGAGATCTCGTGCATAATCCAGACACGCCGCGATCTGTTCTTTCCTGAGGTCTGGGAGTTCTGACATAATCTCTTCCGCCGTCTGTCCTGCGGCAAGATAACCAAGGATCAGACTCACAGGAATCCTCGTCCCCTTGATGCGTGGCTTTCCCCGCAGAATGTCCGTTGTACTCACAATATGCTCTCGCCAATCTACGGGCATCTTCTCCTCCTTTCCCTGGACAGGCGAGTTCTCTTGACCAATCTCTGGTTCGCTCCACAGAGCGGCCAACGCCTTCAGGAATTCGCGAATCTCCGGTCTCCAGGCCGTCCAATTGTGGTTGCCAATAGGATTTGTTCTGAACTGGAACCGCCCGTCGTTTACGAGCTCAAAGAAGGTGGTATTGGGCTTCAAGAAACTCTCGCCGTCTCTTAACGCCTGGCCACAGTAATGGAAGTACTTATCGAATTCCTTGGCAACGCCGTCGAGTGACCTGCCGCACTTCTTTTTGACTTCTTCGAGATGACCGCCTTGGAGCATAGCACTGAGCAGCGCTACGGCGTTGAAGCCGGGACCGCTGAACGCAATGGGTACCGCTTGCTTTGCCCCCATTGAGATGCCCAAGATGGCCTGTCTCTTAGGGTCTACTCGGTATAGATCTTCTTTTGAATCTCCTGAAAATCTTTGAGAAAATCATTCAGAGGCGGCTCAGTCTGGGTGCGCTTGTTCTGCTTCCTCGCAGCGGCGCAGAAAGGGAGTACAAGCAGCATCGGCGGAAGTTGGATTTCTTCTAATATCTTGTCCAGCTGCCCTTTGTTTTGGTCAAACCAGTCGGTCTCCCAGTCACCTATCCCATGGAGGAGATAAAGCACTGGGAGACACCCTGGCTGTTCTGTTTTCGGAATCAGCACGAGGCAGGGCCGAGAGGTCTGGAGTTCAGACTTTTCCCAACTCAACTTGTTCATGGGTGATCTGCCAAGTCAACTAAATCAAGCTCGCATCGAAGCTATGATTGTGACAGTAGTGGTTTTACCGCCTAACACCCGCGTTCAGCCGCGGCCCTGACGACGCGAAGCGGCGGCATGGACGTCGGCTGGAACGCATTGTTAAATTCAGAATCGGCAGGCGGCGGGACAATTACCACTGCCTCCCGGGCCGTCGTAACAAGCACCGCCTGGTCCGTCGTAGCATGGCCCTCCTGGCCTATCGTATAGAGCGCCACTGGGACCGTCGTAGCACGGCCCACCCGGACCGTCGTACCCCCTACATTTTGATGCCGATTTGGTCCTGATAAAGTCATCACAACCACGTCCCGCAAGAAAATCATCATCGTCGCCATAAATTCGAACATATCTTAAGCATTGTTCCCTTCTCTCCGCCTCTTCTCTGGCGATCTTGGCGACTTCTCTACTATTTGCGGCTTGGACCTTTTCGTAGGCGGCAGCTTAATCCGTGGACTCTCTTAACTTATCAAGTTGCTCCTTTGTGAGATTGGCCTTGCCCAATAGCTCTTCGTTTATTCCAAGCAGATTTTGTATTTTCTGATCCTGTCCCTGGACTTTTTTGTCCAAGTTGATAGTAAGATCAATAAGACTTCTATTATCTTCATATAGATTTGAGCTTTGCTCACTCAAATTTTTGTTCTGTAGCACAAGCTCATCGATTCGCCTTGCCATTTTGCCAAGGCGCTCCTTGTTCTTCTCTCCATCAAAGTAACTCATTGAAGTTACATATAGACTACCCAAAAGGCCGACAAACCCTACTATCAAGAAAACTCGCCCAGGCGTCGAAAGGGGACGCTTCCCTTCGGCATCCTCCTTTCGCAAATTGCCCACGAAGGCCGTAAAAGAGAGCAACCCAAGCAGGAGCGGCAACAAGGTTCTGCATTGGCAAGGCAGAAAAGGACCAGAGCTTTAGTTTATAGCCGATAACTATAAACTAAAGCTCTGACCCCATTCGTTTACGGCAAGACGCCAAAACCGCGTTGGAATAGCCTATTCCCCGAGGTCCCTTACAGCGGATCCCCATAGAATAAGCCAGACTGCTTGCGGAAAACCTGCAGGCGGTGGCGGGCCACCTCCACCACAAAGACCCGGTTCTCATCATCAACGGCAACCGCGATAGGCCCATGGAACGGCCCCTCACGCTCCGCCAGCCCCTGTGCTCTCTCCCGGCCTCTTATCATGTACGGATTGAGCTCCAGACGTTCGCGTCCCCACTTGGACAGCGTCGCCTCGCCAGTCAGCGCGGTGACAAAGCTGCCATCGGCATCGAACACCTGAAGACGGTCGTTCTTGTAGTCGGCCACGTAAATGATGCCGTCCTTATCCACCGCGACACCAGTGGGCCGATTGAACTCCCCATCACCCTGACCGGAAGAGCCGAACTTCATCAGGAACTGGCCGTCCGGGGTGAATTTTTGAATGCGGTCGTTGCGCCAGTCAGCCACATACACATCCCCATGGTGGTCAATCGTGATGCCCCAGGGGATGTTGAACTCGCCGTCACCGCTGCCGCTACTACCCCACTTGGACAAGAATTTACCCTCCTTGGTGAGCACCTGAATCCGGTCATTCCGGCTGTCCACCAGGTAGAGATTATCATTCTTATCGAAGGCCAGCCCGGATGGGCGGTTAATTTCGCCATCGCCATGACCCGGCGTTCCCCATCTGCCGATCCAGTCTCCATCCTTGGTAAACATAGAGATGCGGTTGAGCCACTCATCGGCCACATAGGCGTTGCCTTGGCTGTCAAGTGCAACCGAGGTGGGCCAGAAGAAGGCGCCATCGATGGCGTCGGGAACGGCGTCCTCAGGGTGAACTTTCTCACCGAAGTCCCCGATCCATTCTTCTTCTATGGTGCAGATGGTGACCCGCTTGCAGGGCCAAAACACCGGGGTCTCCGTGCCGCGGCTGAGCACGTACAGCCGGTCGCCTTCACCCCGGGCGATCGCCACCGGATTGAAGAATCCGTTGCCGCTCCGGGTTTCTTGCCGCCCAATCGTATGGCTATACTGAAATGTCACCGATTCAGTTTGTGTAACCATATTGTCCTCACAACAAAAATATTCGACTCGCCAATGGCCTCAACCCCACCGCGAGATGCGGCGGGGTTGTCTCGTCACTTGATGAAGTCAAATTGCTCGTAGGAGCCCCTCAGAATCGCAGTGGCGTCCAAGCCCATCCACTGCTCAAGCAGCGTGGCGTAGGTGCACCGGAAATCGTTGTTCCACTGCAGGTCGCCCTCGTCCAGCTTACCGTACTCCAGGGAGGGATACTCGCCATACAAGCCGCCTTTGACCGCGTCGCCGACCACAAAGGCCACGCCCCCCGAGCCGTGGTCCGTTCCCGAGCCATTTTCCTGCACCCGGCGACCGAACTCGGTGAACATCAAAATCACCACTTCCTGGTTCGCGTCGTGCTCTTTCAGGTCATGGTAAAAGGTGTGGACGGCGCTGGTCACCTCGTTCCACAGTTTGGTGAGCATGGTTGACTGGTTGGCGTGCGTATCGAAGGTGCCAGGGTTCAGGCTGGTATACAGGACCCGGGTTCCGAAGTCCGCCAGATGCACCTGCGCGATGTTTTTGAGCCATTGCGCAAAGTAGTCACGACCATACTCCACCGTGGAATCGTACATCTGAGGCGCCGTTTTGAGGATGTCGGCGCCTTTCAACGCATCCAGACCGGTCTGGGACAGATAGTCATTCACCGGGCCGGCACCAATCGCGGGCGAGTACGTTTTGGCAAATATATCCAGGGCTTGCGCCCGCTGGTCTTCGCCATCAATACCGGTCAGCACGCCATAAGTCTCTAAATTCCCTACCGAGGCCACCGACACGCCGGGGGCAGCCAGAGCCCGGGGTAGGCCGCGGCCAAAGTTGACCGCGGTCAGCACGTTTTCCTGGTTCGGATCCAGGTCGCGAATCGCCTTGCCCAGCCATCCTTCCGTGATGACTTTCTCGGGCTCGGCCGTGTGCCAGATATCCATGGAGCGGAAGTGGGAGCGAATCGGGTTGGGATAGCCGATCCCCTGCAGGACGGCGACTTTTCCCTCGTCGTACAGCTCTTTGAGCGGCGCCATGGCCGGGTTGAGCCCGACCTTGTCATCGAGCGCCAGCACCTCTTCCGGCTCGACTTTCAAGACCGGCCGGTACTCCATATACAAGGGGTCGTTGTAGGGGATGACGGTGTTCAGGGCGTCATAGGCACCGGACATCTGAAGAACAACGAGCACAGGGTCTTTTTTGTTAGCGGTCATGATTGGCTCCATAGCAAAATGGGGTTTGAGCGCCTTCGCCTCCGGTTGGGCAGATCTTTTCTGCCAAACTCAGGCTAGGCGTACAGATATTCCTTGGTCGCGACAATCATCTGAAGCATCTGGCAAACGTGCTGCGCAAACGCCTCCGTATCCGTGCGTAACGCACCGCTCTTGCGGGCATGATCTACCAGCATATGGCGGGTCTCATCGGCTAATTCGTAGTGCCCCAACATCCGCAGGCACCCCGCAACTAAATCCTCCGGGGACATGGCGGGACCTTCAGAGGCCAGCGCTTTCACAATATCTTGGATGCCCGGGTAGGTGAGATCGCCCACACGGTCGGCGATGAAGTTAATGCGTTGCACCAGGGTGCCGCCGTCGATCCACTCCTTGCCCGTATGCCAGCCCTCGACCGAAGGCGGGTTCAAGAGCTCCTGCCCCATATGCTTCATCTCATCGAAGACGGGTTCAAAGCCAGGCTTGGGTTCGGTCCAATCGCCGATCAGGCGCATCGTACCGATCACCGTTTCCACCGGCCCCTTGATCTTCGCAAAGCGGGCGTTCTTAAAAGCATCGGAAAGGAACAGCACCTTCAGCATGGAGCGGATGTCGTAACCGGACCGGTAGTACTCATCTTCCAGCATCTTGATGGTCTCCGGGTCCGGCGGCGGGGTTTCCATCCAGGCCGGCACCTGCGCGTCGTCGGCGACGAAGTAATTGTACAGATGCCGAGAGAGAAACCGAGCCGTGGCCGGCTGCTGACAGATGATGTCAATGACATCCTCGCCGTCGAAATTGCCAGTGCGGCCCAGGAAGGTCTTTTCGTCTTCATCGTGGTCGTCGGGATTATACCTGAACTTAGCCGCATAGAGGCCGTAGGGCTGCGTAGGAACATTATTGGCAATCGTCCAACCGGTAAAGGCCCGGGAGCATTCCTTCACGTCATCCTCCGTGTAGTTGAACGCGCCGTCCATGCCCACACCCATGGAGAACAACTCCAACAACTCCCGTCCGTAGTTCTCGTTGATCGCGCCTTTGTGGCTGAGACAATTATCCAGAAAGTAGACCATGGCCGGATTTCTGGAAATCTCGACCAGCAGCTCTTTGAAGCTGCCCATCCCAAAGCTGCGGAATAATTCCAACTGATCATACAACGTGGCGTAGTTATTCAGCTTGCTGTGAGTGCTACACAAGACGCTGTGCCAGAAGAGGACCATCTTCTCTTCCAACTGACTCTTGGAGTTGATCATTCGAAACGCGAAGTATTCCGGAACGCCTCGGGTGAAATGACTCCATTCGATGAAGTACCGTTCCGCCAGATCTAATTCTAGGCCATTCGGATGGTCTTCGGGATGCAGGAGTTCCTCCACCGTTGCCTCATACCCCTTCTCGGCTCGGGCTTCGAGCTCCGCATGCTGGGCTCCGAATCCGGCGCGCCGCATCAGGTGAGCCATCAACGTGATATCTTGATCTCCCATTTGTCCTCCTCCTCGATCTGAGCGCATCAATAATTGGCATGTATTATAGCATTTCGACTTTTCCCCATGTCAAGCGAACATATCATGCTGGGTGCGCGCCAGAATTGATGCCAGACCGCGATGACGGAGCCGTAAACGGCTACGGCTGCCGGCGTGACCCTCACGACAAACCTCATGTGCGTCAGGATAAGCCAATGAGACATTCTTTTGGCGCCTCTGATTGTACGCCCTTTGTCGCTCCAGTGCCAGAGGCGCCTTTGAGGGGTTTATTCCGGCCTCAAGGCGCGACGCCTCCGGGAACGACACGCTGAATGCAGAAGCGCATAAGGTTTCTGAATCCAACGAGAGCGCGCCATCATATTACTCTCGAACTGGGTCCCAAAGCAAATTGTGGGACTAACGGTGCGGCCCATACGGACGGTCTGGAGAATGTTCTCGGCCCGTGGCAGGCATGTGCTGCCTGGAAATTGTCGATTTGACCCCGGAACCTGATTGATTTAGGATGGAGTTGCGCGCGGAAACGGTCGTCTACACGGGGAAAACTTATGACCCTAACAGCGGTAAAATGGACACTGGATGACTATCATCGCATGATTGACGCGGGGATTCTAGACGGCCGGCCCGTGGAGTTACTCAATGGAGAAATTATCGAAATGTCTCCTGAAGGCGAGCCGCATGCGTCCGCCAGCGCCGAGGCCGGAGAGTATTTGATACGGTTGTTAGGAGATCGTGCCCAGGTGCGCCCGGCCAAACCCATTACCCTACCCACCGCCAGTTCGGAACCGGAGCCCGACTTAGCCATCGTGGAGCGGTTGGGACGAGAATATCGCCATCATCATCCCTATCCTGAGAATATCTTCTGGGTCATTGAATATGCCAATACGAGCTTAAGTAAGGATTTAGACGAGAAGAAAACGCTCTATGCCCAGGCCGGTATCCCGGAGTATTGGGTGGTGAACTTGCGGGATATGACGGTCGTGATCTTTCGTCATCCGGTCAAGGGAACGTATCAGTTTGAGCAGACGTTGAGTCAGGGGACGATTTATCCGCTGATGCTTCCCACGATCGCTGTTTCTGTCAGCCAGTTATTATGAGCATGGAAAATAGGGTCAGGTCTTGAATGATGAATGTATTGATGACCGTGCCATGTCGCGATTCAAGATTCAAGACCTGACCCCGGCATTAGAGCAGCCAGCCGGCCTTCAAGGAAGGCATTCCAGTCTGCCGTGCGGCGCACCAGCGTCTCATGGTGGGTGGGCTCGGCCAGGATGAAGAAGCGGTTCTGCTGCACGGCCTCGACGACGATCTCGCCCACTTGCGCCGGCGTCATGAGCCGATTGCCCTGCACCGTCTCCGCTTGGGCGGTTTCCGAGGCGTCGCGCTCGGGGGTCATACCGATACTGCGGCTGGTCTCGAGGAGGTTCGTGTCGACGCTGCCCGGACAGAGGACCGATACGCCGATCCCCCGCGGACGCGCATACAGGGCCAGCGCCTCCGAGAGCCCAACGACGGCAAACTTCGACGCGATGTAGGGTGCGCCCTCTCCCGTCAGCGCGAAGAGACCGGCGACCGAGCCGGTGTTGATGATGTAGCCGCTACCCCGCGCGATCATGTGAGGCAGAAAGACCTTGATGCCTCGTATGACGCCGAACACGTTGATACCGAACTGCCATTCCCAGTCCGCCAGCGACAGGTCTTCCAACGCGCCGCGGCAGATGACGCCAGCGTTATTGAAGAGGATGTCGACTTGGCCCATGGTTCCCAACGCGGTTTCCGCTAGCTGTTCAACGTCCGGGTCGCGCGAGACGTCGCAATGCATCGTGACAACTTTCCGGCCAAGCGCCGCGATGTCCTGCTCTGTCTCGCCCAACCGTTGGTCATTGATGTCGGCCAGCACGATATGGGCGCCTCGCCGCGCCATGGCAAGCGCCGTGGCTTTCCCAATACCGCTTGCACCGCCCGTAATCACCGCTACTTTTTCGTCCAGTTGCATCTGACTGATCTCCTGAGCGTTCTGTGTCCACTCCGTGCCATCACGCCACCGCCGGTATGATCTCGCGTGCGATCAACTGGAGCACATCCTCATCGTCGAAGTCGTGGTGCTGCAGCATCACCCGGTCGACCCCGACAGCGGCCAGCGCCTGCAGCTGCGGCACGATGTCCTCAGGCGTGCCGCAGACCCAGCCCGCACCCCGCACGGCCTCGGGAATCTCCGAGGTGCTAACGGCGGCCAGTTCTGGCATGAACCGTTGTATAGACCGACCGCGGCACTCGATCTCAGAGGCGCCACGACCGATGAGCAGGCCCACTGACACGGAACGCCGGATGTCTTCTGGATTGCGGTCGATGCGGCGGCATTGCTCGGCCAGGCGTTCGCTGCGCTCCTGGCAAAACGCTGGCGAGTTGGTGGTCATATGCCATTCGTCGGCATAGCAGGCGACAATACGCAGGAAGCGCGCCTTCCCCTTGCCACCGATCAAGAGGGGCACGCTCGGTTTCTGCACGGGTTTCGGATACGGGTTGGCGTTGTCGATCTGATAGTATCGGCCCTGATAACTGACCGGCCCATCGAGTTGCAGAAGCCGGATGATTTCGATGCCCTCTTCCAGGCGTTCCAGCCGTTCCTTGAAGGGGGGAAAGGGGAGGCCGTGTGCCCGGTGTTCGCGGTCATTCCAGCCGGCGCCAACCCCGAGCACGAGTCTGCCATGGCTGAGGCTATCGAGAGACATCGCCATTTTCGCCAGTTGGGCGGGATTCCGGAAGGTGATCGGGCTGACGAGCGAGCCGATTTGCAACCGCGTCGTTTCCGCCGCTGCAACCGTCAGAGCCAGCCAAGTTTCATGGGCCTCACGTCTTTCGTCGATGATGGAGAGCAGGTGGTCCGAACGCCAGAGTGAATCGAAGCCCAGCGCCTCTGCCTGGGCGATAATGTGACGCCATGTATCCCAACTCAGTCCCTCCTGTCCTTCGATAATGATCCCGATTTTCATGGACACCTCGCTGGCGTTCTAAGTGCCCGAACAAAACTAAATTCATATTTTTCCTCTGGAAAAACGATGTCGCTAATTTTGTCCAGGGGCTTAAAGGGAAAGATAGGCAGAGCATAGGTGTTTCAAACGCATTTTTCAAGCGATCCGTCAGCCGTGCTGGGGGGGCGACATCTGGTGATGAGCAACGCCTGACTAGCCCGCGGTTGCGCGTGGCACCACCTCGCGGGCGATGCGGGAACCCGCCTTTTGCTGCACGCGGCGCAATTTATAAGCTGTTTGTAGGTTGAGCCAAAATTCCGGCGTGGTCCCAAAGTAGCGGGCCAGCCGCAACGCCGTGTCTGCCGTCAGCGCCCGCGTCTCATTGATAAGAGCTGTTATCCTGTTGGTGAGCACCCCCAGGGCCTTTGACAGTTGCCGGGCGGACAACTGCAGTTCTTCCATCTCGCCGCGCAGAATTTCACCAGGATGAATGGGCCGCATCTGATTGGACATCCCTCAATCTCCTTCAGTGATAATCCACAATCTCGGCCTCGTGTGGGCCATCGTCACGCCACACGAAGCAGATGCGCCATTGCTGATTGATCCGGATGCCATGCTGCCCTTCGCGGTCCCCATGTAACGCTTCGAGGCGATTGCTGGGCAGGCCTACCAGGTCTGCAAGACTCGTGGCACTATCGAGGATTTGTAACCTCCGCTCGGCTTGGACGGCAAAGCCCTCGAAGCGCCTCACCCGACGCCCATTAAACCGAAGTTCCTCCCGTGATTCGGCGACAACTTGTTGAAATAAAAACTCAAAAGCCTGAAACGAATCGACCTTTGTT
>CBCXVS010000129.1:0-19522 GCA_965178525.1 uncultured bacterium | reverse complement strand
AAGGGCGAGCTGTATATTGCCTGTGCTGAGCACGACGATCTCGCCCCCCTGCCAATGGTCGAGGAGTTGCAAGGGTTGTTCAAACAGGCGGGGACTGCCGGTGAAATCGAACTGTATCCTGGGGTCCATCACGGCTTCGCGTTTCCGGAGCGCTGGTGTTACGATAAACCGGCAGCGGAGCAGCATTGGGAGCGGCTCTTGGCGCTCTATGGTCGGCGGCTGAACGCGGTCTAAGCCGGTCGTTTGCACGGCCTGCTCGCCGCCGAAAAACACGGCGGCGACGCGGTTTCGCGCTCTGTGCTCGCGCTTGGTGGTAATCCCCGCCAGCAGGTGCTTGCACAAGTTCATCATCCCAGGCAATCCCTTGAGGAGTATAGATAATGAGTTGGTTTGATGAAGAATTCAGTCAAGAAGTTCTTGATCAAGCTGAAAAAGAAATTAGCGGATTGTTACATCGAGCATTTGATGTGGGGGATGCTGAAAACTTTCTTCGTAGTGTGATGTATCGAGCAGTAACGCCTCCAAATCTCCGGGTAGAAACGCCACGGGTTTTTATCGATCAGCTAGACGATGACTCGCTCGCTTCCCAAAAAGCTATTGAAAGAATCGAGGGGCAAGATCAAGTTGATTGGGAACTAGATGCACAGCAGTACGTGAGACTGTTAAGCATTAGGCAAATTCTGTGTACTTGCTTGCTTCTCATTTCAATTACCTGGGTCTATCGCGCAATCTTGTACCCGACAATCCAGGATGATCCGATTCAACTTTTCCTCATTGTTATGGCTGCCATTGTCACCCCATCCGTGTTGGGAACCTACATATACCGCCTAGAGGGAAATCACTAGCCGGTGTTCTGAATGTTTTTCTGGCTCCTTCGCCGATCCGGACTTACGGGAGGTGTAGGGCTGCTGAGCTTTATTGTCAAGAGCATCGCTCTCTGCCCTATAGAGGTGAGGATGTGTGTACCGCGTCTGACTTGATCCGCCAACATTTACCCCTGCTGCCTCCATAGGGCAGGATTCGTTGTGGGTGTTTCCCTCATGTGTACGGCTAGGTATCACAGAGCGAGGAGGAAGTTGGCGCCATCAAGGCAGGTAAAGTCGCAGACTTGGTGGCTTTCAAGGCGGATCCGACAAAAGACGTGCACGCGGTAAAGCCGCGTCGCCGCCCTGCCAGCAGCCTCATTTCATCTGTATCCGCAAACATTGTGGCATAAGACCGCCCATCCCCTGCCAGGCTCGCATGGTTATGGCCGTCGATCAATTCCGATGTGAGATATACGGCCCCTGCATCTAAGAGCTGCGTCTCTGATGACGCCTTTTGCAGTAGCCCTCTCGATCTCTTACTACGGTAATACGGCCCGCTGACACGCCTACAGCCTGATGTTGCCACCCTGTTCCGTCAATACCATCCACCAGGAAATCGACAAGTATCATCTTGGGTTGCAACATGCGATCGCTCCTCTCTTCCCCAATACCGTCAGGGTCGACCACCTCATACTACACGCGTGAGGACGTAATGTTCGCTCATAACATATAAAATAAGTCTGTCCCCTTTTTGTATACAAACTTCCTACTAGATTTATAATAAAAATAATTTTTTACAGTTAAGTTTGAAATATTAAAAACTATTAAAATCTGAAAATCAATTTTCTATTAATTAAATATTGTCATGATAAAGGATAGATGTAATTTTATACGCTCTATTTGATGTCTAATGTGTGCATCGGTAGACAAATAGGCAGACTATTGACTATGATATAGCAATGGATATTAAGGAGGATTTAGAAAATGGAAGCCAAACGATTTCTCTGCCTAGAGTGTGACGCCAAGGATTCCGTAGAGGTGTGTTCATACTGCCAGTTCTCCTACTGTTCAGATCATATAGAAGTACATGACTGTGGAGTCGCACAAGTACTACACATAATAGAAGATTGTGCACAGCGGCAAGTTGAGATGGGCAACACTGATTTTATGCGGAAGCTTATGGAGAGATTGGCACAGTGGCAGAAGCGATAGGATATAGCAGATTGAAAATTGTCCATGCTGTGCACCGGGGCATTTTAGCTGGTAGCCCCGGTCTTCATATGGCCAGAAGTAATACCCCCCGCTGTGTTATTGATGTTGGGGTCGGTTGAATGACGATCTGCACGCACATCATCACAATCTCCGATTAGTATCTCCACACGACGATTTTCTGGCTCACGTTTGCCATCAGGAGTATTGACGGGCGGGTTCAATTCTCCTTGTGGATCTATAGTAATTCGTTGAGCGTTGATTCCTTCGGAAACCAACTTATTCTTGACTGCTTCCGCACGCTTCCTTG
The DNA here is from genome assembly GCA_965178525.1 of uncultured bacterium. Taxonomy (GTDB): domain Bacteria; phylum Tectomicrobia; class Entotheonellia; order Entotheonellales; family Entotheonellaceae; genus CBCXVS01. The sequence continues at coordinate 17,197 of CBCXVS010000129.1, read as the reverse complement.
ATATGACTTTGTTAATTTCTGTTCCTCCTACTTTATCTGCATGCCCAATTACTTTTATACACTTTCCGTTATTTTGGGCCGTAGACAGTATGCGCTCTATGACTTCGTTACCATAGTGGCTAAGGGTATGGCTGTTGTGATCAAAGCGTATAATAGATATTTCTCCTTTGTTAGTACGAAACATTTCATCTGCGAATTCAAGAATTTTCTTGGTTTTTACCTCTAGAGAGATATTTTGAAAATGCCAATATATAATGTTTCTATTTTTTCCATCTTTTGCTTGTGCTTCATCTATATCTGAGTTAATACTAATTTTTACTGAAAAGAGAAGATACAACATCACCAATAAAAAACTGTTGATGATAGTATTAAAAAACATTTTCTTCTTTGTTTTTTTTCATTATCCTGCGCTCCTTTTTATGTTTCAGAAGCTCCTCGATTTTGCACTGATATCCTCTTGGAGCCGATATTTCCTCCTTATACCTTATGTCATGAGCACGATTATCAATATCCTGAACTGGAACTTTATTCATTACATTATGCACAAAGTCATCGGCATCTTCTACATTAAATGATAAATTTAACAGCTCACTAATTTCTCTTTCAGTTTGATCAATATCTTCTTGGTTTAGTTCTTTGTCAGACCAACTCATTGTCTATACTCCTCAAGACATGGTCTGAGTTGCTGAATTCTGCTCTCCAGTGTCTTTTCACAGTACTCTCAGATATCGAGAGAATCTCAGCGATTTGCCCATAAGTCATACCATTTAAGCAGCGCATGAGGATAATTTGCTTTTTTTCCTGATCCAGAATATCTAAAAGTCTCCAGGCATGTTGTGCGAGTTCTCTTTGCTCGCCATCGCCGTTGTCTGATAGCTCCTGGATATACTCCTCCGGATTGGCGTGGTAAACAATTCGTTTATCCTATAACGCTTTCAAACATTGATTGCGAGCAATGGAAAACAACCATGTGCGAATAGAAGATTGCCATTTGAAACGTGGTAATGCATCATGAGCTGCAAGAAATACCTCTTGGGCGATTTCTTCTCCAAGCTCTCTGTTTTCACACCATGCTATACAAAACTTACGGATCGGCTTATGATACGTAAGCGCAATCGCTTCCAGTGCGCCGCGATAGTTTCCGGATTCGATGGAATCCCGTACAATAACGTCTACGGCATCGTTAGAACTCGAACCGTCCACCTCAATTGCTCCTGAGTTTAAGACCACAGGAATAAACTGGGTTTTCGTATAATTGGTACTAACACAACAAAAAACGGGTCAGAAAAAAATTTCCACAACGCTTAACACCATGTTTTTATTGGAGAAAAAATTTCCTCCACGCCTCTATGACCTCACTTTCTCCCCTGCCGGACTATCTCTATAGTCACAAATTGTATGTGAACATTGATCCGTAAAAAGTTGGCGCTTCTCGTGCAGAGGGGGATGCTCATGGCGCAGGGTAAATACACACTGAAAGAATGGGTGCTGGACGCAGACAAAGAGAATATAGCGGTTCTGGCCGTCGTCTTCACAGATATCAATGGCTCAGTCGCTCTGTACCACAAGCTCGGCGATGAAACGATGGGCGACATCCTCGATAGCCACTTCACTCAGTGTGAAACATTGCTCACCCAACATCGCGGATGGATGGTCGGCAACCGAGGCGATGGGTTATTGGTCGTGTTTCGCGCGGTCACCGATGCGCTTGACTTTGTGTTAGCGCTACGTGACAACACGGGTCATGACTTGATCACCATTCACGCCGGTGTCGATGTCGGGCCAGTTGTGATGAAGGACAACCATATATTTGGAGGTGCAGTCAATTATGCGGCTCGTCTCGAAGATGAAGCCGTAGGCTCCGAGATTTTACTGAGTGACAGCGCCAAAACCCATATCAATGCATACCGTGCCAAACGGCATGCGGAGTTGGAATGGAATAAACGCCTACGTGGATTAAAAGATTTTGGGGAGCGTTGGATTTTTTCGTACTAGACGGGTGGGACGATGATGTCGAGCTGTCATGGCTGCAATGGGTTGCCATCACACAGTTGCTAAAAGCAAAAGCCACCGATCTCGATCGGTGGCTTTTTTCGTGTCCCATCATTTGGGCTTCTGTGACCCAGCGGCCGATAGCCATTTCGCCGCGCCGTTGGGGCTCCTGGTGGACCACGAATTCGGCACCCTACACCGTGGTGTGGACATGTTCCGGCTCGCCGAAGCCCGAGGGTGTTAAGCGTGATCATTTCGCTTGCACCGGCAACCCGGCGGCCTTCCAGGCTTCAATGCCGCCCGCCAGATACCTCGCGTCAATGCCCTTGGACCGCAGGATAGCCGTCGTCGATTGTCCCACCTCATGGCCGTAGACGCAGTAGACCACCACGGGGCGCGAACGCGGCAGTGACATGGCCCAATCCTCCACCCGCTCGGGATCCTGCCACGTAGCCTGGGCGATGAGGTCGGGCGCCGCCTGGAACGTCCCGGCGCGGCGCACGTCGAGGATGAGAAACGGCGTCTCGGCGTCCATGACGTCGGCCTGGGCGACGGACCAGGGCGCGGCGTCGCGCTCAACCGCGGCGGTGTAGCGCGCGTTCACCTTCTCCCAATCGATATGGCGCATGAACGCGGCGATATAGGCCGGCGCATGGGCGCCGTAGTCCAGGTGATAGGCGTGCTCGTACATATCCAAAGCGAGAATGGGCGTGGCCGCTCCCAGCAAGTGGGTATGATCGGCGGCCCCGTGATTGATCAGGCAATGCTCACGCGAGGACCACGAACAGAGCGCCCAGCCCGAGCCGCCGCCCAGCGCTTTGGCGAGCGCGACAAACTCGTTCTGCCAGCGCTCAAAGGCGCCGAAGTCGCGTCCAAAGCCGACACTCAAGCCGCCTGGGCGCAAGACACCGTTTCCCCCCAAGCTGTCGAAATAGAGTTCGTGCAACAGTGCTGAATTGGCGGCCATCAATTCCTCGCGCTTCAGGCCGTTGATCACAAAAGTCGGCGTTTGGCCCCAGTCCAGTTGGGTCAGCTGAGCGCGGATGTCATGCAGGCGCTTGACCGCGCCGCCATAATTATTTTCGTAATGGCTCTGAAGCAGGCCAACACTGAGCCCATCGAGACGACTCGGCTCGAACGGCAACGGCTTCATGTGGTACGTGCGATCCGTCCGCAACGGGGTGGCTTCATTTGGCATCATGGTACGTTCCACGATCGATCTCCTCTTAGAATAGAATGTGGTAGAGCATCCCGAGGGCGGCACTACCGGCCAGTGTGGGAATCATCCCGAACTTGGAGCGAAAAGTCGCCACCAGGGCCAGGCTCGTCATGACGAGGGCCGCCCCGTCCAGGGTATGCCAGCGGGGCACGAGCAGCCGCATGCCCAGGGTGTGCAGTTCGTTCACCTGACCAAAGAGCGTGTGCAGCGCAAACCAGACGGCCAAGTTCAACACGACGCCCACGACGGCCGCGGTGATGCTGGAAAGTGCGGTGCTCAGGGAGTGGTTTCCCCGCAGCGCTTCAATGTAGGGCGCACCGAGAAAAATCCAGAGAAAACACGGGACAAACGTCACCCAGGTGGTCAGAATGGAGCCTAGAACACCCGCGAGCATGGGGTCGAGTGCGCCGGGGTGGCGATACGCGCCCATGAAGCCGACAAACTGCACCACTTGGATGAGCGGGCCGGGGGTGGTCTCGGCCATGCCGAGGCCATCGAGCATCTCGCCCGGCTGCAGCCAACCATAGGTGTGCACGGCTTGTTGGGCGATGTAGGCCAGCACGGCATAGACGCCCCCAAAGGTCACCACCGCGGTTTTGCTAAAAAACACCCCCTCCTGCACGTAGATGTTGCCGCTCCCAAGCAACGGGACGAATACCGCCAGCGGTGCGAACCAGCACACGAGACAGACGAGGGCCACGATGCCGGCGCGCCGCCACGACGGCAGCGTATGCGCCGGGGCATGGTCCGCGAGCATGGCATCCACGACCGTCTCGCCGGACGCGGGCTCCGTGGCATGTCCCTTGATGACGAGAAACGCATCGAGCCAAAAGCGTCCACCCAAGTAGCCGGCAACCGCAGCCGCCAAGACAATCAAGGGGAAGGGAATGTTGAAGATAAAAATCGCGATAAAAGCCAATCCGGCGATGCTGACCATGACGGTGTTTTTCAAGGCCCGGCGGCCAATGCGCAGCACGGCTTCTACCACAATCGCCAACACCGCCGCCTTGAGTCCGAAAAACAGGGCTTGGACCAGGCGGAGGTCTTGGAATCCGGCATAGAGAATGCTCAGGAGCAAAATGGCGGCAAAGCCCGGTACGACAAACAGGATACCGGCGGTGAGCCCGCCGCGGACGCGATGCAGCAACCACCCCATATAGGTGGCAAGCTGCTGCGCCTCGGGTCCGGGCAAGAGCATGCAGTAGTTGAGGGCATGGAGAAAACGGGATTCACTGACCCAGCGTTTTTCGTCGACTAGGATGCGGTTCATCACCGCGATCTGTCCAGCAGGCCCGCCAAAGCTTTGCAGGGCAATCCTGAGCCAGACCTGCACCGCCTCCCAAAAACGGACCCTGTGCGTCGGCTCACGTGGCTTGAGCGCCGCGTCCGGCACAGGCGTCGATGGAGACGCAGCCTGATGATCGTGCGAGAGTGGCATGATAGCCCCCTTTCTGTGGGACAAGATGTGCAATACGAGTTGCCTGACCACCCCCCTTTCGTAAAGGGAGGTGGTCGTTGCGACCGGTTGTGATGTAATGTATATTACAGTGCGTTTCGATCGATTCATGTAACTAACATTACATCTATGTTATGAGAATTGCAACATGTCCGACCAAAAAAAGTTATGGCTCCTATTTATCGTTAGCCAACCGGGCAAAAGCCAGACGCCGCGAATTCGGCTCTGGCGCGCCCTGAAAACCTTGGGCGTCGCCGTGTTGCGGGATGGCGTGTATGTCCTGCCGCGGCGTGACGCGTTATACACCGCGTTTGATGAGCAGGCGGGTATGGTGCGAGAACTTGGCGGCACCGCTTATCTCCTGGAGGTGGAAACGCACACACCGGAAGAAAGTGCAGCGTTTACGGTCCTGTTCGACCGCGGACCGGACTATGCCGAGTTGTTAAAGGTCATTCGTCAACGCCAAACCGAACTGCCGACTTGGCGTGAGGCGCAAGCGCGCCGATCATTGCAGCAACTCCAGCGCGATCTCGACGCCATTCGCCAGATTGACTACTTCCCCGATGCCGGTCTCGCTCAGGCCGAGGCGGCCGTTGCCGAGTTCGATCTCGCAGTCAGACGTCGGTTCTCACCCGACGAGCCGCATCCGGTAGCGGCCGCGATCGAGCCCTGCAACTCCGCTGATTTTCAGGATTGCATCTGGGCCACTCGGGCTCAACTTTGGGTCGACCGCGTGGCCTGTGCCTGGCTCATCCGGCGTTTAATCGATCCCGACGCCCGCTTCCTCTGGCTCAAAACGCCCAAGGATTGTCCAGCCCAAGCCATCGGTTTCGATTTCGACGCGGCCCGCTTTACCCATATTGGCGAGCGGGTGACGTTTGAAGTGTTGCTCGCCAGTTTCAATCTCACCCACGACACGGGCCTGGTTCGGCTCGGCATGCTGGTACACTACTTGGACGCGGGCGGCATACCCGTGCCGGAGGCCGCCGGATTTGAAGCCATTCTCAGCGGTGTGCGCGATCAGAGTCGAGACGACGATGCGCTTCTGCAGGCCATGATGCCGGTGTTAGATGCCCTCTACATACGCTTTGGACAAGAAACCGCTTGACGTTCAGCGCGCCATGCGATCCCCTATATAGTTGACAAGGGATATGAATTTCCGCACTATACGAAGCAATACCTGACCCTCCGACGAAAGCATATCCGCATGACATCTGACGACGATCATCGAGCAGACTCTGGCGCGCCGAGGTGGTTGGGTTTAATCGCGGCCTCGATGGGGATGTTCCTGTGTTCCCTGGACATGACGGTCAATGTCGCCTTGCCCGATATCACCAAGAGCTTTGGCACCGACGCACAGACGGTGCAGTGGGTCATTATCTTCTATGTCGGCAGTAGCACCGGGCTGCAACTGAGCCTGGGCAATGCGGCTGACCGTTACGGCCTGAAGCGATTCTACTTCATTGGCGTGGGGGTTTATACGCTGGCCGTGCTCCTCATTGGCCTGTCGCCGTGGCTGTCCATAGTCTTTGCCTTCCGCGTCCTGCAGGCCGTGGGGAACGGGTTGATTTCGGTCTCCGCCCCGGCGCTCGTGGCCAGCATCTTTCCGGCTGAGGAGCGCGGCAAAGCTCTGGGCATGATGACCGGCCTCACGACCTTGGGCATGGTGGCGGGCGCCTGGGGCGGCGGGATGCTGGTCGATGCCTTTGGATGGCGCGCCATCTTTCTCGGGCGGGCGCCGCTAGGCGTGCTCATCATGTTTGCCGCGCTCGCCGCGTTGCGCGAGGTGGCCCAGCGCAACCCGCAGGCCTACGATGTGCGCGGCGCTATCGCGCTGTTTGTCGGGCTGGTCTCGTGCATCCTCTTTCTCACCTTGGGCGGCCGCAATGGATGGGCCACGCCGCAGGTGATCCTCTTGCTGCTCCTCTCTGCGCTCGCGCTCATCGGCTTTGCCTATGTCGAGAGAACGGCGCCGCAGCCCATGTTCGACTTGAGCTTGCTCACCCATCGCGTCATCGCGCCACTGGTGCTGGCGGCCTTTCTGATGCACCTGGCCATCTTTGTCAACTGGTTCATCCTGCCTTTTTACGTCGCTGACACGCTCCGGGTCAATGCCACAACGCTCGGATTTTTGCTCATGCTCATGCCCGTCGTCGGCACGGTGGCCTCGCCACTGGGCGGCTGGCTCTCAGACCGCATGCCGCCGGCCTACCTCACGACCCTCGCGCTCCTCATCGTCTCGGGCGCGATGTTTTGGTTTACGCTGCTGGACGCCGAGGCAACCGTGGCGCACGTGACGATGAGGATGATCGCCGTGGGGCTGGGCATGGGACTCTTTCAAGCGGCCAATGCGACGCTCATCATGAACAGTGTGCCAAGCGGTCAACTGGGCACGGGTGGTGCGCTGTTGTCCATGTCTCGGAGCATGGGCACCGTATCGAGTGTGGCGCTCATGGGCGCGCTGTTTGCGAGTCGTCTCGATGTCCATGCCCGCACACTGGTGCAGCCAGGCATGGCCACGGACCCGCACAGCAGCCAAGCCTTTGTCCTGGCGTTCCAAGACATCTACCAGGTCTCCGCCGTTTTGGCTGGCATCGCGGTGCTGGTTTCGCTAAGTTACTGGCCATGGCGGCTGCGGCGCTCATGAATAGAGGAGAGAGGATGTGACACTAGGATGGGCCATTATCAGTACAGGACGTCATGCCGACAACAAGATTGCACCCGCCATCAACGCGGCTCCTCATGCCCACTTGGCCGCCGTCTATAGTCGAGACCAGGGCCGGGCGGAAGCGTTTGCCGAGCGGCATGGTGCCGCCGCGGCGTATGATTCCATCGAGGCGACCCTGCAGGATGCGCGCGTCGATGCCGTGTTTATCACCTCACCCAATGCGTTACATGCCACGCATACCCTACAAGCCGCACAAGCCGGCAAACACGTCTTGACCGAAAAGCCCATGGCGACGACCCGCGGGGATACGATCGCCATGATTGATGCCTGCCAGCGTCACGGCGTGACGTTGGGCGTGGGCTTTCATCTGCGCTACCACCCGGCTCACCTCGAAGCGCATCGGGCGCTCCGGGAGGGGGCACTGGGCACGGTCGCGCTCGTCCAGGGGCAATGGGGATTTGGCATCCGTGGCCAGGTCATGCCCGCGCTCCGTCCGCCTTTGCAACAATGGTGGGAGGATCCCGACTTAATTGGCGGCGCTTGACCATGATGGGCACAGGCGTCCATGTCGTCGATCTGTTTCGTTTTCTCCTAGAACAAGAGGTGGTCGAGGTCACGGCCCTGTCCGATGGTCAGCCCCAAAGCCAGCCGCTTGAACAGCTCTTGACGATGGCCATGCGGTTCGAGGACGGCCCCTTGGCAACGGTTTGCTGTGGCCGACGCTTACCCGATTCACAGAACGATGTGGTGGTCTACGGTATCCATGGTCGCATTGCCGGGCGTGGCACCCTCTGGGAAGCGCGGGAAGGGACGCTTGAAATCATCAGTGAAACGGTGCATACCGCCGCCGAGTTTTCCCGTGATCTTTTGGCCAATTATATCGATGAGCTGGAGGATTTTTACCACGCGGTGGTGGACCGGCGCGAACCGGCTGCTACAGGTGTGGACGGCCTGCGGGCAGTCGAAGTGACGCTGGCCATGATCACGTCGGCGCGAGAGGGGCGTACGGTCAAGATTGAGCGCTATGTACTGTAAAAGGAAAAGATACACATTACAAAATGCCTTAAATATCGACCGAAGACATAGATGCATTGGGAGTAACAACATGCCTACCCGACCCCCTTCAGTCTTTGATCTGAGCCCTGCGGAAAAGCTACAGCTGGTGGAAGACCTCTGGGATGACCTAGCGGCGACCCCCGAAGCCGTTCCGGTTCATGACTGGCAGAAGCAAGAGCTGGCCCGGAGGAAGGCGAACCTGATAAACAATCCGGCTTCAGGGCTCTCGTGGGAAGAAATCAAACGGCGAGTGCGCAGTCGATATGGCCGCTGAGTTGATCATTGCGCCGGAGGCCGAGCAGGATATCACCGAAGCCTACGCCTGGTATGAAGCACGACGCGTCGGCTTAGGTGAAGAGTTCCTGAGTTGTGTCGAGGCATGCATACACGCTATCTGCCGGACACCGGAGATCTATGGAGCCGTTCACGAAACCTACCGCCGGGCGTTCGTGCGGCGATTCCCCTATGCGGTATTTTATGAGTATGCCAACAATGTGGTAACGGTGTATTGTATCTTCCACACCTCGCGCGATCCGAACAAATGGCGTCAGAGACTCCCGTAAGGCATGGGGCTCTCCCTACACAAGCTGGCGCTCTAAGGTCAAAAGCATTGGGGGTCAACAGGATGACGGTTGAGCAAGATGTGAAATACGACGTTTTTGTCTCGTATACATCGCTGGACAAAGAATTTGTAGGAATGCTAGTTCGTAAGTTAGCCGATCGGGGCCTTGCCGTGTGGTTCGATCAAGGAGCGTTGCATCTGGGAGACAGCGTTCTGAGGTCTCTCGAAGATGGCCTTGAACACTCCAACTATTTCTTGCTTGTTCTTTCCCCCTCTTTCTTTCAGGGCCCGTGGACACAATTTGAAACAGGTGTTGCTCTTAGCCGGGTCGGTAAAAACCACATTCTTCCTGTTTTTCAGGGAATTGATGCAAGCGAAATCGGGAGCTATGCCCCTCTACTTGCCGATCGAGTCGCAATCAGTGCGGATCGTCATTCGGTCGACGAGATAGCAGATATGGTTCTTGAAGTTATTCAGCGTGAGCGTGCGAATGAGAAAGAACCAACCTAATCGCTAAGCGGGACCATATGACATTGGCACAGAGACGGCGCTCGCACGTTTGCGTTCTGGCATATTCTGGTAGAGATCACCGCCAATCCTATGCATCAGCCGGCACCCTAGGCAGCACCTTGTCACCCAAGAGCCGCATCGATCGCTCGACCTAGTCATGGGGTATCTGGCCCACATTGACGTTGAGCAGGAGATTGCGCACCCTGGCATCGCGCAGCTCCTCAATCTGCGACGCGACCCGCTGCGGGGAGCCGGCCAGGAAGGCATGCTCCACGACTTCGCCGGGAGTGGCGCCTGCCCGGGCGGCCGTGGCAGCACGCCGCCGGGATTGTATTTTTGCCGTGCGGCGAGCAGATGGTCCCGGTAGCGCTGCAAGGCCAGGCTGGCGGTCTCCATCGCTTCGGTATCGTTTTCGGAGACGTAGAGCCCCCGCTGTGCCCAGGTCTGATCGAGTGCCTGTTCAACCTCCGCTTCGCTAAACCCGGTTGCGAGCATGGTGTCCCGGTAAAGCTGCAGGCGATGCCGCAGGGTCTCCAGCGTCTGGATGCCAATGAGGACCGGCCGCCCGAGCTTCGCCATCTCGACCAGAGAGGCTTCGCCGATACAGGCCCGCACCAAGGGCGGGTGCGGCTGTTGATAGGGACGAGGCCGCAGCTCCGGAAAGGCAACCTGCCAGAAGCGTCCGTCATGGCGGACATTTTCAGAGGTCCAGGCTTTGACCAACAACGCCTCGGCCTCGGGCAACATCTCGTGACCTGCCTCCAGGGTCGTCCCGAAGCCGATGTATTCGTAGGCATTGTAGGCGGAGCCCCGTCCGGTGCCGACAATCAAGCGACCCTGGCTCAGGTGGTCGAGCAAGGCGGTCTGCACCGCCAGCCGCACCGGGTGATGCAGGGCGAGTTCCACCACCGCAAAGCCGATGCGGACCCGCTGCGTTTTCATCGCCACCGCGGCGCCAAAGACGAGCGGATCGGCATAGGCCACAGCGCCATCGAAATGGTGCTCTGTCAGCCATACCGCGTCCAGCCCAATGGCCTCGGCCAGCTCCACTTCTCGCAGCGTGTTATTGATAACCTGATGGTCCCCCTTGGGATCCCTGCTGATAGAGAACACAAACGACCCAAAGCGCACGCCTCACCTCCACTGATGCCTGTGCATCCTGCTCGATCCGATCTCATGGGCACATCTACGGATAGAGCGTATCATAGTCGCGGCTCTGCAGCAGAGCAAGTACCGATTCGTACAAGTCCGTTGATTCGTCGGCTGAACTCAGGATAAGATGTGGCGCCTGGTCTTGGCGTCCGCCCACCGCGTCTCCGGCTGCACATGCCCGGCCCGGCCCGGCGACCGCAAGCGGCATCGCCTCGTGTTCAATCCCTGGCGCCGGAGGTGACCTCATGGCCCTGAAAGACCGCATTCCGCTTGGTATCAGTCTGCCCCACCGCTCTCCCGATCCCATCGAGGTGCCCGTGATCCAGCACGTGGCGCAACGCGCTGAAGCCTTGGGCTTCCGCGATCTATGGGTCACTGAGAACACCTTGGACCACGCCTCCTGTCTGGACGCGCTCACCCTCCTGACGTATGCCGCGGCGCTCACCACGACGATTCGGGTCGGGGTGTCCGTGCTGGTGTTACCGGTGCACAGCCCGATCCATGTCGCACACCGGGTGGCGACCTTGGACTACCTGAGCGGTGGACGGGCAGTGGTGGGTGTTGGGTTGGGCCGAGATCACCATTACCAGGAATTCCACATTCCCCGCGACCGCCGTGTGCGGCGTTTCCGGGAAGCCGTGGAATTGATGAAAGCGCTGTGGACGGAGCCGACGGTCACCTATCAGGGCCAGATTTTTGCCTTGGAGAACGGGGTTATGGGACCCAAGCCGGTGCAAAAGCCGCACCCACCGATATGGTTGGGCGGCGGCCATCCCGACGCGCTCAAACGCGCCGCGGCCATCGCCGACGGCTGGATGGGCGCTGGCGGCTCAAGTACCGCGGCCTTCTCGGAGCACGTTCCCCTGGTACGCGCGGCGCTGGAGACGAACGGGCGCGACCCGTCTGCTTTTCCCATGCCCAAGCGGGTGTTCATGTCCGTACACGAGCGTCCGGAGGTGGCCCAAGCCGAGGTACATCGCTGGTTTAGCGTGGTGTATCGCAATCCTGAGCTGACGTCTACAAACGGCGTCTACGGCACGCCCGAGCAGGTACGGGAACAGCTGGAAGGGATCGTGGCGCTGGGCGCCAACCACCTGTTACTCAATCCCGTCACCCGTTACGCTGAGCAAGTGGAGGCATTGGCCGAGGTGGCGGGGCTGTCGTAGGGATGGGCTCAGCAGGCGAGCCTGATCCCACGCGTCGGCGTCGTTCGCTGCAAGAGGGATCTGTGCTATGATACCGGTCTCACATCTGAGGCAAAACCTATGCTGCACGAGGAGGCGTTATGGGACAGGCTGGACCTTGGGGACAAACAAAAGGCTTTCGGCAGGTGGCGCGCCTGGAACTGCCTGGCGCCGGACAAGTGGTGGTGCAGGGAAACTATGCCTACATCGGGCATATGAAGCCACCTGAAGGCACCACGATTGTCGATATCTCGGACCCGAAACATCCCCGCGTCGTCTCGCAGCTGCACATTGCATCCAATTTGCACTCGCACAAAGTCCGCGTCCATGGCGATGTCATGTTGGTCAACCATGAGAAATACCGCGGCTACCGCGGCGATGACGCCCCGCGTGGCGGCCTCAAAGTCTTCGATATCTCCAACCGTGCACAGCCAAGGGAGATGGCCTTTGTGGAAGCGGGCGAGTGGGGCTATCACCGCTTTACTTTCGATGGCCGCTATTGTTATGGCTCTCCGACCCCTGCGGGCTACGTCGGCAACATTATGGAAATTCTCGATCTGAAAACGCCCGACAAACCCGAGGTCGTGTCGCACTGGTGGGTCCCCGGGCAGTGGGAAGCGGGCGGAGAGCCGCCCCTGCCGGACGGACGTCGCGTGCGCTGCCATCACCCCATGCGGTTGGGCGATCGCCTCTATTGTACGTGGTGGCACCATGGCTGGTATATTTTCGATATCAGCGATCTCTCCCAGCCCAAACCGATTGTCCATGTGGACTGGAGCCCGCCGTATCCGTGTCCGTCTCATACCACCTTGCCAATTCCATGGGAGATCAGCGGCCGCCGCATTCTGGTGGTCAGCGACGAAGAAGTCGGGGACCGCTTGGCGCCCACCCCCAATGCCTTCTTGTGGATTGTCGATATCACCGAGGAAACGAACCCCATCCCGATTGCGACGTACCGCGCCCGCCAGGACGATCAGCCATTTGATCCCGAGTGTTGGTACGGCTGCCATCAATCCCAAGAGCAGGTCTATGATAACCGCCTCGCGGTCACGTGGTTTGGTGGCGGGCTGCGGATGATCGATATTTCCAACCCCTGGCAACCCGAAGAGCTGGGCTATTACATTCCGGAACCAGGCCAAGGCTATGAGGTGGCGCAAAGCAACGATGTGTTTGCCACGCCGGATGGATTGTATTACTTGGTGGATCGACTCGGCGGATTTGAAATCCTCGAGTGGGTCGGCACCGCCGCGTGAGACAAATGCGGAATGCGGAATGCGGAATGCGGAATGAAAAACGTTTTCGCAATAGCGCAAAATCACCCTGTCGGCTATTTTGCCGACATTTGGTAGTTTTAGCACGATGGCCGTTGTTCTACATTCCGCATTCCGCATTCCGCATTTATTGTCGTAGCACATCGGATTTCGTCGGCAGCGTCGATTCGGCTTGTTCGTCAAAACGGCTCGCGGGCGCCGCGGCGCGGGCACTAGGGAGTGTCGGGGCGGCACGACCCGCTCGGCCCGCAGGGCGCTGGGGGAGAACGGCGCCGGTGTCGACCCGGGTGGCACCGTCCAAGGACACGTATATGGTGTCGCCTGTATGCCGTTCAAAGAATCCGGGGTCATATACTTTAAAGTACAGGCCACCGATGAAGCCGTTATACTTCGGAATGTCCTCTTCGCCGACGAAAAGCTGCATGGCGTCGGCGGCCTCGGGCAACGGGTCTTGCAAGTATAGCTTCACAATATGATAATAGCTTTCCACCGCGGCGTTCGACGTGGTGCGCAGATAGTCCAAACGCCGCACATCGGCCCGCTCTGGCTGCACCGCCGTGACCGTGGCTGAGGTCACTTTGACACGTGTTTGCAGGTTCATATAGCAGAACTCCCTATACACTGGGCAACGTGAGCCGAGTCACTTGGATGTCATCGAGATAGATCGTGCCGGACGGTGTGAGGTCAAAGTGGAACTCGAGACGTTGCAGTTGCGCCGGGTCAAGGCCTTGATCGCGCAGGGTTTGGATGGGAATCAAAACGGTTTGCAAAACAGTGACCGGATCCGTGCGGGGTCCCTGGAGTTGCGGACGGAACTGCGGGAACGTATCCGGGTAAGGCAGTGAGGCGAACGCTGAGAGCGGCTACCTCACCTGGTTCGTCCCGTCATGAAAAACCAAGCTAAAATCTTGATCCATGCCAGGCGTATTATTGGCCTCGAACGACTGACCGGCTCGGAATGCAAGGTGGGTGAAGGTGTCCGCATTGACCGTGGTGGGGTCAAACGCTAAACGATACTGTCCACCCGTATCCGTCCAATCGATTCTGACGCCTTGAGCATCTTGCAAAAGATGGTGGCCGGAATCCAGTGGAATGCCGCTCAGGCTACGTGGGCCAGCATTCGGCCCGCGGGTAAACAGACGCTGCTTTTGCACCGCCACGCCGGTTGATTGCACGCTTCCGGTGACGGGCGCCGAGAGTTCGAGTGTTGCCGTCGGCTCTTCGGCATGCTGCATGAACAGGCGATCCGCTCCCTGAAACTGGGAGACCAGCGTCACGGGTTGGCTGATCCAACCGTTGCGAAAAACCACATCGGGGTTCTGTAAAATTTCCAAATAGTCGGTCTGGCCAAGCAAGGAGGCCTGAGCCAAAGCACCGACAAAAATTTTGGCAATCCGTTCTTGCCGATCCCGCGTGATCGTGCCGGCGGATTCTTGGGCCCATTCCGAACTGAAAAAATTGTGATTCGCCCCGTGAATCCACAAGGGCGCTTTGAACCCCGTGGCCGGTTGCATAGGATGGCTCAGATCGACCCGGTGCGACCGATCATGAGCTAAATGCCCGCTAAAGGTAAACACATCGCCGTCACGGCTCCCATGCAGAACCACATAAGGATCGTGCACACCCGTCAAGCCACCAACCGGGACGTATTGTTGATCCGTTGGGGCAATGGCCACCGCCGCCCGGAGAGCAAAGCCATACGGGCCCAAACCCTCGGAGCCATCGACTGGGATGGATGGGGCAAAACGGTCGAATTGGATGGTCTGCATGCGATTGAAGAGACTCGCGTGGCCGACGGCCTCACCGCCCCGCGAATGGCCGGCAATCATGATCTGTGCCAGATCGACTTTGCCGGCGAGCGCATGCCCGGCCTGTTCGTTCCATAGGCTAAATTGTTTGATGTGCTCGAGCTGGACAATGGCGCGGCCGTCATTTTCGCCCCGATTTCGGCCATTGAGAAAATTCACATCGATGCTGGCCGCAAGAATCCCATGCGAGGCGAGCAGTTCACACAAGTACAGATATCCGGGTGTGGAGTCTTCAACCGGCGTATGATTCCCGTGCGCAAAGATAGCCAGTGGAAACGGGCCATCTCCGAGCGGGACGTGCAACAGGCCATTGAGGGGCGCACGGCTGTTGGTGAACGGCCAATCGATGCTCGCATCGAAATCCGCAATGTCCGACAGGTCGATCGTGCGTGTCTCAAACCCGATGGTCGGGTTTTCAAAGACAAAATACCTCTCGACACGTTGGGTATTGGCGTAGGTCAGCCCTGGAGCGGCATACACCACTTTCCTCGATATCATCGGTCCTGGCAAACTGGGATCTTGCAACATGGCGACTCCTCACAGCCTGGGTTATGCACAGAGGATCACAACCTACATCATGGCGCCTATGATCGTGTTGACTATAGCGGATCCGATCCCAAAAAACATGAAGATTAGCTGAGGATTTCGTGAAAACTTGTCAGTCCCTGGACAAAATTAGCGACATCGTTTTTCCAGAGGAAAAATGTGAATTGAGTTTGGTTCGGGCATTTAACGTGGGACGACAGCTTAGGGAGAAGCCATCTGATCGAAAGGACTCCACATGACGACGCTGGAAGCGGTCTTGAGCTGGCGGCCTCGCACGCCGTTTTTTTATGGCTGGCTGGTCCTGGGTGTCGGCGCTCTGGGCGCCTTCGTGGCCACCAGCATCGCCGGCGTGGTCCTGGGAGGTATCCAGAGCTTTATCGTCGAGGAGACCGGCTGGAGCCGAAGCGCGATTGGCCTGGCTGCCGCTGCTGGCGTGTGGGGGTCCGGCCTCTTGGCGCCCTTTATCGGCCGCTTGGCTGACCGCTATGGTCCCCGGTGCTTGATGCCGTTGGGAACCCTGCTGCTCGGCATCGGCCTGTTTGCCTTAGGGGGTGCGCGCGTCATGGGGTCATTTTTCCTCGTCGCCGTCCTGACGCGCGCCATGAGCCAACCCATACTGATTGGTGTCGTGCCGCAGACGATAGCCGTCAGCTTTTTCCGGCGCAAACGCAATATTGCCCTGGCCTTGACCGGGCTGTTCCGCCCGGTTAGTGGCGCCATTCTCATCCAACTCATCTCGGTTATCAGCTCGGTCTACAGTTGGCGCACCGCCTTCCGCTGTCTCGGTATGCTGAGTGTGCTCCTGACGCTTCCGATGCTTCTCATTGTCCGCCGCCGTCCTGAAGAGATCGGCCTGCCACCCGATGGCGGCCACGGGGCGGAGCCGGCGGAAACCGAGCTTTGCAGCAAGCCTACCCACCCCAGCGCCAGGCAGGCAGGTGCGGCGCCTCCGCCCATCAGCAACAACCCCGAACGGGCTTGGACAACTCGTGAGGCGTTGCGAACCCGAGCCTTCTGGCTGGTCGCCGCCACCACATTTTTGAGTGTCGCCAGTAGCTCGGCCATCAGCTTCAATATGGTGCCCTATCTCCACGAAGAGGCGCATCTTTCCAGTACCCAGGCGACCGCGGTCCTGAGCGTGAGCAGGTTGTGCGCCCTCGCCAACTTGGCCTGGGGGTATGTCGCCGATCGGTCTACGCCGCGACGATGCATGATCGTGACGATGCTTGGCGCGGTGGCGATCGTGCTCTCTCTGGTGACCGTCCATTCTCTCGTCTCGGCCTATGTCTTCGGCATCCTGTGGGGGGTGGTGAGCAGTTCTCAAGTCCTGATTTATATGATGCTGGCGCAATACTTTGGTCAAGCCTCCTACCGGAGCCTTGCGGGAGCCTTGCGGCCCTTCGAGGCGGGTGGACTGGGGCTGGGTCAAACCCTAGGCGCCGTTCTGTATGATGTGACCGGAAACTATAGCGGGCTCATTGTGGCGTCGCTAGGGGCGCATCTGCTGGCGGCCGTGTTGATGTTCCTGGCTCGGCCTCCGGCTGCGCCTCATGCGCTTTCTCCTTCTGAGACAAGCGGCGCCCGGAAACGATGAAAAACGTCTTTTACTCAGTCCTCAGTCCTTTTTTCATAGAAGGAGTGACGATGCCGAGACGATTGCATCTGGAGTTTGAGCTTCCCGATGAGGTGCTTACTCATCTAGGCCGAAGTTCCCCTGGCAGAATAGGCGGAGGGTTAAGTAGATCAACAGGTTGGCCCAATTCAAAAGTCCAT
>CBCXVS010000128.1:0-19705 GCA_965178525.1 uncultured bacterium | reverse complement strand
AAACGAGGTCCGGCCCCTGACTTCGCCGGGAAGCCTGCTAGGTTGATACGACGGGGCCGCCGATCGAATTCGAGCGGCATGTAGGTCGAAATGCCCCGAAATGGCCTCTCAAAGAAGGCGGCAGCGTAGTCAAATTCGAACGCTTGCTGTCCTGCCGATTGAGCTCGGATGTAGCGTGTGTCGGTGGAGACGCGCACCGCATCACGTGCGTTGTAGGGCCTGTCTACCGGTCCGCTATCATGCCTTTGCCGCTGTCCGGGGGCTAGTTCGAGTTCCGCTACAAACCCGCCGTGCCTGGCGTTAAAGACGTTATGCGCGTTGGTCAAGATCATGTACGGCCCAACCAGAAAACCGGTACCCCGAAATTGTTGCCGATCGCGAAAGACACTCCTTACAAACGCGATAGTTCTCCAGGGGAAAGCGGTGGTATTCGTGATCCGTCTGCGATCGTCCCTACCAATGACACCCTGGGCTTGTAGGACAGCCTGAGCGCCATCAGCACGCGGCCGGTCTTCGAGCATAGATTTGAGATCTGGCATGATGTCATCCGCAAGGCTCTCGTCCAGCATACGCTGAAGCAACTCGTCGAAACTTGTGGGGGTGGCCGGGGGCACATTGAGGCGTGGGTCTGATGGATCGAGGACGATGCCCGCGCCAGGACCGGGAGCCGACTCCAGCCAGAGTCGGGAGCCACTCAGGAGCACCTGGGCTTCTGCCTGCGACAAGACGCCCGCTTGCGGTTCCACCATGTGAATGCAGAGGGCCTCACCGTCTTCGTGGGCAACGTCATATTCTGCCCATTCGTAGAACGTGTTTTCGATATACTGGAGCACGACGCGTGCTGGTTCCGTCTCATCCACCAGTGTTTCCGGGCAGTCGTAGGTTCCGAGTGTTTCGAGGGAAATTAGTTTGTCTGCCACTTGTGTGTGCAGATGTTCCCAGGGCACGCTGTCTTGTGCCCATCCTGGTGGCATGTGAGCTATCCAGGCGAATACCACGACGAAGGCGCTGATGATAGGCCTGAGCCATACGGCTTGGGACAACTTTTGAGTTGTGTGTTGCATCTCTGACCTCCTTGTCCACTCTGGATTGTCTGCACGCGGTCATGTCTAACCGTCATGCTTGTAGGGTCTCACCCTATGTATTCCCTTGGAGATTTCGCGGGGCAACAGAAAGTCGGTACAAAATTTTTTTATCATCAGCTTTTATTTGGAAAAACAAGCTATTACGATAAAAAATATTTCTAAGCAGCAGGGAAGTATTTTCATAGATGCACGAATTAGGGAATATACCTCGATTAATCCGTCAAGCTTACTCTATGAGGTCTACCGACGAGACGTTATGGAAGTGTTATGGCAGGATCACAACCGTGAGATCAGGTGGTGCTCATCCTTGACAAAAGATATTGCCGGTATCGTAGGTAAATCAGTCTCATGTGACCGTGCGATGGAGTCTGACCCCATCGATGCCATCGCGAGCCGCTCGGCCTCCTGCAGGTTGCCCGTGGCAAGGGCAAGTTCACCGAGACGGCCCAAGAGGAGGGCCACGTGCGGCTGATCACCAGCGGTCTCAGCGAGCTTCAGCGCAGTGCGTAAGCTGTCTCTGGCCCGGTCAGCATGGCCGAGCGCTTCATAGGCGCGGGCCAGGTGGGTCAGGGCCACACGGTGCGCTCGCGGCTGCCCTGCCGCCGCATACACCTGCGCCGCCTGCTGCCAATCGGCGGCTGCACGTTCGATATCCCCGCGTTGAAACGCCTGCAGCCCATCCATCATATATGGCGACGGCGAGGGTGTCTCGGCGCCGGCCGGTGCTCCCCATGCTGGGGAACGGGACACCAGCACATCGAGCACAGCCAGATGGAACATCAGCGCCATCAACAAAAGAATACGAGAAAACCACAGCGACGTGTAGAGTCGCTGCACACGCTGCATTCCTGTCCTACAGTGACAGCAAGCCTGCCAGGCCGCACGACTGCCAGAGCATCTTCTGCGCATCGGTTTTCCTCCACATACCACACGGACAAGTGCCAGAGAAGACTACACAAGATCAACAGCATCCCGTAGCAGGAGCCTCGATGGCGCTGTATGCTCGTATATTCTAGAGCACTGTACACGACAAAATCACATAGGGTATAGCTGATAGAGTAGATTTTTGGGTCCCATGAGAGCTTGCCAGAATAACTTGAGGGCACGATCCAAAAGTTCGGGCTTGTCCTCAGGGTTGAATAAGGCATGTCGAATCCCGTCAAATCCATAGCGAAAGATATTCTTCGCGGGTCGTTGATGCTTTTTCATTCGAATAGGTTCAACCGTATGTCTCCAGACACCGACATGATAGGCCCATCAAAACGCAATGGCCAATACGGCAAACAATGTATGGAGCCGCTTTTCATCTTTTAAATGAGTATCCTCAAAATTAAATCCTCTAGATTTTAAAGCTTCAAATAAAACTTCAATTTTCCATCTTCTCTTGTATCTTTCCATGACTTCATCGGAGGGGGAGCCAGATACCACCATGACGTCTTCACCATCAGGTAAGCGCATCCCGGTCACCCAAAGCAGATGCGCACAAATCAGTCGAGGGCCATGTAACGTACAGTATGTTGACAAAGGTAAGCTTCTAAAAAAGTTGCTGGCTGGAGAGAAGCTACCATTGGTTCGTGAAATATTCATGTCTCGTTTGATGCGAATGTGGAATTGAATATGGTGGGGTTTTAAATATCCGAACCACTCTTGTCCAATAAATTCTCGATCAGCTAAGAGACCATCAATCTTAACCGTGCCAAAGTGAGCGAGAAATTGATTGAGGAGTTGAATTCGCTCTTTCGGATTGGAATTCCCTTTTTTCGGAAGAAACGTCCATAAGATGGGAAACGCGATGCCTGGGTGGACGACAGATAAGACAAGAAAATTAATGGAAAAGCAACCGAACATCCAATGGGTACGATCTAATGCTAAGGTATAGGTCGGATAAGGTAAGACAGAAACAACGAGTTGAGCAATCAAAGTCGAGTCGAATTCGACATGTTGGAAGAATCTTTGGAGTCGTCGGTGGTGGCAATCTCGGTGAGATTGACCGTTTTGACCTTGAACAAGCCAATAATGATGTAGGAGAGGCATTGAAGGCGCGAGAGATGCCAGTGGGCAAAGTGAAGTTTCAGGATATTGGCGAGTATGGTAGTTTGAGTCATGGGGTAGTTTCCTGGGATGTGGGTGTTTGTGAGATGGCTTCTTCCAAACGCCCATCATAGGAAACTACGCCTTACTTTTCAATGGGTTAAAACCTTTTGTCGCGTACAGTGATTCTAGAGGTATATGGAATAAAAGCTTAGGAATTACATCAGAATGACGTGGGGATTTTGTGAAAATGATGTGATCTGGTATATACCGTTCGGCAACATACTCTTGAAGCTTGTCACAAGGCCACGATGACGCCCCGCGGCAAGCCGTGATGGCGTCATGTTGGCATCACCATCACAGCCGATTCCCTGAGACCTCCTCAGTTCCTGAGACCAATATCTTCCGCCAGCAGTACGAAACCGGCGGACAGTCCGGCGATGATGCCGCCCAAAAACCCGCCTTGTACGACTTTACTCGTGGTCTGATCGCGCTCTGCCTGAGTCCTCGCCGACGTATTCGTATCCACGGCCACATAGTCGACCCGTTGGCCATCGGCAAACCAGACGACTTGCGCCTTGTCCTGGTAAATCCATTCGTAGACCCGTTGGCGGTCGAGCGCACCGCGGAAAAAACGGATCGTATCCGGCGTGCCGAGCTCGTCCATGACGGCTTTTTCATCGTCAGACAGTTTGTTGGCACGGAACGTCCCGCCCGTCCAGCGATAGAGGATCCGCTCCTCTGGTTGCCACCCGCGCATATACGGCGCTTGTGTGCTGCAGCCCATTAGGAGGCTCAAGATCACGCTCAGAACGCCCACCACACGCCAACGATATGGCCCCACGGTCAATGCCGGTGCGCGATGCCCTATTTGGGTGTCTCGTCGTTCGATCAAACCTTCTTCTCCTTGTGTCCAGCATGGCCCTGACGGCAAGGATTGATTTCCCTGCGGAAACGCCGTATAGTAAGCGGCTGGTCATATTGGAAAGACCCAGCAAGATACGCTGTCCAGCCGGAGGCTGGCGTCGCTCGCTACCCTTGTCGCCGTACACGATCAACACAGCAAGGCAGTCGAAGCGCTCCGGGCTCTATTGTACAGGGTCCACGGAGATGATGGGACAAAAATTGTGGACAGGATCAACACCATATCCGGGCCACCGGACGTCATTGTTACAGCCGGTGACCGTGCCGCTAGTCGTCCGGTTTTACAGAAAAATAAAGTGTTTCTTCCGATCGCCGGCATCCCGGCTATCAACTATGTGCTCAGCGCTGTCGAGCGCGCCCGCTGTACAGACCGCATTTTCGTGGTTGGCGATAAAGCCCGTTTGGAAAACGCCCTCGCCACCCCGAACAGTCCTTTCCAAGGCAACCGGCCCGTGATCCTCCTAGAACAGGGCCAGACCTTGTACGATAATATCTGGAAGGGCTTTCTCCATTCTCTCCCCCATTATACACCGGACACCGATTGGCAGCGTTACGCCGATACCGACGCGGATAAGGCCGTCTTAATTATGCCCGGCGACATTCCGCTGGCGACGCCTACCGAAATCGATACCTTTGTCGATGGTTGCGACCTGACACGCTATGACTACTTTTTCGGCTTGACCCCGGAATCGGCTCTGCGTCCCTACTACCCACAGAAGGAACGCCTGGGCATCCGCATGGCGTATTTCACCCTACGCGATTTGCAGGTGCGGCAAAACAACTTGCATCTCGTCAAGCCCTTTCGCCTCGGCAATCGCCTGCATATCCAACGTATCTATGAGGTGCGGCACCAAAAGGAATGGTGGAACATTCTCCGGCTCGGGTGGCAGATGGCCAAAGCCCGAGACGTCTCGCTGCGGGCCGGCTGGGCGGTGGCGTGCTTGCATATCGCGCGTGTGACCGCACGCCATGGCTGGCAGTCGGCTTGGCCTTTCCGCCCCTTCTTTCTCGACCTGTCCATGCTCGCCAGTCTGGCCTCTCAGGTGCTGCGCACGCGATTTACCACCATGATGACCCACTACGGCGGGTGCACGCTGGATGTGGACACGGCGGAGTCCTACGACGCCGTCTGTGCGAACTTCACGCACTGGTTGATGCATCAAGAAGCCCTGGCTCAGGAACTCAAGCCGTAACGGCTGCGGCCATAAGGCGCTCATGACGCAAGAAATCAAAATCGCACCCTTGATCGGCTTGTAAGATATGCTGGGCGAATATCCATCCATAGCCCCGCCGATGGTGTTGCGGAGGCTGTGGACGGGATGCCAAGCGCTGGGCAATCTCGTCTGGGGCGACTAAAAGATCCAGACGGCGATTGGGAACATCGAGGGCAATCAGATCACCGGTGCGGACCGCCGCTAGCGGACCGCCAGCCGACGACTCCGGCGTCGCATGCACCACCACCGTACCAAACGCGGTGCCACTCATACGCGCATCACTGATGCGCACCATATCGCGGATGCCCTGCTGCAACAGCTTTTTGGGCAACGGCAGAAAACCCCACTCCGGCATGCCCGGCGCGCCCAGCGGCCCGGCATTGCGCATCACGAGGACATCGTCGGGCTGTACATCCAGGTCCGGGTCATCGATGCGCTCTTCCATCTCGTCATGATTGTCGAACACCACCGCACGGCCGCGATGGGTCAATAATTCGGGCGACGCCGCGGTCGGTTTGATCAAGGCCCCATCCGGTGCTAAGGACCCATGCAGGACAGCTAATCCGCCCTCGGCATGCAGGGGAGCATCGAGGCTGCGAATAAGGTCGCGATTATGCAGGTTGGCCTCGGCAATGTTGGCCCCAAGGCTCTGACCGGTAATCGTTAGCGTATCGAGGCGCAGTAACGGCGCCATGGTTTTCAGCAGTGCCGGTAGACCGCCGGCATAGTAGAAATCCTCCATGAGAAAGCGTCCCGAGGGTTTTAAATCTAAGAGAAAGGGTGTGGTGCGTGAGAGTGCGTCGAAGCGGGCGAGTGGCAGGTCGATGCCGACGCGCCCGGCAATGGCGATCAAATGGATGATGGCGTTGGTTGAGCCGCCAATGGCATGCAGGGTCCGAATCGCATTGTCGAAGGCGTCCATGGTCAAAATGGTGGACGGCCGCAGGTCAAGCGCCACGAGCTGTACGATCTGACGGCCGGCGGTTTCGGCCAGCTGCAGGCGGCGCGAGTCCACGGCCGGAATGGCGGCATTGTGCGGCAACGCCATGCCCAGGGCTTCGCTCAGAGCCGCCATCGTCGAGGCTGTCCCCATCACCATACAATGCCCAGGACTCCGCACGATGCAGTTTTGCAACTCGGCCCAATCCGCTTCGGTAATGCGTTCTGCACGTAATTCTTGCTGATAGCGTCGGCAGTCCGTACACGAGCCGAGTTCCTCGCCGCGCCAGTTGCCTTTGAGTTGCGGGCCACCGGTCACCATAATCGCCGGAATATCAGCACTCGCGGCGCCCATCAGCAAGGCCGGCGTGGTCTTGTCACAGCCGCCGAGGAGGACGACGCCATCGAGGGGGTTGGCGGTAATGGACTCCTCCACGTCCATGCTCATCAGGTTGCGGTAGAGCATCGTGGTGGGGCGCATATTGTATTCCCCCAACGACATCACGGGAAATTCCATCGGAAATCCCCCGGCCTGCCAAACGCCGCGTTTCACCGCGTCCGCGACTTGGCGGAGATGGGCATTGCAGTGCGTCAGCTCGCTCCAGGAATTGCAAATGCCGATGATGGGACGGCCTTCGTAGGCCGGTTCGCCAAATCCCTCGGCTTTGAACGCCGCACGCCGCAGCCACCCGTACAGCTCCGGCGTATCGAACCAGGCCCGGCTTCGGTAGGGGGCATCGTTGTTGGCCATACTGCTCTCTCCTCTGTCATATGAGTGATCACAAGGATTGCCAAGCTGCTCCTCAATCGGATAGCGTGTTCTCTATCGTCCAAAACACCACGGACTCGCAGGTTGCCGGGAGCCGTCGCGTGACGCTTCCCGCGATGGTCATTCGATCTGCACTCACCTGACCGTTAAAGTCCACCAGTTGATTCTGCAAGATTTGCTTATCGAGGCAGGTGAGGATCACAAGACCCTCGTCTGCCGGTAGCAATCGTTGCGTCGGCAGCATCACCTCAACAGGCTGTATGAACTCAAGGCGGTCCGGCTGCAGCTCGGCGGCCGCAACGGCGATCAGACCGTCACCCGGCGGCCGCGGGAACGGTGGGCTATCAGGTGGCAGCAGCGTGAGGCCGACCGCCGGCACCGTATCGTCAGGGAACATGACGCCCTGTGGCTCGATAACCAACCTGGCCCCCGGCACGTTGGGAAAGGCAAGGTCCTGTTGTTGTGACGGATCAATGGGAACGATGGGTTCCCGACGGGCCACGACAATACGTTCCTGATGCCGATCCTCCGCCGCCGTGTCAACCTCACGAAACGCTTCCGTGAATGGCCCACCGATGGCAAACGCGCCCCGCACACGGATCGGGTGGAACGCCGGCAGCAGGTCGGGCAACGCAAAGTGTCCCACGTCATCGGTGGCGGCCCGAAACGGCGTCTCCCGGATCGGACCGGTGTTGCCGGCCCCGGTTCTTTGCATGACGGTGACGTCGGCGCCAACGACAGGATGGCCCATGGCATCCTGGACCACGCCGTCGATCTGGCGTCCCTGTGATGGAATCCGGAAGAGGCCCGCATCCGTGGCCAACCACACGCTACCGGCTGGATCCACCGCCACATCCCGTACTGGCCCCTGGAGATTATCCAGAGCGGAGAAATTGGTGATCACCACGTCCCCATTCTCGTCCCGAACACGGCTGACGCCCTCATCCGTTGCAGCCCGGACGGTGCCCTCCGCCCCGGCTGCCAGGGCCAGGATGATATTGCTACCCAAGCCATCTCGGCGCGTCAGGTGGCGTGTCTGGACATCACCCTCGAGGCGCCGCAGACCGCCTCCTAACGTGCCCAACCACAGACGCCCACGCGTGTCCTCAACCACGCTAAAAATCAGATCTTCTTTCAGCAACGGACCCCCAAAGATCTCCTCAAACGAGACGTCCCCAATCATCGCCGCCGTCAAGGGACGTGATGCAAAAATCGCTTCGGCCAATTCCTGAAAAAAGATCTCAAGGGTCAAGATACGGTTTTCGTCCGCCTCCGAGGTCGCGAATTCCTGCTCGGTGGCCTCGCGAATCGATGCCTCCAGGGTTGGGATCGCCCGTTGCAAGGAGCGGTCCGGATCAAAACGCAGGGAGGAGAATTGTCCATCTCTCAACCGGCTCAAACCCACGACCGTGCCAAACCAGAGCGTGCCATCGCGCCCGGCGGCCATGGCTGTGACGAGATTGGAAAGCAATTCACTGTTTTCCCGGCTGAAGACCGGATCATAGCGCACCTCAACCGCATCCTCCGGACACTGCCCGTCTCGAAAGTTATCCGCGACTCGGGCCACCCCACCGCCCGAACCGAAAAGCCAGATGTCGCCATCCGGGGCGGCAATCGCCCGCACGCTGGCACTCGGACGAGACTCGCCGGTCCGGGGAGCTGGTTCACGGAACGGATAATTCGTATCAAAAGCATTCACCGTTTGACAAAACAGCAACGTCCCGGAACGGGTCGGATGAGCGGGATCATGCACAATATCACCGTTGCCCACGACGCCGCCACTCGTGGTCTGCAACAGGAAGGGGAAGTGAATATGCCCGAGCTGGTCAAAAAGCAGATCCACGAAACGTCCCACGGTGTCAATACGCACGTTAGGAATCAGCAGCGAAAAATGATCCAGGCGTTGCCCGTCAGGATCGAGCTGCACCACCGTCCCGGCGGCGCCCATACCCTCGGCCTCGCCTCCAAACCAAATACTGTCGCCGTCTGGCGCAACGGCAACGGCAAAGTAGCGCATCAACGGAATCCCGGCAGGCTGCACCCTTTGCACCACGCCCTCACCTGGCGCCCGCAGCCGATACCAATGCCGGATCAGCAGCGTTTCGCCCCCACGTGTGGCAACATGCACACAAAGCGTCCGGATGCCGGAGCGCTCGGCGTTCGGGGGCGTCAAGATACCTCGAAACCGCGTTTCCGTTTCGTCGCTTTGCAGCCCTATGGGCGCTATCGGATCATCGGGACAGTCCACAGGGTCTCGCGTGTCACCCGCTTCAGGGAACTCCATGTCGACCTTGTCAATCGCAAACATACCCGTGCTCCCCGCCGACACGTCAACACGGGTTGGAACGGAAGCGAACACGCGCCCTGGCATCGTGACCCGCAACAAGGGTCCTTGTCGCCTCACCGCGGCGACTCGGAAGGTCACGGCGCCATCCTCACGTTCCTCACGAACGAGCCGGAAGGTGGTACGATAAACTCGCGTTTGTTGCGCCATCGTCGTGGGGTCGAGCACACTCTCCACCTCTTGAAACGTCACACTACGACGATCGTCTGCCACCTCAACCGCCTGCTCCGGGATCCCCAGATCCGTAAACGTAAACGCTTGTAACGCTAGAGTCATGTCTTCGCGAAACGCCTGTGCATCGGTAAAAACCGCGTCTTCTACCTGGTTTCTCACCTGCAGTGAGTCACGCTCGGTTTCTTGAACTCGCGTCGTCGGCTGCTGTAGCACACGCTGTAAGGTGTCGATATCTTCCGCGGCCAGTGCCTGGCGGTAGATCTCGACCACATTCACAATCGCCTCCAGGTCCAACTGTTGGGTCAGAGGTGTCTCCTCACCACGGTCGCCACCCGCACTGCAGCACACTAGGCATAAAGCCAGTCCCAGAAGGATGAGCATACGCCACCAAGCCATGCCAGATCTACCCGGCTCCGGAAGAACATGAGCCAACATTGCGACTGTCTTCTCCTACACACGCTATTTGGAAACGATGGTGCGTCTGCCCGTGAGTGGATCGACGGCAACGACAGCGCCGAGCAAGAGATCCGCGATGACCAGGGCGCCGTCCGGGGTGATTGCCACCCCGAACGGGCCACTCAAGGGGGGACCACTCCCGGCAGTTTGACCTAAAGGGGTAACGCCTGAGATCAGGGTTGGTGCGCCACTGAGGGGGTCGATCTGCCACACGGTCGCTGTGAATATGAACCCGCCAACCAGCACCAGCGCCCCATCTGCCTGTACCACAATATCCGAAAAGACCGAGAACAGTAGATCGACCCTTGCGGTGTCAGGCGGGCCTAACACGGTCGTGCGATCACCACGGCGTCGGTCCACACGCACCACCGCCGGCGGGATCGACGTATTCACCGACTCGGCAAAGAGCGCGCACACGCCACCGCAATCCGCGACCACGATGGAGCCATCCGCTTCGATGGCGAGGCCCATGGGGGTTTGCAAAGGCGGACCGCTCCCAAGGTTCTGCGCGCCGCCGGAGACGATGGTGCGGTCACCACTCTGAGCGTCAATCTGCACCACCGCCGGCGGAACCATCGAGCTGGCCAGAAGCCTCTGGCCAAGGTCAATGAGCAGGAGTGCGCCATCCGCGTCGATGGCAATGCTGAAGGGCGCGAGGAGAGGCGGGCCATTCCCCATCGGCGTCACACCACCGGAGACGATGGTGCGGTCACCCCGGCGCGGATCCACCCGCAGCACGGCACGGGCAACATTGTCCACCACCAGGAGAGCCCCATCAGCTTCAACCGCAACTGTCATAGCTGACTGAAAAGGTGGGCCTGTACCCGTTGTGGCATCTGACACGACGATCCGATCCCCGGTGACGGGATCCACCCGAATAACGGCATCGGACGCGGCATCAATGACAATGAGAGAGCCATCCCGTTCGGTCGCAATGCGCAACGGTAATATAAAAGGCGGGCCATTCCCGAAGCGGGCTTCAGACACAATGGTGCGATCCCCACGGCGTGGGTCTACCCGCAGCAATGCGCCGCGCCCGAAATCACCCACGATCAGAGCCCCATCGCGTTCTACGGTAATGGTGCTGAGACCCACGAAGCGCGGCCCACTGCCGACCTCCGCCCCCGATACGATCGTCCGGGCGCCGCTTACGGGATCGACCCGAAACACTGCGGCACCGCTGTCAGTCGGCGCCGTTACCACCAGGGCGCCATCGCGTTCCACAGCAATGGCGGTGATGTTCACGAAGCGCGGCCCACTGCCGACCTCCGCCCCCGATACGATCGTCCGGGCGCCGCTTACGGGATCGATCCGTATCACGGCCGCCTGGGGGGCGGCCGAGGTGACCAGCAACGCCCCATCGCTGGCGACGGCAATATCGAACAGCCTGCCAAGAAAGGGCGGCCCACTGCCAAGGTTATCCGGGCCTCCTGACACGATACGCCGGGCGCCACTCACAGGATCGATCCGTACCACCGCTCCGAGTGTTGCATCCGCCACCACCAGCGACCCGTCGCCCTCCACGGCGACGGCAAATGGCAGGACAAGCGTCGCACCGCTATCGTTAATATCGTCACCCTCGGTCACCAGGGTGCGGACGCCACTGCGCGGATCAATGCGTACGATCTGTGAACGCGCCCTGGGCAGGACAGCCTGTGCGATCACAAGGGAGCCATCCGCCTCAATGGCAATGTCAAATAACGTTGCCAAGGGTGTCCCACTGCCCACGCCGGCGCCTGACACCACACGGCGGTTTCCCGTGACCGGATGCACGCGAAGCACGGCATTGAGACTCACATCCGCCACCACCAATGAGCCATCGGCTTCCACCTCGATGCCCCTGACAAATGGAAAACCGACCAAGGCGACAAACTGTATCGGCTCCGCCTGTGGAAACGCGTCCGCCGAGACCTCGACCCGAACGACCTCCCGCTCAGCCGCGCCAATGCGGAGAAAAAAGCGGGCTTCGCCTTGGACATCGGTCTGTATCGTGACCATTGGCTCCGGACCCGCGGGTGTCGGCGGCGTTGCGAAGCCTTGCCATCGCAGATGAGACCTGGGCATGCGGCCTGCCCCCTCTGGTCCGGGTGTAACGAACTCGGCATCGCCCTGGATGACCCTCGCGGTCACGTCCGATTCCGGGATGGGATTGCCAAACTGATCCTCAAGCCGCACCACCAAGGGCTCTGGCAACTCTTGCCCCGGTTCACCCGTCTGATTATTCCCCGACACTTCCACCTGACGCACCGAGTCGAGATCCGGCTGGGCTAGGAGCGTCACCGTGGTGGATGCCTCGTCATCCAGCATCTGCACGTCAACTTCAATCTCCCCGGACGTGTGCCCAACCGTCAGGAAGACGGTCGCCTGCCCAGCGGCATCGGTGCTCGCGATCTCATTCGGACATCCGGGTGAGCCAGGCGTCTCCGAACACAACGAAGCCGGCAGGGAATCGGCGCGGCGTGGCATGGGAGCACGCCGCAGCTCAAAGCGCACCAGGACACCCACCGTCGGTAGCGGCTGGCCAGCTGCGTCGGCGAGCTGAAACACCAGAGGCTGTACCGTGTTCACGGCGGCCTCGGCCGGCGGGTTGATGGGAATAATACCTGAGAGCCCCCCCGCTGGAAGTGAAGCACGAACTCGAAGATGATCAGGGTCGGCCGTGGAGACCGTCTGCAAAGCGACGCTCCGCAGGATGCCATGGGTATGCCCATTCAGCAGGAGTACGGCGAGGACCAATAGCACGCGCGCACGGCTACCTACGGTCCGATCGCCACGGCGCTGGTGCGCCTCGTACGACGTCATCATGCGCAATCCCTCCTCACACGATTCCATGTCTACCCTATCTTCTCCCCCCTCCCGCGTTTGCGCTGTCTTTTCACGGCAAGCATCGCACGCCATTGTACACCATAAGTACCTGGACAAAATTAGCGACATCGTTTTTCCAGAGGAAAAATATGAATATAGTTTTGTTTGGGCACGTCTTCACGGCTGCAGTCGGCAGGCACGCTTGACACGCTATGGTGGGCATGATACGCCTGATACGCCACAGATTACCAAGCGGTGAAGCCTGCCTCACATGGAAAGACCATCATGGCCGAACGATACCAGCCTTCAGACACCACCACGCTGGCGCAACTTCAAGAGATTCATAACGCCCGATGCTTTCAGGCCATGGTGCCGATGCGCGACGGCGTGCGGCTCAACACCTTCGTATTCTTACCGGCACGTGGCGAGCCGGGCTTTCCGGTGATCCTGCAGCGCATGCCCTACGGGATTACCGCGCCTGAACACCAGTCCTATACCGACTGTACAAAGGGCTGGCTACCGAGCCCTGAGGAGCCTTTCCGCGGTTCGATTCTACGTGGCTGGCGCCAGATCGTCGACCATGGCTATGCGGCCGTCTACCAAGATACGCGCGGCCGATATGGCTCCGAAGGGGAGGACCGTGTGTACGCTGATGATGCGGCCGACGGCTACGACACGCTGGCGTGGATCGCCAAGCAGGACTGGAC
This sequence comes from uncultured bacterium, assembly GCA_965178525.1. Taxonomy (GTDB): domain Bacteria; phylum Tectomicrobia; class Entotheonellia; order Entotheonellales; family Entotheonellaceae; genus CBCXVS01. The sequence goes on along the minus strand of CBCXVS010000128.1, from coordinate 6,257 downwards.
CAATCAGATGGTGGGCATGTCCGGCTCGTCCGCCGGTGCGACCACAACCCTTGCCGCCGCGTCGCAGCGGCACCCCAGTTTGCGGGCCTTTTTCGCTCAAGTGGGCGGCTCCAGCATCTACGACGATGTGGTCTACGAGGGGCAGTCGATCGAGATGGAGCGGTTGTGGCTCTGGGTGTCGCGCAATATCCCGGGCCTATCACCGTCGCACAAAATGACGGCGATGCAGCGGCATGGCGCCAGCGCGGCAGAGATGGAGACCGCTGCGGCCGCGGCCGCAGCGTGTTATACACGCCTTGAAGCTGCACGCCAGGCCAATCCGCCATTCATCGGTTCGGCCGATTGGATGCGCTTGCCGCTCACCGATTATCCCAACTTTGCCACCTGGCAGCCCTATCTCGATGAGATCATCACGCATCCCGCGGCTGACACCTTCCGGGCGCAACACAATTTTCGCAGTACCATTGAGATTCCCGGCTTTCACGCCACCACCTGGTTCGATATCTTCCAGACCAGTGTGTTGGCCGCGTTCCACGACATTCAGAACCGCGTTGGCAACCAGCTCCTGTGGATCGGACCCAACGATCACTACTTCATCTACCAAGAAAAATTCTGGCCCCGCGACCCTTATTTTGAATGGTTCGACTACTGGCTCAAAGGGGAGCAGACTGGCATTATGGATCGTCCAGCCGTGTTCTATTCACCGCGCGCCTGGGTCGAGGACCGTGACACTTATGTTGCCGATGACTGGCGCTATACAGCGTCCTGGCCGCCACCAGGCATCACGCCGCGCCGGTTTTACTTGCGGGGTGACGGCAAGCTCACTGTAGCCGGACCTGGCGGCGAGCCCCGCTACTATGTTTATGATCCACGCCAGCCGATTCCAACTCTAGGCGGGCGCAATATGTTGATCGACGCGGGACCGCTCGATCAACGCCCGCTTTACGAGTTCCCCCATTACGGGTTAATTTACCGTGGTGACGTGCTGCAGCAAGATTTCACCATCGCCGGCACCGTACGGGTGGCGCTGCACATCCAATGCAGTTGCCGCGATACCGATTTTGTCGCCAAGTTGATCGAGCTGGAGCCCGGCGGGCGGGCCACCCTGCTCATGGATGGGGTGGTGCGGGCCATGTACCGGGAGGCGACGCCCAAGCCACACCATCTCGAGGCTGATCAAATCTATCCGCTGACCATTCACCTGGCCGATATCCATCACACCTTCCGCGCTGGCAGCCGCATTCAAGTGGATATCACCAGTAGCAACTTCCCACGCCGGGCCCGCAACACGAATAGTGGCAACCCGGTGCTGGCACGGGATACGGATGCCGATATCCGCGTCGCCACCAACACCGTGCATCATGCCGAGACGACGCCATCTTTTCTTGAGCTACCGGTGTGGCCTGACGCCTAGTGCTGCAGACGACAAGAGGACTTGAGCTGAAGGAGCGTTGTGCGATTCCAGGGATCGATCACCTTTTCCTGAATCAACCACGCGCCATTCACCGTGACACAGGTGTCACGGTAGCGACCGAATGAGCGGATGGATTTGTCGTTGGTTTGCGCATCCAGGGCGAGCATCGCCCAATAGGACGTCACGCAATAACCGGATTCAGTCGCCTCTTCGACAAACATATGCTGTATCCAATGCTGGCTCACCGGTCGGTCCGGCTGCGTCAGAAAATGAGATGCAAACGCCTTCACACCCCCAGCCTGTACATCCCACAACTTGCCTGTGATATCTTTGATCACGCCATTTTCTGCAAACGTTGCAACGACGCCATCGATATTTCCAGTATCCATGCACCAGACATAGCGAGCGAGGGTATCGTATATCGCTTGCCTGTCTTCCGGACTGATATGCGTTCGTGCCATCTTCTACAACCTCCTCATGGCGCTTCAAGTGTTGCGCACCGCAATTCAGGGAATAATATTGGAGACCGTTTCATGGGCGTTTGGCACATTGTGCCCTTTTTTTATGCTCATTGCAGCCATACATCTCCAGCAACAGACAAGGCAGAAAGCATCGACGGAGTCACATGGAAGGAGCGGGTTGGTGTGAAACGATGGCATGTTTCTTAGCGAAGAGGTAGAGAATCAGGCCCGGCAGACTCAATAGGAGCATGAGCATCCGCCACCCAAGCAGCGCTACCGCGCCGCCCGTGAATCCGGCAAGCTGAAAAAGCGTATCAAAAGCCGCCTCTCCCACGCCTAATCCACCAGGTGTGAGGGGCAATCCGTTGGCTGCAAAACCCAACGGAATCAGGAGCGCCATCAGCCTACTGGCGCCAGCAGGATTCGTCACCTGGGCGATGAGGAGCGTGCCGACAGTCATGCCCGCATGGACGCTGAGAGATATTGATAATACTTTAAAAATAATATCTTATATGAACGGTAGGCCTGTAAAGTATCAAATATGCGCGCCACATAACGTCCACCTGGCAACGTGCGGTAAACCCAGGCTAACACACGGCTTCGGGCCGCATGTTTTCCCGTGCAATACAGCATCCCGAGACAGAGTCCAAGCACACAGACTCCGGCGAACCAGAGTAAGGCGCGGACAATCTGCATCGCGGCCAAATGATGCCCCCAGAAGGGCACGAGCAGAAGCGGTAAGAGCAGGAGCGCAAACATGCCCATGACCCGATCGAGCATGAGGATCGTCACAATCTCAAGGCGCCGCCCACGATTGTTTTCAGTTGCGTAGTAGATTTTCACCACATCGCCGCCGGTGGCGCCCGGCAAGCAGATATTGAAAAACAAGCCAATCCAGGTGAGTTTGATGGAAGAAGACAACGCGAGCTGCAAATCGTGTGGCTGCATGAGCATACACAAACGCTAGGCGGTCAGAAAGACAGCTCCACCCAAGAGGCTGAGCGCCAGCAGAGACACGGGCCAGACGTGTGCTAAACCGATGAGAGCGGTCCCATCAAGGGTCCCGGACGCCACCAGATAGACCAACAGACCAAGATCGAAAGCGATCCGGAGCACGGCAAATAGCCTGTGCCGCACTCGCTGTATGGGCCGACTCTTTGCATCTACGTGATCATCCAAAATGCATCACATCCTGTCAGAAGTTTTGCCAGGTCAAGCTGCCCAGGCGCCTATATTAGTCCCTGAAGAAAGATACAACAGGGAAGAGCCATTGAGAAAGCTGGATGTCGGTTGCCATCCCTCCAATCAGAACGCGGAGGACATACAGCCCGGCCAAGATCGGCATGTTCAGGATCACCTGCGGCTTCAGCCGGAATGTGTCAAGGGCCGTCAGCAGCATGTACACAAGCAGCGCTCCCACACAAGACCACGGCAGGGTCAGCAGCGCCAAGCCGAGGCCACACGCCAAGAGACCACCGCTCAGGGGCATGCCATAGGCAAGCGGAAGCATGCCGGCAGCAAAGGGCCGGTAGCGCTTTTTGGGGTGGCGTCGATCGGCTTCGACATGCAGCATATCGTTCAGCATATAGGCCGCGGAGTCACAGAGGCTCAAGGCCACGAACGCAAGGAGCGCCAACAACATCTTATGGCTCGACGCCAACTCAGGCGCAGAGATCAAGGGGACAAACAGCAACATATTTTTGACCCACCGCTGGCTCCAGAGCGCATGGATCGCGGGAGCAAAATGCGATCGCTGCCCTGCGACAATGCGCACCGGTTGCCGTAGGTCCGTCAGGGCCGTCCGCAGGCGCTTGGATGGGGCAACGACATAGACGTGTGCGGCCTGCTCCCAAATCGGCAAGTCGGCCGTCGCATCACCGATATAGGCAAAGGTGTCATAGCCACGCGCCTGACAATAGGTCCGGATGGCTCTGAGCTTTGCCGATCCTTTAAGGTTCCGCTCGCCATCACTGGCCAAGACATCGTCAAAGAGATTAACATGATGTGAGACCGCCTGCGCCCATAATCTATCGTTAGCGGTCGCCAGAACGAGCGGACGTCCGTGCCCTTTTTCCGCCTGTAGAAAAGCGAGCACCTCTTCATGATAGGGCAAGAGCCGAGGGTCAGGCGTGACCTGCTGGGCCAGCGTGCGTTTGGCCACAGCTCGCCCCCGGGCTGCCCATCGAGGCAACTGCAGGAGCACGCGAGGATCGCGTTTGACGGCCAGCAGCAGTGCCTCCCACAATACATCGGTGGCGACAAGCGTCCCATCGAGATCGACGAACAGGACATCTACAGCAGGCTCCTCTGTCATGCAACGTATCCAACCCTGGAACGACTCGGGTGAGGTGTGCGGTACGCAGGACTACTCTGCAGAAAACGTCGGCCGAAAAACCACGTGTAGGATTGGCATATCGACAAACAGTAAAAGTCCCATCAGAAGTGTACACACCGCAACGGGGAAGATCACCAGCGGTTTACGGTACAAACCTTCAGGCCGCTGCACAACGCTGTCTTCCTGGAACGCCAAGGCAAGATACACCGCCATGACAAACGCCACAAACGGAAACGACAGGATCATTTCGAGCCGGTACCGGCCAATGAACGCGCCGAAAAACAACATGGCGGCGGAGCCGTAAAACATGACGGAGACCAGCAACCGTTCCTCCGTGTAAAAGGCAAACGACTTGCGGTAGGCGGCGGCCCGCGCCGGATCGCGAATATGGCGATACTCTGCAAAGCGCTTCATCGCCATGAAATAACATCCGATCATCCAGTAGCTCAGCAAAAGCGAAACCGGGGGCACGACCATAGGACCGACGATGCACCACCCCGCGAGCATCCGCAAGGGATTGTTTACAGACTCGGAGAGCACGTCAATATAAGGCGCGTCCTTGCTCCGCAAGGGGACGATATTATAGACGCAGCCCATGAGCCAAAACATGATCAACGTCAGGACGAAAAGCCATGACAATGTCCACCCAAGCCCGATGCCAGCCAGCATGAACGCCAGCCACTGCACATAGGCCAGGGGGAGAGAGACCCGTCCTGATGGGACGGGACGATGCCGCTTGGTCGGATGCTGACGATCGAACGGTGCGTCCATCACTTCATTGATGACATAATTACTCGATGCCACCAATCCAACGGCTACCAAGCCGACGATCATGTCCCACAGCAGGCCGACCGTGAGCGATGACGATCCGATACTGAGAGCTGTCACAATACCCGGAAGCACAAATACATTTTTGAACCAATGATCGAAGCGGGCAATCTCAATATGCCCCTTCAGGGATGGGCGGGATAGTGCTCCCACATTGTCTTCGTCCCATGGACGCAATGACGTATTCATAGAAGAGACCTGCTCACACCACGCCTTCTGCTGCCGGGAAGTCGTCATAGACCAGCCGACCAGTCCGGTCCAGCCGGTCCTAGTTGGCAACCGTGACACATCGGCAAACACGGGCCATCTCAGCCGTATTGAGGCGATCATAGGCGACCAACGCCGATCTATTTCTCAACAGTCAAAGAGCGGCATTATATGGTATTTACAATAGCAATGCAATACCGGCATGGACGAAAATAAATAATAGGTTATCTCTGTGCCCATATGATACGGATTCTATACTGAGAATGTAATGAAATAAATGAATAAACGTGAGACAGAGACTTCTACAGTCTTCTCGCCACGGTTTCGATCTAGGCTTCATGTCAGACGTGGAACGTGACGGCGCCCGTCGTGCGTCTAGCTCAACACTTCGTTCTTTCGATAACGCCAGTGTTCTCACGCTCCAGTCGTCTTGACAATCCGCCGCAGTCAGCGACAAATATTCAACAGGAAGTGTCAGCAACTTGGCAGCAGCCAGCGATGACATCCACCGGCATGGCTCCCGCACAGGATAAATCGTGTGGCGGTTTCTGGCATGACCATTGCTCTATCTTTATATCAGCGGTCATGAGCGGCGTGCAGGAAACCGCAGGCTTCTCTCTACCATAGCGAGTCTGCGAGCCATGGCAGGGTGCCAAAGGCGTGAAGATGCATGTCAGAAAGCGAGCGCGACGTGCGTACACGCTGAGCGGGGGTCCGGTGTACAGAACACGCCACATACGGATGACGCACTGCCGGCCCAAAGCCAACGCAGAGACACACAAGGAGATATGGCGATGGTGATGGGCACACGATTGCCTCTGTTGTGCGGTTTACTCGCGTGCCTGGTCGCATGGTGTGGTGTGGGCATCTTCAGGGTAGATGCCGGAGCGGAAAGCCCAACCGAAGCCGTCAATCGCCTGATTGTCGCCATTAGCCCGAAGTTCCTCCCGTGATTCGGCGACAACTTGTTGGAATAAAAACTCAAAAGCCTGAAACGAATTGACCTTTGTTC